>JAFXRI010000064.1 GCA_017526445.1 Ruminococcus sp. | reverse complement strand
GTCAGATTTTTCGTCAGAGTGCATAAATTTGACGCAGGCGGGCTGACGCCCGGCAAGGAAAATTTGTGTGCTATGACGGGAAATATGCAAGCAGATGACGTGCAGAGGCGCAAGCCGCGGGTTGTGCGGTGTTGCCTATAGGAACATCCGGATCTGTCGGTCAACTGTCCGCTTGGGCAGATACACACTATTCTTCTGTCAGATCAGGGAGGAAAGGGAATGAAACATATCAGGAACGATCACTGCAGGACAGTGCTGCTCAGGCTTGTTTTATTTGCCTGTACGGTCGTGCTTATGACCGCAGGACTTCCTGCTGCTGCATTTGCCGATGCCGAAACAAAGACTGTCCGCGTCGGATATTACGAAAACGAGGTCTTTCAGGAGGGAGCACAAAAAGGCGAGGTCAAAAGCGGCTATGCCTATGAGTATTACAGAAAGCTCTCGGAATATACCGGCTGGGAATACGAGTATGTTTACGGTGAGTTCGGCGAACTCTATCAGATGCTTATAGACGGCGGGATCGATATGATGGCAGGCCTCGCCTGGCGTGAGGACCGGGCTGAGCTGCTCGGTTATCCCGATGCCGAAATGGGTAACGAGTCCTATTACCTTGTCAAGCACGACGAGGATGTGAATATCACCGCTGCTCCCGGTTCTCTGAACGGCAGCAGGATCGGCGTGCTGGACAGCGCAATGGTAGGCGCTCTGAACAGCTATCTTGATAACAACCATATCTCAGCGGACGTAGTTACATATTCAGACTACACACAGCTGTTCAGCGCCTTCGATTCACATGAAGTCGATGTGCTCGCAGCAGAAAGTGACGGCGCTCACGGCAGAGAGCATTCGGAAGTGCTGACCGTTTTCGGTACTTCAGATTATTATCTGTGCGTAAACAAGGGCCGTCAGGACCTGTTGGCTGAGCTGGATTCAGCTCAGACTCAGCTGGCTGCCGAAGAACCGAATTATCTTAATCTGCTGCGGGCCAAATACTACTCCGTCAGTGTTACTGCTAGAGCATTCTCGCAGGCCGAGCGGGAGTGGATGAACACTCACACGGCGCTGCGCGTGGGTTATCTCGAGAATTATCTCCCGTACAGCGACAAAGACGATCAGGGAGAAGTGACAGGTACCGTTAAAGACATTATTCCTGCTGCTTTGAAAGCTCTGGGGATGCAGGATATGACCGTGACATACCTCGGGTACAGTAATTACGATGATATGATCGCCGCAGTCAATTCGGGAGAGACCGACGTGGCTTTCCCTGTGGGCGGCGGACTGTATTACTCCGAGGAAAGCGGTATATATCTGTCTAACCCTGTTTCCTCATCGCCTGCTGAGCTTGTTTACAAGGGCGAATTCACCGAAAACACCACAAAGCATTTCGCAGTCAATGAAAACAACCGTATGCAGTACTATTTCGTGAAAACGAATTATCCCGACGCTGAGATCACATTTTACCCGTCGAGTGAGGACTGCCTTGAAGCTCTGCTTGACGGAAAAGCGGGATGCGTGACTCTGAACGGCCTGCGGGCAAACGATATCCTGCGCAACGAAGAGTACGAAGACCTGTCTCTTCGTCAGACGACTTACAGCGATGCAAGATGCTTTGGAGTAAAGATCGGCAACGAAGGGCTCCTGAAGCTCCTTAACCGCGGCATCAATGTGTTGGGAGACGATTATACACAGAGCATCTCATACCGATATACAAGCGGACTGTATTCTTACAGCTTCCTGGATCTTCTGAGAGATCATATGGCGCTGGTGGGAACGGTTATTCTTGCCATTGCCGGCGTGATCGTATTTCTTCTTGTCCGTGATGTGCGGCGCAAAAAGAAGGAGGTCGAAGCGAAGGAAACAGCGCGTAAGGAACTTGAATCCAAAAACAGCGAGCTTGCGGAAAGTCAGAAGGCTTTGTCTGATGCCCTCATTGCTGCGGAGCACGCAAACCGTGCAAAAACAGCTTTCCTGAACAATATGTCTCATGATATCCGGACGCCGATGAACGCTATCGTGGGCTTCACGGCGCTGGCGGAATCCAATATCGGCAGCAAAGAACAGGTGCAGGATTATCTCGGTAAGATATCAGTATCCAGCCAGCATCTTTTATCTCTCATCAATGACGTGCTTGATATGAGCCAGATCGAAAGCGGCAAGGTCACTATCGAAAAAACCGAAGTGCATATCCCTGAAATGATCCATGACCTGATGACGATCATCCAGTCCGATATCGTTTCAAAACAGCTGGAGCTGTATATCGACACTCAGGATGTGAAACATGAGGACGTTATCACGGATAAGCTCAGGCTGAACCAGGTGCTGCTTAATATACTGTCCAATGCTATCAAGTTCACTCCTGCGGGAGGGAAGATCAGCTTTCGCGTTATCGAGAAGCCGCCCCATACTGACGGCATCGCTGAATTTGAATTCCGTATCAAGGACAACGGGATCGGTATGAGCGAAGAATTCCAGAAGACGATATTTGAACCCTTCACCCGTGAAAAAACCAGTACAGTCAGCGGAATACAGGGAACAGGTCTGGGTATGGCGATCGCGAAGAACATCATCGATATGATGGGCGGCAGGATCACCGTCGATTCAAAAGAGGGCGAGGGAAGCGAATTTACAGTTGAGCTTGCGTGCAGTATCAGCAGCAGTTCTCCTGAACACGAACAGCCGGAGTTAAATGACGCCCCTTCGGCTGAACCTGACTTTTCCGGAAAGCGCGTCCTGCTGGCAGAAGACAACGAGCTGAATCAGATACTTGCAGAGAATATCCTCACCAATGCGGGCTTTTCCGTTGACATTGCAGATGACGGAACGGCGGCCGTGGAGAAAATGAGATCCGCCCCCGCAGGATACTATGACATCGTACTTATGGATATTCAGATGCCGAAAATGGACGGCTATGAGGCCACAAGACAGATCCGTGCGCTCGAAGATAAAAAGAAAGCCTGTATCCCTATCGTAGCAGTCACGGCAAACGCCTTTGAAGAGGATCGGGGGGCTGCTCTGGATGTGGGTATGAACGGCCACCTTGCCAAGCCGTATGACGTTCCTGCGATAATGAAAACACTGAAGGAGCTTTTAAGCTGAGTATGCGGCTTTGATCCCTGTTCTTTCCCATAATACAACACCGCATGACCTGAAGCTGATGCGTGCGCGGGCCGTGCGGTGTTATCTTTGTTTTCGGATGCAGAGCACCGGATGTTTTGCCGGCGTTCTGCATCAGTTTTTTTCTGCGATTGTTTGTGCAATAAAGCACTGATCCGTTGTCTGTGTACATATATGCAAAAAGCATACTTCACCGTAATGATGAAGTATGCTTTTGTTTTTGTTAGTATAGATCCGTCAGCCTGTATTATGCGGGCTGGATGCTCCAGAGCTGGTTGTTGGCACCGCTGTATCTCCACTGGAGTACGTTGGCGTTGTCAGCTGTGGATCTGCCGGATACATCGAGAGCCTTGCCGCTGTTCTTGTTGATAAGTGCGTAGTTGTTGCCGACCTTGCGGAGCTCCCATTGCTGGCAGGCGTTGCCGTAATACTGGCACTGCTGTACATTTGCGCCGTCGTCGCCGCTGCCCCACGCTACATCGAGGACCTTGCCGCTGTTGGCACATTTGATAACGTAATAGCCGTTTGACTGCCTTTCAAGGAACCATTTCTGATTCTCATAGCCGTTGTAGGTGTACTGAAGAACGTTTGCACCGTTGTCCTTGCTGCCCCAGGAAACGTCCAGAGCCTTGCCGCTGTTCACGCTCTTGATGACGTATTTGGTGTTGGAGTTGAAGGAGCCGCTGCTGTTATTGTTATTCTAATTATTGTTGTTATTGTTGTTATTATTGTACTTGTTATTATTGTTGTTCTGCCGCTGTTGCTGTTGCTGATTGCTGCCGCTGCTGCCGGGAGCAGTGTAGGAGATCCAGTCATACTGTGCGGTCAGAGGAGCTCTGCCGTTGTAGTGATTGAGCCACTCGTCAACGCCCTTGCTGTTCCATACGTTCATCATGATCTTGCCGGGCGTGGAGGGGATGTCTCTGTACGCAGTATAAACCGCTTTCTTGTCAACATACCAGGTTATGCTGGTCTTGTCCCAGTAGAATCCGTACTGATGGAAGCCCTGGGAAGCGTCAAATCCAAGATTGTAAACATACTCATGATTTCCCTGGCCGCGGGTGTAGTAGTTGAACTGTACCTGATATGTGTTCTTGCCGAGGAACTCAATGTCGATCTCATCCCATACAGTACCGTCCGAGGGGCCTGTGTAGGTGAAGAAGGACGATACGACACCGTCGTTTTTGATAGGCTTCATGCTGACGTCGTACATTCCGTAGCCGAAAGCCTGAGTTGTACGGTACTCAGCGCCCTTGTAGCCCTGCCACTGATTGCCGGTGATGGAAAGGTTCATCTTTCCGCCGGAGAACTGAACGTTGTCCTTGCTCCAGGTGCAGTCAAACATTCCGCCGTTGGACCATCCGTCAGATGCTTCCATCTTGCCCCAGTCATAGCTGTCGAAGCCGGTCCCGAAATAGCTTCCGTTGAATGTCGATGCTGCGCTTGTCGAAACGACTGTTCCGACTGCTACGATCGCTGCTGCTGTCAGCAGACTAACCAACCTTCTGATTTTCATCATTCCTACCTCCGTTCAAAGTGCTGTGCAAACCTCTCTGCTATTTGCACAAAAATTTCCGACTGTGAATGGATCTTCTATCCATTCTGACACCTATAGTATAGCACCGCTTTTTGGTGGTTTATATCGTACAGATATTATAAATTACAAAAATATAAACTCGATTTGAAATTAAGATAAAGAAATATTCATTTTTTGATGTATTTACTTAAATATTTGATATAAAGATATTCGCCTTTTCTGATGATATGAAACGGGCGGGATCTGATTTTCGGAGGCTCCGGTTCGACATATTATTCAGCAAAGCTGTGGTATCATCTTATTGTGTCAGTAACAGACAAGTCCAATGGAAAGGAATGATAATATGCCCGTTTCGGTTTTCTATGATGCTTCTACGCGAACTGTCCTTGCAGAGCTTTCGGGGGACATAGATCACTGTACAGCCAGGGGACTGCGTACCCCTGTGGATGAGGAGATACTAAAACACCTGCCGCTCAGGCTGATACTCGACTTTGAGAAGGTGGGCTTTATGGACAGCTCGGGGATAGGTCTCATCATCGGGAGGTACAAGCTGATGAACGACCTGGGCGGAAGCATCATAGCCGTGAACCCTTCACCGGAGGTCAGGAAGGTAATGGACCTGGCGGGAGTGGGACGGCTTTGCAGCATCATCTATCAGAAGCACAGGAGCTTCGTGGGAGGGATAAAGCTATGAAAGAAAGCAGTCTTAATGAAATGACGGTGCAGTTCCCCAGCCTTTCGGAGAATGAGCGCTTTGCAAGGCTGGCGGTGTCCGGGTTCATATCCTCGCTGGATCCGGCGCTGGACGAGCTCAGCGAGATAAAGACAGCGGTATCGGAGGCAGTGACCAACTGCATCGTCCACGCCTACCGGGACACGGTGGGGATAATATCAATGCAGGTGCGCATACTGGAAGGGATGCGCGTTTACATAAGGATACGGGACAAGGGCTGCGGTATCCCGGATGTGGCGCAGGCGCGGACGCCCCTTTTTACCACTGCCCCTGATGAGGAGCGTGCCGGCCTGGGCTTTGCGATAATGGAGAGCTTTACCGACAGGCTCCGTGTAACGAGCAGAGAAGGCAAGGGCACCACAGTTACGATGCTGCGTACTCTCCGCACCAGAAAACCCGCCGATGGAGAGGTCTGACAGCAGCCGTCTTGCCGAAGAGAACCTGGGACTGGTGCATATGTGTGCCAACCGTTTCAGAGGCAAGGGCATAGAATACGACGATCTGTACGGTGCGGGGTGCATCGGGCTGATGAAGGCGGCAAGGGCCTTCGATGAAGGGCGGGGAGTGCGCTTCTCGACCTATGCGGTGCCGGTGATACTCGGGGAGATAAGAAGGCTTTTCCGCGACGGCGGAGCCGTAAGAGTCAGCAGGAGCTTAAAGGAGCTGTCCCTTCGTCTCACGAGAGAGCGGGAGCGTTTCCTCCTCAAAGAGGGGAGAGAGCCCACAGTCTCGGAGCTTTGCAGGATATGCGGCGAGGACAGCGAGCTTGTCACCGAAGCGCTGGGGGCAGCGATGCCTCCGGTGAGCCTTACCTCCTGCCTTGACGACAGCGAGGGCAGCGAGGCGGATATACCGGTCCCGCCGCCGGATACGGACATTACCGACAGGCTGGCGCTGCGCCAGGCTCTCTCGTCGCTGGAGACAGAAGACCGAAAGCTGATCTTCCTGCGGTATTTCCTCGGCAAGACTCAGACAGTCACTGCAGGGCTGCTGGGAATGACACAGGTGCAGGTCTCAAGGCGGGAGAAAAAGCTGCTGGCGAGACTGAAAAGCATTATGGACGGCCAGTGAGAGGCGACGTTCCGAAAGTACTTGAATTATGGGAAAAAGTGTGTTATAATATAACACGGCATATTTTGCCCGTATTCTGAGTACAAGGAGTGTGAGCTATGAAGCTCTGCTATGTTAAAGCAGCCGCTGCTGCTCTGGCCGCCGCCGCGATAATGTCCGGCTGTGCTAACGATGACAGCGGCGCCACGAAAATATCAAGGATAGACAGTTCTTCGTCGGCAGAGGAGACTGTCACGACCACCGTGACACCCGATACCACTTCCGCCTCATCCGAAGAGCCTTCCTCTGCGGATACCACCACTACTAAGGAGACCAAGTCGCCCGAGACTTCTGCAACGAAAAAGAAGACCACCAAGGCGACCACTTCCAAGACCGCTGCGACGACCACGACCACAACGTCTGCAGCTGCCACCACAACTACAACAACTACAACGACCACCACTACTACTACGACCACTACGACCACAAAGGCTCCCGAGACTACTACTACAGCCTATGCGGAGGAGGATGACGGCAGCTATATGCCCGAAAGCGGAGAATGGGCAGGCAACATTGTCGTGTGTGACAGATACAAGGGAAACAAGATACGCGGCCTGCCGCCCTTCTACGGGCTGGAGTCCAACGGTCAGACCTTTGCCCAGGTGGTCAACGACTACAAGAAAATGGTGGGCGACGGCGTGAACGTATATAATATGGCTATACCTCTTTCGTCGGCTTACTATGAGCCGCCCAATATGAAGGGTACCTTCACTGACCAGCACTGGGCGATAAATGTTGTCGGAAAGAAGCTGAAAAACGTCACCCTTGTTGACCTGTACGATAACCTGGGCTCGCATCTTGACGAGTATATCTATTCCCGCACCGATCATCACTGGCAGCCGCTCGGCGCATACTATGCGGTCAAGCAGTTCGCTGAGATCGCCGGCGTTGATTTTGCACCGCTGAGCACTTACAAGAAGTGCGTGAAACAGGACTATCTCGGCTCGCTGTATATGTACAGCGGCAATTTGCAGGAGCTGGCGGATCATCCCGACACCTTCACCTACTACAAGCCCGCCAACAGCTACTCCACCAAGTATTATGACGGATATTTCTCCAACGGACAGAGCGGAGACCTGTTCTTCGACTGGGTATCGGGCAGTGGATGCTATCTTGCATTCCTCGGCACCGACACCAATATATGCGAGATCAAGACAGACGTAAAGAACGGCAGGACTCTCGTACTCATCAAGGACAGCTACGGCAACGCGCTGGTGCCTTTCCTGGTGGGGAGCTTTGAGAAGATCTACGTTGTGGATTTCAGATACACCTATATCAAGATGCAGGACTTCTTCCAGAAGGTCGGAGCCACAGACGTACTGTTCGGAATGTCGATAACCAGCAACTACAATCCTTCGCACGTTGATCTAATGCGGGCGCTGAGGGCGTGACCGCATTAGCGGAGCATACTGTTATCCGGTGTGCAGCGTAATATCCCAACAAAAAAACGGACAGCCTGAGCTGTCCGCTTTTTATTTGTTCAGATCAATTACTTTTTCTTTTTGCCGATAACGATAGCTGCTGCGGCTGCTGCTGTAATAGCTGCAATGCCTGCTGCTGCGGCACCGGTCTTCGGAACGCTGTCCTTGCCGGGTGCGGGAGCGGGAGTATCCTTGCTGGGAGCGGGAGCAGGCTCGGGCTCTTCCATCTTAACGAACTCGGCAGAGATCACGATAGGATCACTGGGGAATTCCAGTAAATACTCGCCCTGATCGTTGATAGCCATCTGCTCGCCGTTGATGAGCACCTTGTCAACTCTGTATCCTGCATCAGGAGTAGGAATGACCTTTACAGCTGTGAACTCGCCGTTGTCGTCCTGAATCATCTCATAATCTACGGAACCGTTGGCAGTCTGATCAACTGTGATCATCTCGGGACCCTTGAATACAGCGGAAAGAACGACCTTTGTATCCCTGTATGCGTTGAGGCCGATAACGTACTCGCCGTCGTCATTTACAGCTACCTGATCGTCGTTGATATAAACGCCTTCGATCTCAAAGCCCTCGTCGGGAGTAGCGGTAACTCTGATAGCAGCACCGTCTTCATCGTCCCAGAGCATCTCATACGTAAGTGAACCGTTTGCAGGCTCCTCAACCTCGATCTCACCCTTGGTGAAGATAGCAGTAATGTCAGCTACCTCGTCGTCGGAAAGAGCGATAAGATACTCACCGTTATCGTTAACTGCAGCCTGATCGCCGTTGACGAGCAGCATAACGAATACATAACCGTCGTTAGGAACGGGAGTGATCTTTACTGCGGAACCTTCTTCATCAGTAACGACCTCGTCAACAAGCGAACCGCCTTCGATAGCAGTGTCGATGTTGTAGGTGACCTTAACGAACTCTGCACCGATGGTGATAGGCTCGCTGGGGATATCGATGACATACTTGCCCTGGTCGTTTACAGCGATCTGCTCGCCGTTAACCAATACCTTATCTATTGCGTAGCCATCCTCGGGTTCTACAACTATCTCGAATACCATCTCGCCGTCATCGTCTTCATAGGTTTTATATCCTACATATCCGTGAGAAGCTGTACCGATGGTAACACCGAAGTCCTCGCTAAACTCTGCTGATATAGTGATATCCTGGCCCTCATAATAGTCCAGTGAGATAACATACTCGTCATTGTCATTGATAGCTACCTGCTCGCCGTTTACCAGTACGCGGCTGAGTATATAGTCCTCATCGGGAGTAGCGGTAATAATGATACTTTCTTCGTCTTCTGTCAGCTCAGCTTCGACAGTACCGCCTTCAGACTGAACTACATCATACCTTTCATCGCTGTTTAAAGGTCCGGTATCACCCAGAGTCTCTTCCTCTGCTGCGAATACAGCGATGTCAGATCCGATGAAACTCTTGGCACCGAATGTGCCGGCTACACCGAACACCAGTGCGAGAGCCATAGCAGAAGCTGCTATCTTCTTCCACGCTTTGCTTGTTGCCATTTTAACATTCCTCCTTTTATTTCAGTAGGATGTTCACATCCTATTCCAAATTATAACATATTTCCCTGCAATAGTCAAGCGAAATAAACAAAAAAACAATATTTTTATTATTTAACAAATGATTACGCAAATGGTAAAAAGAAATTACAAAGTCCCTTCGTGAGAACTGAATCACACTGCGCTTCATTATCTATTGTTGACAAAAGGAGGGGGATGTGCTATAATCAAAAGCAGCAAGGACCGATTATTTCAGAGCCGCCGAAGGGACAGGCTCGGAACAGGAGGATCAGTATGAGTTCAAATGTCAGACCGGAATCTATGGAGAGGATTACTAACGAAGCCCTTGCCAAGGCTTTCATCGATCAGCAGGTCAGGGAACTGAGAGAGCAGATCGGGGATAAGAAGGTGCTCCTCGCACTGTCGGGCGGAGTTGACAGCTCGGTGGTGGCTGCTCTGCTTATCAAGGCTGTAGGTCAGCAGCTCGTCTGCGTACACGTTAATCACGGCCTTCTCAGGAAGGGCGAGCCGGAACAGGTCGTGAAGGTGTTCCGTGACGAGATGAACGCCAACCTTATATATGTCGATGCTGTGGACCGTTTCCTCGATAAGCTCGCAGGTGTATCCGAGCCTGAGAAGAAGAGGAAGATCATCGGCGCCGAGTTCATCCGCGTATTCGAGGAGGAAGCAAGAAAGCAGGACGGTATCGAGTTCCTCGCTCAGGGTACGATCTACCCTGACATTCTCGAAAGCGACGGCGTAAAGGCTCACCACAATGTGGGAGGTCTGCCCGAAGATCTGAAATTTGAGCTGGTGGAGCCTGTGAAACTTCTGTTCAAGGACGAGGTAAGAGTAGTCGGCAAGGCTCTGGGCCTCCCCGACAATATGGTCTTCCGTCAGCCTTTCCCCGGACCCGGCCTCGGCGTAAGATGCCTTGGAGCCATCACCCGTGACCGACTTGAGGCGGTGCGCGAGAGCGATGCTATTCTCCGCGAGGAGTTTGCGAAGAACGGCCTTGAGGGCAAGGTATGGCAGTATTTCACAGCAGTACCCGACTTCAGATCGGTGGGCGTCAAGGACGGCAAGCGCACCTTTGCGTACCCTGTGATAATCCGCGCTGTCAACACTAAGGACGCTATGACCGCCACAGTGGAGAACGTGCCCTTTGAACTGCTGCAGCACATCACCGACCGCATCACCAAGGAAGTAGAAAATGTGAACCGTGTGTTGTTCGATCTTACACCTAAGCCGAGTGCTACTATTGAGTGGGAGTGACGTTTAAGCTTCGCAAACCCGCGTAAATACGCGATTCAAGCCATTCGTTCACGTCCTGCGGCAACGTTTTGGCAACAATTTCGAAATTATTCATACAGTTAAGAGCTGACCGATTTTTTGTGATCGGTCAGCTCTTTTTGTCTTTGGGGGTGAGAGTATGGATAGTTCATAGCTGCTTTATCTTTTTGATAGAACCCGATTTGTCGAGACGGGGGTAATTGTATCTCCAGTTGTCATATTCCTCTTTGGTGATCTCGCCTGCGCGGAGCTTTTCAGCCTGCTGCTCCCAGGCCTTGAACATCGTGACCATATTGAAAAACTCGGTGCTGTCCTTGTCAAGGCGTATACAGACTTCGTCGTTCAGCTTGTCGATCTTCAGACCGAAATTATCTTCCAATGCAAAAAGAGTGTGTATAACTCCGATATAGCTCTCAATGTCGGGAACTGCAAGTGTCTCGGGAACAACGTCCAAAGCAGATGCGATCTTCTCCGTGAGGTCGGCTTTCGGAGTTCTCGTCCCCGATTCGTATTGTGCCATACGGATGTCTGCGGTATTTTCGGGAAAGCCTACCGATTCTCCGAGATACTTTAAGGTCATTCCCCGCATAGTCCGTATCCTGCGGATGCGTTCACCTGTTGCCATAGTAAAACCTCCTGACTTATTTGTTGATTTGATTATAGCATATATGTTTAATGCTGTCAAGTGATATTTAACAAAAAAGTTTATGAAAAGTATGTGAAAAGGGTTGACATAAGCAGAATTGTTTAATATAATAAGGATAGGAGCATTAAGCATATATGCTTAATGTGCTCAATAGAAAGAAAAATATGAAGGGAGAGGATAAGAATGAAAAATAAGGGTTTTATGAAAGTGCAGGAGGTCGCTGACGAGTTGGGGGTGTCCAAGTCCTATGCCTACAAGATCGTGCAGCAGCTGAATGCCGAGCTGAAAGAGAAGGGTTTTATCACCATAGCGGGGCGCGTCAATGCCAAGTATTTCCGTGAGCGCACCTGCTACGGCGAGCGTTCGGATGAAAAGGAGGAGTAAAATGCCAATTTACAAAGAGACAAAAACCAACACCTGGCGGGTGGTATTCCGCTATACGAATTGGCGGGGACAGCGTAAGCAGAGTCAGAAGCGCGGGTTCTCTACTAAGAAAGAAGCCCAGCAGTGGGAGCGCGAACAGATGCTCAAGGTCAATTCGGATATAGATATGACCTTTGCGAGCTTTGTGGAGACCTATACGGCGGATATGAAAAACCGCGTCAAGGAAAACACATGGCACACAAAGGAGCATATCATCCGCACCAAGCTGCTGCCTTACTTCGGGGACAGAAAAATGGCAGAGATCGTACCTCGGGACATCATCGCCTGGCAGAACGAGATGCTCAAAGGCAAGGATAAAAACGGACGGCCTTATTCACCCGTATATCTGAAAACGCTGCATAATCAGCTGTCCTCGCTGTTCAATCATGCAGTAAAATACTACGGACTGCGAGAGAACCCTGCCTCCAAGGTCGGGAATATGGGCAAGGCTCAGGCAAAGGAAATGTCCTTCTGGACGCAGGAGGAGTACAAAAAATTCTCCGAAGAAATAATGGACAAGCCGCTTTCGTTCTATGCGTTTGAAATGCTATACTGGTGCGGGATACGCGAGGGTGAGCTTTTGGCGCTTACGCCCGCAGATTTCGATTTTGACAAGCAGACAGTCAGCATCACAAAATCGTTTCAGCGCCTGAACGGGAGGGACATAATTACTGACCCGAAAACGCCAAAGAGCAAGCGTGTCATCAAGCTGCCGGACTTCCTCGCAGAGGAGATGCAGGATTACATCAGGCAGCTTTACGGCATTGAAAAGACCGACCGCCTTTTTGATGTGACCAAGAGCTATCTCTACCGTGAAATGATACGCGGAGCAGAGGCGGCGGGTGTAAAACGCATACGCATACACGATCTGCGGCACAGTCATATTTCATTACTGATCGAAATGGGATTTTCAGCAGTCGCTATCGCAGACCGTGTCGGTCACGAAAGTATTGACATCACATACAGATATGCTCACTTATTCCCCTCGACACAATCGGATATGGCGGACAAGCTAAGTGAGCTGCATAAGGAGGAAAAATATGTCGGCTAAAAATATAGACAACAAAGGCAGATTCCGTTCGCGGACGATAGGCTTCAGAGTTTCACCCGAGGAGGACGCTCAAATCAATGTGGCGGTATCGCTCTCGGGATTGACCAAGCAGGACTACATCGTGAAACGCTTGCTGTGCCGTGATATTGTGGTGCAGGGAAACCCGCGAGTGTATAAGGCGCTGAAAGATCGTTTGGGTGAAGTCCTTGATGAGTTAAAGCGCATTGAGAACGGTGCAGGGGTTGACAAAGAACTGCTTGAAAACATCAAGCTGATAACCGTCACCCTCGACGGAATGAAGTCGGAGAGCTGACCAAACCGCTTCGGGTGTATGCCCGATCAACATCGGCGGGCGAAGCCCGACCGAAAAGGGAGTGCAGGGGGAACGCCTGCCGCAAAGGCTTTTGTCGCTCCGTTCAGGAGTGACAAAAGCATCTTTGCGTTACTTTCGCGAAAGTAACAAAGGCGGGAGTGCTTACCTCATAGAACGAAATGACAAACAATTCGCGCCGTATGGCGCTCGCGTTTGGAAGGAGCGTGATAACATAAAGAGGACTATCAGCGGACGCATCGGTAAAGGAAGTATCGGTCATGATAACCGAAAATTCATTGCAAAAAACGTTGATGTTTCCCGCACCGATCAGAATATCGTTTTGGTGCAGGACGATATTGAACAGGTCTATCACGAGCTT
>JAFXRI010000009.1 GCA_017526445.1 Ruminococcus sp. | reverse complement strand
TTTTCCTTGCCGGGCGAAAAGCGAATTGGTCTTCGCTCGCCCGCCTGCGTCAAATTTATGCACTCTGACGAAAAATCTCAGCTCAACTTTATTGAGCTTGCGCGCGATCTGACGCACAGGGGTTGTGCGGTATTGCCTTAATTTCTGATGTGAAAATGACATTGTGAATTGTGCATTGAAGTACTTGACTTTTGCTCTGTAATGTGCTAAACTATAATCAGATTTAGCACTTTACATTATGACTACGGAGGGATCGATATGAGAGAAAAACTTGAGATCAGAAACCTTGATGACCTTTATGAGGCAGTACTCTGCCTGGAAACTGTTGAGGAGTGCAGACTGTTCTTTAAGGATCTTTGTACTATTCCCGAGCTGAAAGCCCTTTCGCAGCGCTTTCAGGTCGCCAAGCTGCTGGTGGAGAACCATGTTTACAGCGATATAGTCGCTGAGACCGGTGCTTCGACTGCTACTATCAGCCGTGTGAACCGCTCGATATCCTATGACGGCAGCGGCGGGTACAATATAGTATTTGACCGTCTCAATGCTAAGAAGGACAAGGAATAATGAGCGGCTACGGCAGCTTTGCACGGTTCTATGACAGGCTCACGGCCAATGTTCAGTACGGCGGGATCGCAGACGCTGTGGTGCGTTATACGGAGCGCTTCGGCGGCAGGAAGGGGATACTCCTTGACGCCGCCTGCGGCACCGGAAGCCTTTGTGAGGAGCTGGCAGTGCGGGGCTTTGATGTGATCGGTACCGACGGCTCGGACGCGATGCTGGGTGAAGCGCTCGACAAGAAGTTCGACAGCGGTCTGCCGATACAGTATCTCAGGCAGGATATGACCGCACTTGATATGTACGGTACTATCGACGTGACCGTATGCACCCTTGACAGTGTCAACCATCTGCCGGACAGCGAGTCGGTGGGGAGGTTCTTTGAGAGGGTGTCTCTTTTTGCCTATCCGGACGGGCTGTTCATATTTGATGTAAACACCCTCTATAAGCATCGTGAGGTGCTCGCACAGAACGCCTTCACTTATGATATGGAGGGCTTCTTCTGTGCGTGGCAGAACCAGTATAACGAGGACGACGGCTCGGTGGAGATATTCCTTGATATATTTGAGGAAAGGGAGGACGGCGCCTATGACCGCTTCTCCGAGAGCTTTACTGAAAGGGTATGGACGGACGGGGAACTGACCGGGCTGCTGGATAAGGCAGGGATGGACGTGCTGGCACGTTATGACGGATACACTGACGATCCTCTGAATGACAAAAGCGAGAGGGCTGTCTATGTGGCGAAGCGCAGGGCTGATGCATCCCTGCAGAAACGTTAGCTGAGGGCTGCGTGGTGCTGTTTTGAAGGACAGGCCGCTATGTATGAAAGGAAGACATAAATGGGAAGGATAGTAAGGACTATAAGCGCGGACGCATCCGTTGTATGCAGCGCCATTGACGGGCGGGATATTGTTTCGCGTATAGAGGAGATACATAAGACCTCGGCGGTGTGTACGGCAGCGCTTGGGAGGCTGGCTCTGGGAGCATCGCTTCTGGGCTTCGGACTCAAAGGTGATAATGACAGCATAACCGTCAGGATGTCAGGCGGCGGCCCGGCAGGGGCGCTTATCGCCGTTTCGGACAGCAGGGGCAACGTCAAGGCCTATATACAGAACCCTGTAGTAGAGCTGCCGCTGAACAAGCTGGGTAAGCTGGACGTCAGGGGAGCAGTGGGTACCGACGGCACCCTTTCTGTGATAAAGGATCTGGGGCTGAAGGAGCCTTATTCCGGGCAGATACCCATAGTCTCGGGAGAGATCGCTGAGGATATCACCTCGTATCTTGCCACGAGCGAACAGGTGCCCAGCGTGTGTGCTCTCGGAGTGTTGGTGGCACCGGACCTGTCGGTGGCTCAGGCGGGGGGATTCCTTATACAGCTGCTGCCTTTTGCGCCGGACGAGGCGATAGATGTTATCGAACGGAACATAAAGGATATGCAGTCGGTGACGGAGATGCTCTCAAAGGGGATGGATCCGGAGGAGATCGCTATGAAGGCGCTGGAGGGGCTGGAGCCCAACGTGCTGGACGATCTTGAGGTGAACTACCGCTGCGACTGCTCGAAGGAACGTGTGGAGAGGGCGCTGATCTCTCTCGGGAATGATGAGCTGGACAGTCTTGCAGAGGATGAGATCACCGAAGTAAAGTGCCACTTCTGCGACAAGGTCTATCACTTTACGAGTGAAGAGGTACTGGCGCTGAAAAAGTGACCGTATCAAAAAAACTCCCCGTCATTGGCGGGGAGATATTTTCTGAGCGGAAGGAAAGTCCGTATTATGGATAAGAAGGAAGAAAAATTCAGCAGTTTTTCGGTGCCGCTTGGTCTGCTGGATTATATCAATCCGGTCTGCTACCTTATAACGATGGTGACGATCGTCAGGAACTGCCGTGAAGATATGTGCCAGCCGTACAGCACCGTATTTCTTATCGGAGCGATAGTCTCGGTCTTCTTCGGCTTCATAATACCTACGGGAAAGGTCATCGTCGGGCTGGGGCTTATAAAGTTCAGGATGCCGGTGATGCTTGTGTTCTGCGTGAATGCCGGGATCTTCGTATCAGGGCTGATGCTCCTTCGCTATGCAGCAGATATGAATGATGTATGGCTTTGCGCTCTGACGGCAGTCACGGCGGCGCTGCTGGTGCTTATATACCGAAGGGGCCGAAAAATGAACACAGTCGCTGTTCTGACCGGGGCAGCGGGGTATGTGATGCTGTATGCAGCTCTGATAACGCTTGCAGCAAGGCAGGGATCGGTGATCTCGGTGATAATGTATGCCGCGGCTATACTGCTTTTTGTAATGCTGTGCGGGATAGGGATCAAAGCTGACCTGAAAGATCCGAAGGTCCACTGGGTGATAGAAGTATCAAATGTTGTATGCCAGATGCTTGTTGCAGCTGCAACGATAATATAAAGGCAACACCGCACAACCCGCTGCTTGCGCCTCTGCACGTCATCTGCTTGCATATTTCCCGTCATAGCAC
>JAFXRI010000008.1 GCA_017526445.1 Ruminococcus sp. | reverse complement strand
TTTTCCTTGCCGGGCGAAAAGCGAATTGGTCTTCGCTCGCCCGCCTGCGTCAAATTTATGCACTCTGACGAAAAATCTCAGCTCAACTTTGTTGAGCTTGCGCGCGATCTGACGCACAGGGGTTGTGCGGTATTGCCTTAAATAATATGTGAAATCAGCTAAAAGTCATTGACAAGATGTGCGTGGATAGTGTATAATTACTATATATTATCGTGGGAGTGTTTTGACAATGAGCATAAACAGAAATGAGAAAAAACTTGCTGCCTCCGGAGGAGTCGCCGCCGTTTTTGCGGTGCTGGCTTTCCTTGCCGGCGGCCTTGGGATGCTTCTTGAGCCGATAGGATATATCGTCCATAACGTGGAATGGCATATAGATATCGGCCTGTTCTCAGGAAGGACCTGGTACACCTACTTTACAGGCTATGAAAGGCATATCGTGACCTTCGCTATGTCGATAGTCGTGATGATCGTCATTTTCGGCGGCGCCAAGCGCAAAAAGCTGGGCACCGATATAGGCGCTCTTGTAACGGTGACTGCATTTTTGCTTTGCGTAACAGGACATATACTCTTTTTCAGCACCAGCGACCGCGGCACTCTCAACTATACCTGGGCAACACTGCTGCTGGATAATATTGAGCAGGATATGAAGAAGTTCGACGAGGTGCTTTCGGTATTCTATTATGTGCTCCCGATAGTTTCTGCCGGGCTTATGTTCCTCTCAGGGCTGATCGTCTGGGTAAAGGCGGGAAGATCTTCCCACAGCATACCCTGCGGCCTGCCGGATGAGAATATTATCATTGATGTGGATGCGATGAGGGCTGAACAGCAGAAGGAAACTGCCGCGGAGACTCCTTCCGTGGACGAGAAAGCCTCTCCCGTTGTTTCCGTAAAGGAAACGCCCTCTCTGGCACCAAAGACCGAACCCGAGCCGGAGCCCGAACCGTTCATCCTCGACGACGTAAAGGTACCCGAACCGGAACCCGAGCCGGATGTGGAGTTTATTGAGATCCCAGAGCCGGTTGATGCTCCCAAGCCTGCGGAAAACCCCAAGCCCCGCCAGAACAGCGGCCAGAGGAAACAGGGCGGTCAGAACCGCAGCGGACAGCATCGCAGCAATGGCAGCCGCAATAACCGCCGCCGTAACAACAGCGGTCAGAACAGGAACAATAAGCCGAATAAAAATAACAATAACAACAGCTCAGATAAGAAATGATGTATGCTCACCCCGTCTTTGGCGGGGTGTTTTTTCTCTCCTCTGAGCCGCCGCTGAGTCCCTGTCTTACGAAAACGTTTAAGGCAACACCGCACAACCCACGGCTAACGCCTCTGCACGTCATCTGCCGTGTCAAGCCTGCTTGACGACCGGCTTATCCGTCATATTACCCAAATTCTCCTTGACGTTGCGTAAAGCGAAGTGAACTTCGCTTGCAAACCTGCGTCGAATTTAGGCAATCTGACGAAAATCTCAGCTCAACTTTATTGAGCTTGCGCGCAATCTGACGCACAGGGGTTGTGCGGTATTGCCTTAATATCCTGAGGGCCTTCCGGCGAGGTTGTTTTTTCTTACATATCAGAAAAAATTATCTCTTAAAATTCCATTAACCCCCTTGTAATGTTGTGGTTAATATGCTACAATATTCTTAGACTTAAAGTCGGAAATTCGGCGCTGTGCGCCTATCTTATTATAAAGGAGTTTGATAAAATGCAGTACGGATACTTTGACCTTGAAAACAAAGAGTATGTCATCACCCGTCCCGACACGCCCGCAGCCTGGGCCAACTACCTCGGCTCGCCTGAATACGGTGCTATCGTGTCGAATAATGCGGGAGGCTACAGCTTCGTGAAGAGCGGTGCCAACGGACGTATCGCCCGCTATCGCTTCAACAGCACTATGGCCCTTCCCGGAAGATATATCTATATCCGCGACAACGACGACAATGATTACTGGTCTGCTTCCTGGCAGCCGGTAGGCAAGCCTCTGGATAAGTATAAGAGCAAGTGCCGCCACGGTACGGCTTATACCACTATGAACGCCTGCTATTCCCATATCCACAGCGAAGTCACCTATTACGTTCCCCTGAACAAGACCTACGAGGTGTGGAGAGCTAAGATCAAGAATAACGGCGACCGTTACAGAAGCCTGTCCCTCTTCGGTTTCGTTGAGTTCACTAACGAGAATAACTATGAGCAGGATCAGGTAAACCTGCAGTACACCCTGTTCATCACCCGCACCAGCTTCGAGAACGGCAATATGATCGTTCAGCATATCAATGAGAACTCCGGCAAGGATGCTTCCGGCTCCAATCACCGCGAGAGATTCTTCGGTATGGTGGGCGCTCCCGTTTCTGCTTCCAACGGCGACCTGTCCAGCTTTATCGGTTCCTACAGGACCTACTCCAACCCCATCGCTGTCGAGAGAGGATTCTGCGACAATAAGATGAACTATAACTCCAACGCCTGCGGCGCTCTCCAGTCCGAGATCATGCTCGCTCCCGGCGAGGAGGCTGAGGTCGTTTATATCCTCGGCCAGAAGGATCCTGCAACCGCCAAGGCTATCCTTGACGAGTACAAGACTCCCGGCAAGGTAGATTCCGAGCTGAAGGAGCTTGTTGACTACTGGCACGGTGAGCTGAACAACTTCCAGGTACAGACTCCTTCCCCCGAGTTCAATAATATGGTGAATGTCTGGAACGCATATCAGTGCTTCATCACCTTCATCTGGTCGAGAGCTGCTTCCTTCATTTACTGCGGCCTGAGAAACGGCTACGGCTACCGCGATACCGTTCAGGATATCCAGGGTATCATCCATATCGATCCCGAGCTTGCTGCCGAAAAGATCAGATTTATGCTTTCGGCACAGGTATCCAACGGCGGAGGTCTGCCTCTCGTTAAGTTCGACCACAAGGCCGGCCACGAGACCTGCCCTGATGAGAATGACGAGAACAGCGTTTACGCTAAGGAGACCGGACATCCCTCTTACAGAGCTGACGATGCTCTGTGGCTGTTCCCCACTATCGTTAAGTATATCGGCGAGACCGGCAACAAGGCTTTCCTTGACGAGGTCATTGTATATGCTGAAGAGGGCGGCGGAGAGGCTTCCGTTTACGACCACCTCAAGAATGCTATCCGCTTCTCGCAGGAGAGACTCGGCGCTCATAAGATGCCTGCCGGCCTCCACGCTGACTGGAACGACTGCCTGAGAATGGGCAAGCAGGGCGAGAGCACCTTCGTGGCATTCCAGCTCTATTATGCTATGAGCGTGATGAAGGGCTATGCCGAGGAGAGAGGCGATAAGGATTATATCGACTACATCACCAAGGCTCAGGAAGAACTGGGCAAGAGCCTTGCAGCCTGCTGGGATGAGGACAGATTCATCCGCGGCATCCGCGACAACGGTGTTATCGTCGGTGCCAAGAAGGATCCCGAGGCCAATATGTGGCTCAATCCTCAGAGCTGGGCTGTTATCTCCGGCTTCGCATCCAAGGATCAGGCTGAGACCGCTATGGAGAGCGTTCACGAGCTTCTCAATACTCCTTACGGCGTAAAGCTTATGGATCCTCCCTATGTTGATAACTATTTCGACGGTGCGCTTATGCACATCTTCAATCCCGACACCAAGGAGAACGGCGGTATCTTCTCTCAGACTCAGGGCTGGGCTATACTTGCCGAGTCCCTCCTCGGTCACGGAAACAGAGCCTTCGAGTACTTCCTGGAGAGCTCGCCTGCTTCAATGAACGCCAAGGCAGAGCAGAGAGTGCTTGAGCCCTACGTACACGGCCAGTTCACCGAGGCTACACGTTCGCCTTTCGCTGGCAGATCACACGTTCACTGGCTCACAGGTACAGGCTCTACTGTTATGGTAGGCTGCGTAGAGGGTATCTGCGGTATGAGACCGAACGCTGACGGACTTGTTATCAGCCCCTCTATCCCCGCCGAGTGGGACGGCTTCAAGATCGAGAAGAACTTCCGCGGCTGCCACCTGTCCATCGACATCCAGAACCCCGACCACGTTGAGTCCGGCGTCAAGAGCATGACTGTAAACGGCGAGAAGGTAGAGGGCAACTTCCTCTGCCAGTGCAAGCTTACCGAGCAGACCAATGTTGTCGTTGTAATGGGCTGATGCTCATAGAAAACGTATAAGAAAAGATCAAGACCTGTCCAAGAAATTGGACAGGTCTTTTTGCGTTATGTTATGAGATATGATATGTGCTGAAATTCGGCGCAAAGCCGTGATCTTTCGCATCAGGGCTCCCTTACTGTCTCGGTGAGCCGCAGATGCTGCAGAATCTTGCATCGGCTGCATTGGAAGTGCCGCAGGAGCAGGTCCACTCGCCCCCCGCAGCAGCCTGACCGTTCATAGGCTGACCGTAGGGCTGTGCATTGTAGGGCTGGCCGTACTGCTGCTGATTATTATAGGGCTGACCGGGCTGCCCGTTGAAAGGCTGACCGTAGGGGGGCTGTCCGTTATAAGGCTGCCCGTTAAAAGGCTGGCCGTTGTAGAACTGGTTCATCTGATTGTAGGGCTGCTTGCAGGCGCATACGATAAGTCCGATAAGGCCCAGCCAGAATCCCCAGGCAAAGCCGTGGTTCATAGCGTCGGGGTAACCCTTTCCCCTGACAACAGCTCTGCCGGCAAAGCCCAGCCCTATCGCAAAGCCGATCCCGACGATGCCTGCGACAATAAGTATTATCGCTGCATCTTGTTCAGTGTAGATTTTGAATCCCATAATGATCTCTCCGTTTCTGCGGCATTATTCCGCCGCAATACTAATATTATCTCTTCTTCATTCCGCATATGCGGCAGAAGTTTGAGCCTTCCGTGTTTTGTGCCCCGCAGGAGCAGTACCAGCCGTCTTGTCCGCTGAAGTTCTGTCCGTAGGGCTGGCTGTACTGATCGCCGAACTGCTGGCTGCCGTAGGGCTGACCGTACTGTCCGCCGTTCATAGGCTGACCGTTGTAGTAGAATTGGTTCATCTGTCCGTAAACAGGTTTCACTGCGCATACTATCAGCCCGATGAGTCCGAGGAAGAATCCCCACAGAAAACCTCTGTTCATTTCCGGCGGGTATCCCTTTCCCTTGACTATCGCCCGGCAGGCTATGCCGAAGCCGACAGCCGAGATCAAAGCAATGACGGCAGGGACTACTAAAAAGGCTATCTCAAGATTACGGACATCTTCATCGGATAAGTTGCCTAAACCTTAATCATTTCCATATATATCATCCTTTCGCCGTGCTCATTCGTATACAGTGTCGCTGACGATATGCTCACCAGCAGTATGTGTTACTGACGGATCTGTCTCGGGATCAGGATACTGTCCCACAATGCCTGTATAATCCGACGACCACTGCGCCCATTCTACCGTACAGTCCTCATTGATTTTCCAGCTTACCCAGCCGTCGATCGAGTCGTTTTCTGTCATGGCCTGCTTGACTGCCTTCTGTATGGGAACGTCCTCGCGCAGATCACTGACGAGCGTGGGGGCGAAGTACCCGCGGCTTATACTGTAGCTTTTGCCTTCGGCTGTAAGATCAGAGCATATTCCTGTGATCGTTGTGAATACCAGCTTAGCATTTGAGTTGGAGGCTTTTAGCTTTGACTTTGCAGCATAGTCGTACACTGGGTTTTGTGTGGGTGTATTGTTTATATCTGCGTCAGGATATCTACCGACTACTCCGCCGTCCGGCTGATCTCTCCATTCGGCATAGACAACGCTGTAGCTATCTTCATCTATCATCCAGGAAAAATATCCGTCGGTGAGTTCCAGAAAACTCAGTTCAGCCCGTATATTGCCGGTAATGGCATCGGTCACATCGAGCTCGTCAAATCTCGCCGGGCCGAAATAGCCGATATGATTGTCGTAGAAGGAGAAGCCTTCTGATCTATGTGTATCATAGACTTTCTCGACAGCATTATATACCATTCTGGCTTTATCGTTTGCCTCGCTTTGCGATACTGATATATCCGATGAGGTATCCGGGTTGTCACCGCCGTCGTTCTTTTTAAAGAGGCAGGTCCTCGGACTGAGGCCGGAAGTACGGGACATTTCAGTTTCTGACGGGTAAATGGTCATCTCCATTATGTCGTCTTTGATCTCTGCGGTGATCTTCCCGATATAATCTGACGATAAATCGTTCCCGCTGACGTCAAAGCGCTGAATGTTGACGGAGTAATCTTTGCCGGTATAGTTCCAGTTAAAGGCCATCTTCTCTCCTGCAAAAATAAGATCTCCGCTGCCGTTGTTCCTGAACTCAGCATCCAGGTTGTTGGCAATGATATTTTGAGATACCGCATCAACGCTGTTCTTTTCGTAGAATTCTGCGCCGTCTGAGACTAATTTGAAACAATGCCATTTCCCGATGATGTCATCGTCTTTGTTTATGACGAACTTGAACAGCATCGCTATACCCAAGCCGATCAGCGCCGCCGCTATGATAAGTATGGTAATGAGCTTAGCGTGGGACTTTTTACTGGGTAACGGCTGGGCAGGGAACTGTCCGTACTGTACAGACTGCGCATCCTGCACAGGACCTCCGTGAATAAAGGCGTTGTCCGGGTAGGGAACTCCGGGTTGTATAATCGGAACAGGCTCCCCCTGCGGAGGTGCCGCAGGAACATTATTTCTCTGCACTGGTATATCAGGTATTATAGGGGTTATATCCGGTATTATCGGTTTGAAAGCGGCGTCCTCTTCCTCGCCGGATGCCGGAGCAGCGGTCTCATACTCAGCAAGTCTGAAAGCGCAGTTTGAGCAGAACTTAGCATTGTCCGCTGATTCCGCGCCGCACTTCGGGCAAAACATCTCTCTCACTTCCTTCAGTCAGTTGGTAGTTCTTACTTTGCCAGTGACTCGTTGGACTTTTCCTTTAGTATTCTTCCTTCCCTGAGCAGCTCGTGTAGCTTTTCGCTGTCCTCGTTCTCAAGAGCTTCACGGTATTCGGAGAGACGGTCGATAATGTGATTTATCTCGTCCAGCAGAGGTCCCCTGTTGAGCATGAACAGGGAAGTCCACATATCCTCGTTCAGCTTGGCTACCCTTGTCAGGTCCCGGAAGCTCCCCGCAGAGAACCCTGCCTGATCCATAAGGCTCGGGCTCTTGACATATGCGCTGGAGACGATGTGTGCAAGCTGTGAGGTAAAGGCGATGACTCTGTCGTGCTCCTCCGGCGAGGAGATCACGCACTTCGCAAAGCCTATATCATACGCAAACTGGGATACCTCCCTCACTGCGGACATAGCAGTTTCGTCAGTGGGAGTGATGATAAAGCTGGCCTTCTCGAAAAGGTTGTCAACAGCGTACCCGAAGCCCGAAAACTCTCTACCCGCCATAGGGTGACAGCCCACGAACCGCACGCCGGCCTTTTTCATCGGTCCTTCCACACGCTCCACTACCGAGGTCTTGATGCCGCAGGTGTCGATAACGATGCCGTCTTTTTTGAAATTCTCCAGGTTATCAAGGCAGAAGCTCACAGTCGTTTCGGGGTACAGACCGAGTATTACCAGATCGAACCGTCCCAGATCATCAGCCTGGATCTCCCCGTCGATGACCTCCTGAGCCAGCGCCGCAGCAATAGTTTCCCTGTCGGTGTCAAGCGCATATACGCTGTGCTCGGTATTCCGGCGGATAGCCTTAGCCAGTGATCCGCCTATAAGTCCGAGACCGACTATTGCGATTTTCATAATTATCACTCCGTATTATCTTATTTCTTCTTCCGGAACCACCCGAACAGCCGTCCGAAAATTCCCTTTTTCTGCTCCGGCTCCGCAGCGGGCTTCATCAGGGGCACGTTGGCGTAGGCCTCGGCAATGAAGTGCTTCTGCGCGTCGAGGGGCATATTGTCGTTGATAACTCTGCGGTAGCTTCGGTCAGAGAGCTGTTCTCTTGCCTTTACGTTATCGTTGAACTGCACCCGGAAGTAATCGGTGAGCCGTTCTTTCAGCTCGTCGGAGAGTATAGGCGCCGCGATCTCCACCCGTCGGGTAGTATTTCTCGTCATAAAATCCGCCGAGGAGATATAGATGTTCTGCCTTACGCCCTCGCCGAAAATGTATATGCGTCCGTGCTCAAGGTATCTGCCGACTATTGAGATCAGTCTTATGTTGTCGGTGACGCCTTTTATCCCCGCCGCCAGGCATGAGATGCCCCGCACGATCATTTCTACCTTTACTCCCGCCTGGGAGCATTCTATCAGCTTGTCGATAAGCACCTTGTCGGTCAGCGAGTTGAGCTTCAGGCCCACATATCCCTCGCCGCCTGCACGGGCGATCCTTATTTCGTTGTCCATCATTTCAAGAGCGCGGTTCTGCAAACAGTGGGGAGCCGCCCACAGCAACCGCAGGCTTTCCACCGTCTCGCCCATAGCCAGCGCCTTGAACACGTCGCAGGCATCAAGGCCGATGTCCTTGTTTACAGTCATCAGCGAGAAATCCGTATAAAGCTCGGCAGTCTTCTCGTTGTAGTTGCCCGTTCCCACCTGAGTATAGTATATATATTCCTTGCCGACTTTCTTTGTGATAAGACAGAGCTTTGAGTGTACCTTCAGCCCTGCCGGGCCGTACACCACCTTGCAGCCTGCCTCTTCCAGCTGACGGGACTGTTCGATGTTGTTTTCCTCGTCAAAACGCGCCCTCAGCTCCACCAGTACAAAGACATCCTTGCCGTTTTCGGCGGCAGTACAGAGGGCTTTTATTACCCGGGAGTTCTTAGCAACGCGGTACAGCGTCATCTTCATCGAGATTACGTCCGGATCGGCGGCTGCCTCGTCCAGCAGTCTCAGGAAGGGCTTTATGCTTTCGTAAGGGTAGGAAAGCAGCAGATCACGCTTTTCGATCTGCGGCATCATCGGGCTGTATTCATCTATCATCCGCGATGTCTGAGGTTCCCGCCTGGAGTAGAACATCTCGCTTCGCTGCGAACATTTGGGGCAAAGCGCAAAAACGTATCCCAGATCAAGAGGAGACTTCTCCACAAAGACCTGTTTCGGGTTTAGCTCCAGCCTTGCACAGAGCTCATTCTGCACATCCTCCGGCAAAGCCTTTGACACCTGCATCCGCACCGGCCGCAGCCTTTTGCGCTTGCTGATGAGTTCGGACATATTCTGCCTTGCATCTACCTCAATGTCAAAATCATCATCCAGCGAGATGTCAGCGCTTCGGGTGATCCTGATGACAGCCCGCTCTTCTATCTTGTAGCTTGGGAATGCCTTGTCGGCGAATGCAGCGATCAGATCCTCGATGAGCATATAGCTCACCCCGCCGTTCTCCGATGGCAGGAAGATCAGTCTCTCAAACTTCTCCGAGCAGCTGATGAGACCTATGAGCAGCCCTGTCTTGGAGGCCAGCTTTGCGCAGATGAAAAGCTCCTTGTTTCCGAGAAAAGGGAAGGGGTGGCGCCTGTCCACGATAACAGCGTTCAGCATCGGCTCGATCTCATAGGACCAGTATTTCTCGGCAAATTCCTGCTCGGCCTTATTAAGGCTCTTG
>JAFXRI010000007.1 GCA_017526445.1 Ruminococcus sp. | reverse complement strand
GTGCATAAATTTGACGCAGGCGGGCGAGCGAAGACCAATTCGCTTTTCGCCCGGCAAGGAAAATTTGTGTGCTATGACGGAAAATATGCAAGCAGATGACGTGCAGAGGCGCAAGCCGCGGGTTGTGCGGTGTTGCCTTTACTCTTTTGGGAGGTGGGAGCATGAAGAAGATCAGAAGGTTCGCAGCAGCCGCAGCAGCACTGGCGGCAGCCTATTCTTTTTCTGTAAATGCTCTTGCATACGATGAAAAATTCAACAGCTTCGCACAGTACCTTGCCGGCAGGCGCCAGGCCTTTGAAAGCTACTACACCGAGGGCAATACCGACCTTTCGGCTGCCGCATCCAGCAATATCCCTTACAGTAAAAGCATAACCGAAAAGATCACGGTGCCCGAACTGCCCTCGGCTTTCGATCTCAGAAACGTGAACGGCAAATGCTATGTGTCGGAGGTCAGACAGCAGTTCCCCTTCGGCTCCTGCTGGGGCTTTGCACCTATCGCCGCACTGGAGGCCACATCTGCCTTCGCTGACGGTGTCGATCTGAACAAGGCCTCTGATGAGGAAAGGGAAAAATATAACTTCTCGGAGAAGCAGGCTCTCTGCGCGGCGTACAGCACCGTCCCCGAAGGATCGGCTTATTCCTCCCAGATCGGCGAGGGTATGTTCCGCTCGCGGTATGAGGACGACAAGCTGGCCGGCGAGAAGGACACCGCCAAGCTCAATACCGAGCGCTTTGACGGCGGACACAGCGCCTATTTCACTCCCCTGCTCACCGGCGAGGTGGCACCGGTCTATGAAAGCGGTTCCCCTTATATATCGGAGGAGCATTATTACTGGAACAAGGTATATATTTTTGAACTGACAGAAAACCCTTTTGCTCAGGGACACGCAGGCAGCTATCTTATGGATGCCGCCCGTGAAACGCTCTATGAGTCATATACGGATACCGACCTGAAAGAATACGAGGCAGCTGTCAAGCAGGCCGCCTCCCAGTGCAAGGGATGCTTCGATCCCTTTGATCCGGGATTCTATAAGGGCGCAGGTGAGTACTACTATTGCAGCTCTACACGCTCCCCTGCCGGGACCTGGGATCCGAGCAGCAGGGCTGCGGGAAGTATACTCAGGATCAGAGATATAAACAGCCTGCCCTCCCCCGCCTGTCACGACGAGGACGGCAAGTACAGCTTTGACCGCTCGGCAGTGGATATAATCAAAAATGAGATCGCCGGCGGAAGGGCCGTCTCGCTGTCGCTGCGTATGCCGACTGATATGCCCGGCGACCAGAACGATGACAAAGCCTTCAACTTCATCGACAGCGAGGGTGAAGAGTGCGAGGATCCTCTTGCACCCTATTGGACGCTCTACAACTACATCCCCGACTATTACGAGGAAGGGGACGACCTCAGCGCCTTTGCGGCCAACCATAAGGTCACAGTGGTCGGATACGACGATGACTTTCCTATGGATTATTTCAACGATCCCGACGGTCTCATCGAGGATAACGGCGCATTCATAGTAAAAAACAGCTGGGGCAGCGTGGGCAACAGCGATCCTCTCTCGGACGTTAAATGGGGCAACAGCGGCGACGGATACTGCTATGTTTCCTATTATGACCAGAGCCTTACCGAGGCCTTTTCCTATTCGGTGGAGAAGCGGCCGGATGCCGATGCTCCGCTCGTGGGAAGACATATCGACAAGTATGACTTTATGCCGGTGTATCAGCACCACTCAGCCGCCTTCGAGGAAGACTGTGCTATGGCAAACGTGTTCATCGCCGAGCAGAATATGCTGCTCGACTCCGTGGGCATCAGCACAGCCTCGCCTATGACCGCCGTCAAAGCGGAGATATACCTGCTCGACGACGAGTACGAAACACCCTATGACGGCGAGATGATCGCCGAGCTCAGCGGAAAATTCGACCTCACAGGCTATCATACCCTGCAGTTGGATAAAAGCATCCCGATCTCCGAGGGCTCGGCCTATGCGGTGATCGTCCGCTCCGACAGGCTCGACGGGGATCACGATATCATTTTCAGCGAGCAGATCACCCGCGGGGGATATGAGCGCTTCTCGGAAGCAGAGCGCGAGCGGCTGGAGGATGAGGGCGTGCAGAACGTCGTTTCGTCCATAACAGAATACGGCAAGGGCATCGTCAATAAGGGCGAGAGCTATATGCTCCTTGACGGCGTGTGGAGCGACCTTACCGAGATAATCACCGCCGCCAATATCTTCTCCGGCGAGGAGGAGCCTTACTGCTACGAATACGATAACTTCCCGATACAGACCGCCTCCCGCTGCGAGGTGCTCAATGCCGTCAATGAGATCATTGATCCGCAGGAGAGCTATAAAGCAGGAGATGTGATAAGATGCCGCGTGACGCTGCTCAACACCTCCGATCAGGATGCGGAGGACGTGACCGTTTCGCTGTCTGCGGATGATCTCGGGGATAAGAGCAAGGCCGGCACCGTTGCCGCCCGCTCTCAGATAATGATCGAATACGAGCATACCGTCACCGCTGAGGAAGCAAAGAACGGCTTATATACCAGCGCGCTTTCTCTCACAGCAGGCGGCAGACCTATTGAACTGTTCGAGGATTTCAGCAGGACCGCTTTCTCGGCAAAGCTCGACGCCCCCGAGGAAAAACCCGATGACAGCAGACCGGACGACAGCAGCGAGCCCGACAGCAGCACCGGCGAGGATAAAAAGCCCTCCGGGAACCCGAAGACCGGCGCCGGTATCGTTACACTGGGCGCATTGTTCGCAGCGGCAGCAGTTGCCGTAAAGCGAAGGAAGTAAACAAAACAGCCTCTGCCCAAAAGGAGTGACAGCCTATGAAAAAGAAAGCAGGTCTTGCTCTGACAGTATTCACAGCAGGTCTCGCAGCCTTGTGCCTGAGCGCCTGTGCTCCCGGAATGGATAAGCTCGAAGGCAGCTGGACTGTCAAGTCGATCAACGGCAAGTCTCCGGCAGAGTTTGCTGCGCAAAACAACGTCAGCGAGTATAACGTCAGCAAGAATTATACCGTCAGGGACGGCAAATTCACTATAACGGCTCTCGACGACCACGGGAAAACGGCGGACTGTTCCTCCGAGATCAAGTCAAGCTCCGACGGCTTCACTTTTACTCTCGACGAGACAAGCTACAACTGCG
Source organism: Ruminococcus sp. (assembly GCA_017526445.1). GTDB lineage: Bacteria > Bacillota > Clostridia > Oscillospirales > Ruminococcaceae > FB2012. The sequence goes on along the minus strand of JAFXRI010000007.1, from coordinate 443 downwards.
TCTATGACAGCAGCGCCGATACTCTCTCTTATACGATCAGACTTGAGGAGGGCGGCACGCCCTACACCTATATCCTCAAAAAAGGCAGCGTTGATCTGGAAGGGATGCTCAATGACGAGCTGGTCAGGGAGGCAAAGGAAAAGAAAGGCTCTGCCGGTGCGGAAAGCACCCCCGATAAGACAGACGCCGGTCAGACAGTCTGAACTTATGCGAAGCGCGATCCGGGATCATCCCCGTTTTTCGCTTCGCTTGCTTTTTTAAGGAAAATGTGGTAAGATATATGCAGAATAAGACTAGGGCAATACCGCACAACCCCTGTGCGTCAGATGCGACGTCCAGATTTTCGTCAGATTGCCTAAATTCGACGCAGGTTTGCTGGCGCAAGTCAAGGAGAATTTGGGTAATATGACGGAAAGCTGGCAAGCAGATGACGTGCAGAGGCG
>JAFXRI010000063.1 GCA_017526445.1 Ruminococcus sp. | reverse complement strand
GATAGAACCCTTCTTGGTGGAAGTGATACGCTCCTGCAGAGCGCCCATTTCCGTAGCCAGTGTAGGCTGATAACCAACGGCAGAGGGCATACGTCCGAGAAGTGCAGACACTTCGGAACCGGCCTGAGTGAAACGGAAGATATTATCGATAAAGAGGAGTACATCCTGTCCTTCGACATCTCTGAAATACTCGGCCATAGTCAGACCCGAAAGGCCGACCCTCATTCTTGCTCCGGGAGGCTCATTCATCTGACCGTACACTAAGACGGTCTTGTCGATAACGCCCGACTCGATCATCTCGTTATAGAGGTCGTTGCCCTCACGGGTACGCTCGCCGACACCGGTAAATACCGATATACCGCCGTGCTGCTTGGCTATATTATTGATAAGCTCCATAATAAGAACTGTCTTGCCTACGCCTGCACCGCCGAAAAGGCCGATCTTACCGCCCTTGAGGTAAGGCGCAATCAAGTCAACGACCTTTATGCCGGTCTCCAGCACTTCATTGGATGCCTTCTGCTCCTCATACGAGGGGGGATCGCGGTGGATCTCCCACCGTTCCTTGGTCTCGGGAGCAGGCTTATTATCGACAGGCTCACCCAGGAGATTGAACATTCTCGAAAGAGTTTCTCTGCCTACGGGCACGCTGATAGCCTTTCCGGTATCAACTGCCTCTGTTCCTCTTACAAGGCCGTCGGTGCTGCTCATTGCGATACATCTTACAACGTCGTCACCGATATGCTGGGCGACCTCGACTGTAAGCTTCTCGCCGCCGAGCTCGATCTCAACTGCATTGAGCAGATCAGGCAGGGAGTCCTTTTCAAAGCGTATATCAACTACCGCTCCGACTATCTGAACTACCTTTCCCACATTTTTGCCGTTCATTTATTTACCGCCTTTCAAAGCTGATTGTTTAGTGCAGGTTCTGAGCTGCATACCACGATCTTTGTATCTTCTTCTGATGAGATACATAAACAGTTTCTCAAACAGAAGTTCAAACAGATCGAATAACCCGTTGATAACGGCAGCGTACAGCACTCCGCGAAGGATACTTTTGACTTTGGTTCTCATATGAGCATCCTCCGATCATAATAATACTGCCGCGCCGGGGGGTATTATTTTTCTTTTTTGCTGTTCTTCTTTCCGATCCTGCTGAATATGAACATCAGAACGCAGAATATTATATAGCTCACAAAGGGTGCAGCGATGCCGGATTTGAAATTGAACTTATAATCACTGCCCTCGAATATCAATTCAACAAGGTCATATGCACCGATAAAAACAACTATTCCAATAAACCATAGGGCTATTTTTCTTGCAAGTCTTTCCATTGTTCAGACCTCCTGTCAGCCGTCATCGTTAAGGCTTGCCGAGCTGATCTCGGTAAGCTCCTGAGTTATCATTGCCTGTCTTGCACGGTTATAGAGCAGAGACAAATTAGATATCATCTCTTCAGCGTTATCGCTCGCCGACTCCATAGCAGTACGTCTTGCAGCCTGCTCGGAGGCAAATGAATCAACCACCGCGGCATAAATGAGCCCGGTAAGGTACTGAGGGATGAGTCCGTCGAAGACCTCCTCCGGCGAAGGATCATACTCGATCAGCGACTTGGACCTGACGCCGGTGCCGAGATCGGTGACCGGCAGCACAGATACCGCCACAGGCTCCTGTGAAAGAGCCGAGACAAAGGTGGTATAGATCATATCCACCTGGTCATAATAGGAACATCTGAATTTCTCAATGATCTCGTCGGCGATATCCTCAGCATCAAGGATGCTCAGGCTCTCAGCCACCTGAGGGAAACGCCCGACCACGTCATATCCGCGCTTTTCGCAATACTCAACAGCCTTTTTGCCGACAGCGATCACCGAGACCTTCTCTTTGTTATCGGTAAGCTCGCGGATCTTCTGAGATGCAAGCTTCAGCACATTTGAGTTAAATCCGCCTGCAAGTCCTCTGTCGCCAGCGATGACAACAAAAAGCGTTGACTTCAGGACCTTCTTCTTGGTATATACCGACGTGAAAGCGGGATCGTTGGAAATATCGCTCATAGTATCATACAGTGCCGCGAAAAACGGCTGTGCAGCAAGAGCTCTCTCCTTTGCACGTCTGAGCTTTGAAGATGCGACCAGCTGCATCGCTTTGGTGATCTGCATAGTACTCTCGACGCTCTTGATACGCCGCTTAACGTCTTTCATATTTGCAGTTGCCATAATCTGCCGCAGAAGCGGCGCTGTCACCTCACTTTATCTGGAGAAACTTCTCAACATACTCGTTAATAGCATCTTTGAGCTCGGCCTCATTCTCCTTGCTGAGCTCACCGCTGTTTCTGATAGCGGCGCATACATCCGGGTGAGCCGACTCAACATAATCGAACAGTCCGCTCTCAAACTCCTTTACATCGCTGACATCTATCTTTTTGAGATAGTTATTGACAACGGCATAGATAATGATGACCTGATGCTCAACAGGCAGAGGGGAATTCTTATTCTGTTTGAGGACCTCAACTATACGCTCGCCCTGAGCGAGTCTGTCTTTGGTATCCTTATCCAGATCTGAGCCGAACTGCGAGAATGCCTGGAGCTCACGGTACTGGGAATAAAGCAGTTTCAGAGATCCCGAGACTTTCTTCATAGCCTTGATCTGTGCAGAACCGCCGACACGCGAAACCGAGATGCCGGGGTTTACGGCAGGTCTTACACCGGAGAAGAAAAGTTCGCTCTCAAGGAATATCTGTCCGTCGGTTATAGATATAACATTCGTGGGTATATAAGCCGAAACGTCTCCTGCCTGAGTCTCGATGATAGGCAGAGCTGTTATCGAACCTCCGCCGTAGTCCTTGTTCAGGTTGCAGGCACGCTCAAGAAGTCTCGAATGCAGATAGAAGACGTCACCGGGATAGGCTTCACGGCCGGTAGGTCCTTTAAGGAGCAGTGACATTGTTCTGTATGCGACGGCGTGCTTTGAGAGGTCGTCGTACACACAGAGTACATCCTTGCCCTGGAGCATAAAATACTCTGCCATAGCGACACCCGAATAAGGTGCGATATACTGAAGGGGCGCCATCTCCGATGCAGTAGCCGAAACAACGATGGAATACTCCATAGCGCCGGCCTTCTCAAGTGTATCAACAACATTAGCAACGGTAGATCTCTTCTGACCGATAGCAACGTAGATACAGATGACATTCTTGCCCTTCTGATTGATAATTGTATCGAGTGCGATAGTTGTCTTACCGGTCTGTCTGTCGCCGATGATAAGCTCACGCTGGCCTCTTCCGATAGGGATCATCGAGTCGATAGCCTTAATACCCGTCTGCAGCGGGCGGTTTACCGACTGTCTGGTGATGATTCCGAAAGCAGGGCTCTCGATAGGTCTTGTCTCGTTAGTAAGTATGGCTCCCTTGCCGTCGATAGGCTGGCCGAGAGCATTTACTACTCTTCCCATAAGAGCGTCCCCGACAGGTACAGAGACGATCTTGCCGGTCCTTTTTACCGATCCGCCTTCTCTGATCCCGTCATCGGAGCCGAGCAGAACGGTACCAACGAAATCCTGCTCCAGGTTGAGGGCCATACCCATTGTTTTATTCTCAAACTCAATAAGCTCACCGGACATACAGCGCTCAAGTCCGTGGACTCTTGCGATACCGTCACCGACAGTAACGACTGTGCCGGTGTCGGTCAGCTCGATCTTGGAACGGTAGTCCCTGATCTGCTGCTTGATTATGCCGGTTATCTCATCAGGACGTAATTTCATATAAAGTCCTATCCTTTCGTATCATATAAGCGATCATGCAATTATTCCGTTGATCTGTGATTTAAGGCGATCAAGCTTTCCGCGAATGCTCGAATCAAGTTCGGCGCCCTCATATCTGACTATGATGCCGCCGATAAGCGACTTGTCCACAGAAAGGTCCATAATGACCTTTTTGCCGAGGACGGATTCAAGCTTATCCCTGAGTTTATCTTTAAGCGAGTCGCTCATAGGCATAGCGGTAGTGACGCTGACCTCAAGGATGCCCTGCTGCTCATAATACAGCTTTTTAAATTCCTCACAGATCTGCGGGATATAGCCCGCCCTGCCCTTTTCGGTGGTAAGGCATATAAAATCATACACCGTATCGCTGAGTTTGCCGTCAAAGATCTTTTTAAGCAGCGAAAGCTTCTCATTAAAAGATATAAGAGGAGATCTCAGGAACTTGACAAACTCCTCGTTATCCTCAAAGACCTTTCTGACGCACTCGAGCTCCTCCGCTGCCTGCACGGTTATGCCCTGCTCACAGCAAAGCTCGAACACAGCCTTGGCGTAAACATTCCTCAAGCTCTCTGCCATCACTGCTCACCCACGCTGTTGATAAAGCTTTCAATAAGCCTTTCATTGTCCTCTTTGCCGATCTCCTTCTCTGCGACTGCTGATGCAGCCGAGATAGCGAGCTCGGTGATCTCATCCTTGATCTGATTTACAGCGATCTTCTTTTCGCGCTCGATCTCATCGTTAGCGTTATCGACGATGCTCTTTGCCTCAGCTCTTGCATCAGCAATGATCTCATCAGAACGGTTCTGTGCCTTGACGGTAGCAGCACGGACGATCTCCGCGCCCTCCTCCTTGGCCATGCCGATCTTCTCATCATACTCAGCAGCGAGATTTTCTGCCTTGCGCTGTGCCTCATCGGCATTCTTATAGCTCTCAGCTATCTCGTTTTTCCTGTCGTCGATGACTTTATTGACCTTATCGAAAAGAAAATGCTTCAGAACAAGAAAGAGTATCAAAGTATTGCAAAGAGTAAGTATGATCGTTGTCGGATCGATGGTCAAAAACTCTGTTACCTTAGCTAATACCATTTACATCTTTCCTCCTGTCCGCTTAAACAATTATCAGTCAGGCGATCAGAGCTTGCCGATAAACGGATTAGCGAACATCAGAATAAGTGCTACAACGAACGCATAGATACCGGTAGACTCGGCCATTGCAACACCGATGAACATTGTTCTGGTGCAGTCGCCCTTTGCCTCGGGCTGTCTTGCGATAGACTCGATAGTCTTGCCTACTGCATAGCCTTCACCGATACCGGGGCCAATACCGGCGATCATTGCAAGGCCGGCGCCGATTGCCGAACATCCGAGTACGATTGCTTTTTCCAACATAATGTATTCCTCCATTTAATTATTGACTGAGATCATTGTTCCTGCTCCGCCGCACTGGAAACGTAAACCATTGTCAGTGTAGCGAAGATATATGCCTGTATGCATCCCGAGAACAGATCGAAATAGATCGACAGCACTGCGGGAATAAACAGCTGGAGAGCATTGAATTCAAGGCCGCTGAACTGGAATGCAAGGTGAGCGAGTCTTGAAACGGCGGCGAGTGCGCCGTAAACCAGAGCAGTAATAACTGCACCGCCGGAGATATTTCCGAACATACGGAAGGCCATAGAAAGCGGTGTGGCGACCTCGCTCAACAGATTGAGCGGGAGCATAACGAACACCGGTGAAGTAAAGCCTTTGAAATAACCGAGCACGCCGCCCGATCTGATCTTATAGTAAGTAATGAGTATAAATGTCATAAGCGCCCATGTAAGCGGGACATTGAAATCGGCAGTCATTGATCTGAGTCCGAGCAGAGAAACGAGAGCGCCGAATATCGCATATACGAGCAGCGTTGCTATGTAAGGAGCATAGTGCTTCCATTTTTTTCCCATTGTCGATTCGACCATATTATTAACGAAGCCGACGAACATCTCAGCAACTATCTGTCTTTTCTTTGTAGGGATCTTTGCCAGCCCCTTTGTCAAAAACAGACAGATGAGCAAAACGGCAACAATGATCGCCCAGCCGATCACGATCGTCTCGGTGATCTCGATACCGCCGAAGATCGGCAGTGTAAAGGCGACCTTGGCGCCCTGTCCTATACCGTCCATAGAACTATTCCTTTCCAAAATAATTTATACCAAGGAAGTGATCGAACATCAGCAGTATCCTCGGAAAAAGCTGCGGGACTATCAGGCCGACCACACTGATAAGACCTGTAAGATATCCCACTGCGCAAAGTGCTGTAAGCACGGCGAGTCTTGCAAGATAGCAGCCGAGCATCATACGCTTGGCTCTTTTCGTGCTGCACTCGACGGCGCGGTTCACCGTAAAAGCAAGGAACCACATCCCGAGACAGGCATTAGCGCCCCCCACGGCAAAGCCGATCAGGTTGCGCAGTTCAAAGCCCCATATAAGCGTAAACAGGAAGCACACAGTGCTTGCTGCGGCCATTGCAATGCTCAGGCGGCCGACAATGCGCATAAGTCCGGCGCTGTCAGCGTTCGTATTAACTGATCCGGTACTCACGTCAGCATCCTTTCAAAGCCTAACTAAACACAAAACACACATATTTCGCCGATTATATTTATTATATCACTTATGCATATATTTTTAAAGGCCTTGACGGCATTTAACTGAAATTTTTACGTTTTGCACAATTTGTTTCAACAGCACTATTTGATTTTATGCCCCGGACATCTGCATATCCTGTAAATAACATACTTTTCCTGTGCAGCCTGTTAAGTATGATACAAAAAACACCGCGCCGACAGCATAAACTGCAGCGCGGTATTTCATCAGCGGAGGATAGTATCGGCAACATCTCCGGCCGTCGAAAGAGTGGTATCGATGCCGTCTGCGACGCCCTCACCTATCTCACTGACCTTTTCCTCTGCCTTGGACATAGGCGATTTGCCGGTCGTGGTGTCGGCTCTTGAAGTTGTCGTATCGGCAGGTCTGTCAGTCTGAGCAGTTGTGGTGGTGGTCGTGTTGTCTCTTCTGCTGTTGGCTTCCTCGGTATTGCCCGAACAGGAGGCCAGTAACGCACCGGCAAGGACAGTCCCGAGAAGCAGAGCAAACATTTTCTTCATTGCAATGATCTCCTTTCAAAGAAATTGTCGAAAACAGATTTCATACGGCAGTTCTATTATAACCGCAGAAGATCACGATATACAAAAAGCCGCTCAGAGAGCGGCTTCCAATTTTTAATAGAATTTTTTCTTTCTGATGATGTAGAACACCACACCGGCAGCGCCCAGTCCCACGACTGCTATTGCGATAATGATTATAACGCCTGTACTGCTGCTTCCCTGCTTTTCGGGAGCATCGGCGATCTCGGCTCTGGAGGCTGATTTTTCCTGGATCTGTATCGCCTCGATCATCTCCTGCGGCTCGGCATTGGCATTATAGCCGTCAAGGTTCTTGATATAGCAGGGCTTTTTATCGGTGCCGTCCGGCAGCATAATGCAGATATTATCAAGGCAGAGAACATCTGAATCCATATTTTCCATTACAGGAGTCTCAAAAACGATCCTCGTGGCCGACGCATTGGCAGGAACAGTTATGCTCTGGTTACGGTACTGGCTGACGTTATTGTCCAACAGGTCATCATACTCGAGCGCGAGGACATTGGAAAGAGTCTTCTGATAGGTGTCATCTGTCGCAAATGCAAAGATCTTACTGCCCATCAGCTTATCCTTGGCATCCGTGCCGATCTTATAAACAAAAGTCAGAAAGCAGCCGTCAAAGCAGGACAGCCCGAAATCCTCGCATCTGAGTTCGACACCCGGACATATGAACTTTGCATCCTCTTTCTCCGCATCGGGGTAAACAGGGTTGTTATCGCTGTCCCTTATATAGCCGGCGCACTGATAAAGCTCACTGTTCTGTGAACCGGATGCTGTAGCTTTCAGGGAAAAGCCCTGATAATAAGTCTTTTTATCCTGTATGATCTTCAGTCCGATCTTTTCGGAATCCGCGGTCATATGAACATAATCGGTCCAATAGTCGTTATCGAATGAAAGGGACGGTATGCCGGCCTCCGTAGAGGTCATAGTCATATCCGCTTTGAACGGGATCTCTTTTTTCTCTTCGTCCTTTGCAGCGAAAACAGCAGAAGACATAAAAGAGACTGCGGTCACGACTGCGGATGCTGCACAGATCAATCTTTTCAGGAGCATACGGTAAACCTCCGATCATACTATGGGAACGCTCCGGACCGGGAGCATACTGCTTTTACGAAACGCCGAGGAACTCGAAGTAGTTCTTATCGGGAAGGCCTCTGATCCTTGTGACCTTGGGAGCTTCCTCATCGGAAAGCTGATAGAGCACGGCAAGGAAATTCTCACCGGTAGTCTCATCCTGTTCGATTATCCAGCCTGCAGAAGGAACGATACCTCTTGTACCGTTCTTTTCAATGGTCTTCTTGATACCCTTCTGTTTGAGAGTAAAATACTTGAGCTCAATATCCTGATTTGCAGGAACGACATAGATATGGACCGCGCCCTTATCGCTGTCCTGCAGGTCGGTGATATAGAATCTGTAATCGCCGTTGGGAGAATATGTGTTTGCATCGTCAGTGACTTCCGAGATCTTCTTCATCTGTCCGCTGTAGATCTGATAAACACTGCTTGCGGGATCAAGGGAGAGATCTATCACCGTCTCGACAGAAGAACCGCCCAGAAGCATATTCAGTACGAAATAAGCAACTATGCCCAGAACATACATCAGCAGATAGATAGTGCCGAGGATAACCTTGACGTGTTCCTTGGTGCCGGCGGCAAAGAATATGACGATAGCAACCACGAAGGGCGGCACGATCAGTGCCCAGTTGTACATATTCAGAAGTATCAGGCAGAAGGTCACAGGCATCATAAGCACGCTTATCAGCCTTGTGAGGAAGATCTCCCTCGAGAAGATCATCAGAGCAAGGAAGACAACGCTCGCCGATCCGTAAAGCACAAGGAACGGGCCTGTCATTCCCTCAGCAAATTCAAGTTTATAAAGAAATGTAGCATAGGTAAGCAGGACTATCACCGCAAAATAAGCGGAGGTAAAGACCGACACACACCGCTTTACCCATACATTACTAAGAATATCCTTCAAACAAAGTCCTCCTTAAAGCGCATCCGCACATATTCAACACATAATACTATTCTATACTATTTTTCTCTGAAAATCAAGCCTTTTGAAAAACTTTTTTCATTTTGTCATATTTTGGACTCCGGAATCAGCTGTGAACAGTCAGTTGAGTATGAGCTCCTCACCTCCGGAGAGGCCTCCGGTGATCTCGGTATTATTGCCGTCAACGATGCCGGTCTCCACATCCTGCTCTACCTTTACGCCGTCTATCAGGAGATTCACGAATTTTCTGTCGCCCACGGTCTTTATGGCTTCGGAGGGGACAACTACAGCATCCTGCCTTGAATAAACGTTGAAGCTTACCTGAACGTTACCGAAAGAGAAAAACTCGTTGTTCTCGTCCGGACGGATCACATAGATATAGCTGGAAAAGTCGCCGTTGTCGTTATGTATGATATCGGCAACCATACCCTCGGCATCCTGAGCGCCCTGTGTGAGCTTGACTCTTGTACCGAAATTAACGTTGTTGAGGGGATTGTCATAGATCTCACACACAAGGAACTCTTCGGAATTATCCTGTGCCACACCAAGAACAGTCCCCTGGTTGACCCATGCAAATTTTGTGAGCTGTTCTCCGAAACGTCTCGATATCCTGAAATAGCCGTCGCAGGGTGCATATACATTGTATTTATCCTTCTGCTCAAGGAGATGGTCGTACTCCAGCTGCTGGATCTCCAGCTCGGTCCTGGCCTGCTCGACCTCATAATAGCCTGCGCCTTTGGCGATAAGGGTATTCAGAGTCTTCTCAGCCTGTTTGAGATATACTTCCTTTTCCTCGATCTGCTGATCAAGCTCGTCAGAAAACAGCGTACAAAGCAAGTCGCCTTTTTTGATAGACTGTTCACTCGTCACGTTTATCTGATCCAGCTGGCCGGAAGCCTCAAATTTTACGGTCGTGCTGTAAGGATAACCGTACTTGCCTTCCTTAGTATATCTTTCCGATATCTCGGTGACCTCGGCCTTGACAGTCTTATAGCTGGCAGGCTTGGCCTCATATATCGGAACGGCTATCTCCTGCTTATTATCTTCGGATGAACAGCCGGCGAAAGCGATGACTGCTGTCAGGCAAGCCGCTGCTGCGAGTAATCTTTTAAACTTCATAATGCACCTACTTTGGTCGTAAACATAATAACCCAGTTTTATTTTAGCATTATCGAACAGAATAATCAACCTTGACAGGATTATTTGTAGAACTGCACAACAGGAAGAACTTATTTTAGGACATATTGCCCAACTCATTCAGGCAAGAAATGAAGTAATGATACTATTTGAAACCAGCATCCCCCTCGGCGTGAGCGCAATAATGCCATTGTCAAAGGTACACAGGCCATTCTTCTTACAGAGCTCTGCCCTGGTCTCGATATACCGGAGCTTTTCAGCCGGGACTCCGAGAGAAGCAGCTTTTTCAAGACTTATCCCCTTGCTGAGACGAAGCCCCAGCATTATGTATTCCTCAGCTCTGTCAGGTTCGGGATCAGATACGATCTCCGGCTGCCTGTCCGAAGATATGAAAAGGGTAAGATCCTTCGGAACATAATATCTGACGCCCTTATAAAAAGAATGAGCCGACGGTCCGAATCCGAGATAGTCATCCCCCTGCCAATACTTCATATTATGTCTGCTGACGAGATCAGCGGAGGCAAAATTAGAGATCTCGTACTGTTCAAGTCCAAAATCTTTACAGCTCTCCATAAGCGAAATATAAAGCTCTGCGATGTCATTCTCATCCATAAGTTTGTCTCTGACTTCATCCCTGTCAAAGGGAGTCCCCGGTTCAACGCTTATCATATAGGCCGAAATGTGGACAGCTCCGAGGCTTGACAGCCTGGCAACGCTGTCTCTTAGGCTATCCGGTGTCTGACCTTTTATCCCGATCATAAGGTCAGCGGATATATTTTCAAAGTCGGCTTCGCTTGCCAGTCTCAGCGCGTCTTCGGCCTGTCGGGCATTATGGAGCCTTCCCAGGAAGCTCAGCTCTGTATCGTTCAGGGACTGTACACCTATTGAAAGACGGTTCACTCCTGCCGTGCGAAGCCTTTCAAGCATCTCACGGTCTGTGCTGTTGGGGTTGGTCTCCAGAGTTATCTCAGCGTCGTCCAGGGTGAATCTCTCCCGGCAAAGGGCTATTATCTCTGCGATATTGTCCGTTCCGAGCAGAGCAGGTGTTCCTCCTCCAAAATACAAGGTATCAGCCTTGACAGCATCCGGAAAAGAAATGATATTACGTTTCAGAGCCTCCATATATGCACAAACGCCCGCTGCCGACACCTTCCCCGAATAGAAGGCGCAGTAGGGGCATTTTCTTTCACAGAACGGGACGTGGATATATATGCCGGTCATTTTTCATCCTCACCTTCTCCGAAGGCGTTGGCGATATAACCTTCAACGCGCTGATTATTGCTTTTTATCTGTCTTACAGCATAGCGTATTCCCCAAACAAAGAACATCACGATATAGGCTGAGCAGAGTATCAGAAACGTAAACACCCAGAATTTCAGATGCTCGCTCCAGTCAAGATAGAAATACTTTGAATTCTTTTCCAGGATCGCCACGGCGGCTTTGTGGATAATTATATAACAGATCAACCCCAGACCTATGGTATAAGCTGTTCCTGCCGATGCTGCAAGCATAGCGGCTTTATAGTCAAGCAAAGAGTACTTTACGCCGATGAAAACGGCCCAGCCTGCAAGGATGACAAAAGCCCCGGTACGGGAAATGTTTGCGTAGCACTCGAACATCAGCGGAACGAGCACGGCACCTATTGCTCCGAAAACGAGCGAGCGCCTCATTGCTGTATTGAAGTCCTTCATGCTGTCACCTCTTATATCAGTACACCGATAGACCATCCGCCCAGCAAAACCATTGAGGCCGTTCCGAGCACAAGTCCTGCTGCCACAGTAACGATCGAATACCTGTCATATATCTTGCCTTTTCTGGTCTTGATGAGAGTAATGACTCTGCTCTTGTCATAAAGCCGTTTTTTGAATATAGCTTCATTCGGGAATGTATTCCGCAGTTCCTCCCCGTCAGATATATATACTGCCGAGGAGAACGCCTTGCCTTCCGGCTTTTCAATACGGTCAAAACGGGCGGCGATCCTCTCAGAGCCGATAAAGGAAAAAGCTGTATAGACGAAAAACAGAAGCGTTGCCAGCAATACCAGCAAAAGCAGCACCAGAACGCCCTCAAGGATAAAAAAAGTATTTACTCCGAGTGCGATAAGCAAAGCTATCACAACGACAAGACCGATAACGATCTCCACGCCCGTCACCTCACGATCTTTTCATACGGGATAGGTCACTATAAAATTATACAACTTCAAGGACATTTTGTCAACAAAGGGTTTTGCGGAAATATGGAAAATAAGATAATAAAAGGGGGCGACATACCCCCGTTTATGTGAATAGCTAAATAGATCTTTCTACGCCGTTGATGCTGAACAGGCATCTGCCGCCCTGTATGATCATATCCTCTTTTGCTGCAGAAGTGAAACTCTCATTCTCGGTAGCAAGTTCAACTCCGACGTCAGCGTTGACTACTGAAAGACGTGTCTTATTGTCTCTGCTGCCGAAGACAAGAGCATTATTCCCTCCTGCATTTACTCTGAAAGAAGCCTTGGAAACACTTATATCCGACAGGCCGTTTAGTGAACCGACAGCTGTACACTCATCTCCCCTGACATCTATGGAGATATTTGCATTGTCAATGGTGACCTTGGAATAATCGCCGTCAGGCGAACCGATGCCTACCATAGTCAGACCTCCGGCAAAGCATCTGTAGCTTGACCGCCAGAGATGTATATCTGTACTGCTGTACAGAGAACCAAGTGCTGTGCCTTTTGCGGTGGAAAGCTTGGTCTCGAGATCGCAGTCGTGTATGTCCAGCTCGGCATGATCGGCAAAGGTACCGATGCAGACGCCGTAGCCGCCTTGCTGAGAGATAAGGTACTTTCCGCTCTTGATGATGATCTTTCCTCCGCCCATACCTGAGCCGATACCCACTCCGCGCTGACCGTTGGCATCTATTGTAAGCATACTGTCGTGGGCAAATACTATCTCCCCGTTCTTTGAGGCAAGGTCATCACCGATGCCGTAGTAATCGGAATTGTCTATCTTTATGGTAAGCGCTCCGTTTCCTGTTACATTCAGCCTTGCATCGTGGGGAACACGGATCCCTCCGCCGTTCAGACGGTTTTCGCCGATTATCTCAACTGTTACATCGCTGTTTGACAAAAGCTCGATACAGGGAGCCTCCCTGATCGAGAGAAGCGACACATTGTCTATGGCTATTGTGCCTTTGAACAGCCTTGATGCATAGACCGATATAGCTGTCTCATTGGAGGGAGTGCCGGCAACAGTAACTCTTGCCCCCTCCGGCAGGTCCTTGCCGATAAGAACACTGGAATAACCGTCACGGACAAGGGCGTCAAGCATTATCCTCTCTCCGTCGGCAGCAACATACTGCTTGCTGGCGATGCCGTCCCGGAGTTCAGCCCTGCAGCGTCTGATCTCGGCAGCAATATCCTCGTCAATGCTTTCGATCACCTCAGGAGAAGGTCTGGCGGTATAGTATCCCTGAATAAGGTCAACTCCAAGAAGGATAACTGCTCTGAGTTCTTCAGAAGTCTCGACGCCTTCGGCGAGGGCGAGTATGCCGTTATCGTGGCAGAAGTCGATAGTCTCCCGCACGAAATGACGCTTCTTCTGACTGTTCTGTATCTCGCTGAGAAGCGAGCGGTCGATCTTGACGAAGTTTGGCATATAATCCAGAAGATTCTTTATATTGGAATAGCCTGTGCCGTAATCGTCTATAGCTATACGGACATTATTGGAACGGTACTCCTCTTTGAGAATACGGTACCTGTGCTCATCCAGCTCACCGCTCTCGGTCATCTCGATCACAGCCTTATCGCTGTATTTGACAAGAAGTGCACTGATACGGTCAGAATCAGCCTTCGGGAGGGTTATATTGGGTATACTGTTGATAAACACCGGTCTGCCATAAAACATATCCGGATCCTTATCCAGCAAACCCAGCACATTCAGGAACGTAGCACGTTCGATGTCCCGGAGCCTGTCGGTCAGGTCGGCATATTTAAGGATATGGAAAGGAGTAATCAGAGGAGAGCCTATCGGGCGCATAAGTGCCTCATAGGAAAAGACCGAGCCGTCAACGGCACTGACGATCGGCTGGAAGTGATAGCAAAGCAGATTGCCGTCTATAATGCGCTCGACCTGCTCAAGCTCGATCCGTTCCTCGAAAGAAAGCTCGCTGAGCTTCTGAACAGCCTCGGTGTCAGAACGCAGATCGATGAGTCTCTGCGTAACACGGCAGAGCTTGTCCATCAGAGTATTTATCTCAGGAGTCTCGCCGGTATCCCCAAGCTTTTCATAATACTCACTGATAAGGCAGTCCAGATCACCGACATTGCTGAGTTTTTCAGCTTTGGTAAGGAACTCGTTCAACAGTTCGATACATCTGCGGTACATACACCTCTCTCCTTTCCAGAGGAATGGTTCAATTCACCATTTTCTTAAGGCAACACCGCACGACCCGCGGCTAACGCCTCTGCACATCATCTGCTTGCATATTTTCCGTCATAGCACACAAATTTTCCTTGCCGGGCGAAAAGCAAATTGGTCTTCGATCGCCCGCCTGCGTCAAATTTATGCACTCTGACGAAAAATCTCAGCTCAACTTTGTTGAGCTTGCGCGCGATCTGATGCACAGGGGTCGTGCGGTGTTGCCTTAAATTATAACACAAAAATATCAATATGTCAATCAGAAACTGTCAATATTGCCAAATAGGAAGACATCTTTAAACAATTCAGGATGATATTGGAATTATAAAGGTTTCACCCGGATTTCACATAAGATTAAGCTATATTTAAAGTTGGCAGGTTATACTGAATACAGCAAAGGAAAAAGCGGCAGCAAAATCAGATACGAAAAGGGGTAATCAATATGAAAGCAGGAAAAATAAGCATAATGATCGCAGCTCTGATAATCAGCCTGACAGCGGTGAGTTGTTCCTCGTCGGACAGCAACATCAATACTGCGCAGCAGCTCAGAAGCGAATTTGCAGCAAGCGAGTCATCGCAGACTTCGTCTCAGCAAAGTGAGAGCGTCACCGCTGCAAACGACAGCAGTGATATATTCACAGACAGAGACCTCGAACAAACGGCCGACATATCCGGAGCCAAAGCCATATCGGTCTCTGACGATACGACAGTGGATATATCCGAGGGCGGTGTTTACACTGTAAGCGGTACTGCAAAGAACTGCACAATACGCATCAGCACGGACAAGAGCGAAAAGGTACAGCTGTACCTTGAAAATGTGAGCATAGAAAACGAGGATTTCCCCGCAATATATGTTGTATCGGCAGACAAGGTCTTTATCACAACAGCAGACGGAAGCAAGAACACTCTGTCAGTCACCGGAAGCTTTACCGCTGACGGCGACACCAACACCGATGCTGTGATATACTCCAAGGACGATCTGGTATTCAACGGTCTCGGAGATCTGAGCATAAGCTCGGCTCAGGGCAACGGAATCTCCGGAAAGGATGATGTGAAGTTCACAGGAGGAAGCTATAGCATCGTCTCGTTGAAAGATGCTGTTGAAGCAAATGACTCGATCTCCGTATCAGACGGCAGCTTTGTTATAAGATCAGGCAAGGACGGTCTCCACAGCGAGAACAGCGACGACAGTACCGTCGGTTCGATATTCATTTCCGGCGGCACCTTTGACATCACAGCTTCAAGCGACGGGATACAGGCAACGACAGAGGCTGTTATCGACGGCGGGACATTCAGCATATCAGGCTCCGAGGGCATAGAAGCGACTGCTGTCACCGTAAACGGCGGAGACATTACTATAAGCGCATCAGATGACGGCATAAATGCTACTTCAAAGTCAGACTCTCTCACCCCGGCAGTCGAGATCAACGGCGGCAGCATAAACATCACTATGGGCCAGGGCGACACCGACGCCATCGACGCCAACGGCAGTATTTACGTCAACGGCGGCGAGATCAATATAACTGCCCCCACTTCCTCCTTTGACTACGATCAGACAGCGGAATTCAACGGCGGAACAATAATCATCAACGGCGAGGAAGTCAGCGAGATACCGCAGTCGATGATGGGCGGCGGCATGAACGGCGGCGGCCGAGGCGGCTTCGGAAAAGGATTTTAAACAACGCCATACTCTTCTCCTTCTATAAAGACGGGGGCCGGCAGATCTTACTGCCGGCCCCCGTTACGCATTGACAATATATGCCTGTTGGCAAATATCGCCGTTGATTAAGCAATAAATGATTAGAAAAAATGATCCGAAGATTATATAATAAAATTAGCATCCAAAAATTAACT
Source organism: Ruminococcus sp. (assembly GCA_017526445.1). Lineage (GTDB taxonomy): Bacteria > Bacillota > Clostridia > Oscillospirales > Ruminococcaceae > FB2012. Next base: position 6,386 of record JAFXRI010000063.1, on the reverse strand, counting down.
ACGAGGTGATGATATGAAAAAATACTCCGACAAAAGCTTATCCGCCCTGGAGCGTGCAGAAGCGCTGGTAGATGAAATGACCGTCGAGGAGATGGCAAGCCAGCTGAGATATGATGCACCTGCCATCGAAAGGCTGGGCATCCCTGCCTATAACTGGTGGAACGAGGGCGTTCACGGGCTTGCACGTTCGGGTGTGGCGACTATGTTCCCGCAGGCTATCGGTCTGGCGGCTATGTTTGACACCGGTCTGGCAGGCAAAGCTGCCGAGATCACCGGAAGCGAAGCAAGAGCAAAATACAACGCCTACAGCAAAAGAGGCGACAGAGACATATACAAGGGGCTGACGCTTTGGGCTCCCAACATCAACATATTCCGTGATCCCAGGTGGGGACGCGGCCACGAGACCTACGGCGAGGATCCGTTCCTGACAGCTGAGAACGGCAAAGCTTATGTAAAAGGTCTGCAAGGAGACGGTAAGGTCCTGAAAACAGCGGCCTGCGCCAAGCACTTCGCAGTACACAGCGGCCCCGAGGCTTTGAGACACGAATTCGATGCAAGGGCAAGCGCAAAGGACCTGGAGGAGACATATCTCCCCGCTTTTGAGGCTCTTGTCAAGGAGGCAAAGGTCGAAAGCGTGATGGGAGCCTACAACCGTATGAACGGCGAACCCTCCTGCGCCAGCGATTTTCTGATGAAAAAGCTGGATGAATGGGGCTTTGACGGATATTTCGTTTCCGACTGCTGGGCAATAAGAGACTTCCATGAGCATCATATGGTAACATCGAGCCCGGTGGAATCGGCTGCAATGGCTCTGAAAGCTGGCTGCGACGTAAACTGCGGATGCACTTATGTCAATCTGCTGGCGGCGCTCGATCAGGGACTTATCACCGAAGACGACATCAGAAAAGCCTGCGTACATCTGATGAGGACACGCATAAGGCTGGGTATGTTCGACGATGAAACGCCCTTTGACAGCATTCCTTACACCTTCAACGCCTGCGCCGAAAATAAGGCAGCTGCACTGGAATGTTCGAGACGTTCGGTGGTAATGCTCAAAAACAACGGATTGCTGCCGATCGATGGGAAGAAATACAGCACGATAGCGGTGATCGGTCCCAATGCCGATAGCATAGCTGCTCTCGAAGGCAACTATAACGGTATATCAGACCGTTACACTACCCTGCTCAGGGGCATACAGGACAGATTTGACGGAAGAGTCCTTTACGCCGAAGGCTGTCACCTTTACAAGGACAGAGTTTCCGGGCTTGCTCAGGCCGGTGACAGATATGCCGAAGCCGAAGCAGCTGCCGAGGCATCTGAACTGGTGATACTCTGCGTGGGACTTGACGCGACGATAGAAGGCGAAGAAGGAGACACCGGCAACGAGTTTTCCTCCGGTGACAAAAAAGGACTGCTGCTCCCCGCTCCGCAGAACGAGCTGATAAAAAGAGTTTTAGCGATAGGAAAGCCTACTGTTATCATAGTGACAGCAGGAAGCGCCATAAACACTCAGGCAGAGCCGGATGCCCTGCTCCACGCCTGGTATCCCGGTGCTGAGGGCGGAAGAGCTGTTGCCGAGATACTTTTCGGTGATGTATCACCGTCGGGAAAGCTGCCTGTTACATTCTACGAAGACACAGACAAACTGCCTGACTTTACAGACTACTCTATGAAGGGGCGTACATACCGTTACGCATCGGAGAACATCCTGTATCCCTTCGGATACGGACTGACCTACGGTGATGTAAAGTGCAGGTCAGTGGAATACCGTGACGGCAAGGCATATGTCTCTGCTGTAAACGAGGGCGCTGCCACGGAAGAGGTCATCGAGCTTTACATAAAGGACTACAGTGAACAGGCTGTACCAAACGAGAGCCTGTGCGGTTTCAAGCGGGTAAGCTTTGAAGCCGGAGAGAGCAAGGTCGTAGAGATCCCAGTTCCCGAAAGGGCGTTTACCTCGGTGGATGAGAACGGCAAGCGTGCCGTGTTCGGCAGCAGGTTCACACTATATGCCGGGACTCACAGACCGGACGAGCTGAGCGTAAAGCTTTCGGGAAGCAGATGCGCTGAAACGGAGATAAAGCTGTAAGATCGGCTGTACTGACAGATCAATAGAATTATGAAAGAGGATAAAGAGCGGATAGCCTGGCTGTCCGCTCTTTTCTTTGTGTCCGGTGATGGCTCAGACAAACAATACAAAAGGAAAAAGCAGACGGCACTGGCATACCGTCTGCTTTTCCTTGGAAATTAGAAATGATGAAATCACTTGCGTGCATCTAAGATGGAGGCGAAAATTTATTTATATCATGCTGATTTAAGGAGGCTTTGATATTTAGTCTTTCTTTTCTTCCTTCTTTTCGTCCTTCTTCTCATCGAGATTTTCGTTGGCTCTTCTGATGAGCTCATCAACTGCGTTCTTGTTCTCCTCAACAGTCTGAGTCCAGGACTTGGGATCGGAAGTATGTACTGTGGACTGAGATACGTTATTCATAGCATCCGAAAGCTCCTGAGATACGCCGCCCGAGAACTCATATACAGGATTCTCGTTGGCAAGAGCATAGATGTCTCTTCTCATCTTGATCATATCGTCGTTCCACTTGTAGTCTTCCTTGAGCTGCTGCTCGGTGATGTCGGCTGCATCAGTCTTAGCGAGCATACGGCAGTTCTGATATGCAGCCCAGCCCTTGGGATTCTGAGCACCTGCACAGAGGAAATAACCGTTATCACGGGCTGTCACATAATACTTGTCGTTCTCGTCCATTCTCGGCATCGGGCAGAACATTACTTCGCCGGCCTCAACATCGCCGTAAGGCTTAACGTCCTCAGGCTTGGCCTCGATAGCCCACATACCGCAGGGGAAGAACAGTGTCTCGCCGGAGCCGACGCCCTGGCCGTAGGTATTGCCTCTTACCTGCCAGTTGTTGGCAGCGAGGTCGAAGCAGACCTTATTCTTCTGCAGATCGTACATCTTTTCCTGGATCTTGGCAACAGCGGGATCGCTCATATTATTGACGATCTGTCCGTCCTTCATACCGATCAGAGGCAGGCCGCAGGTGTGGCCCAGGCCCTTAGCATACCACCAGCCGTCGAGAGCTGCGATCTCATTCTCATAGTCTGCGAAATCGAGGCACATCTCAGAGAACTTGCTCCAGGTCCATTCGTCCTTGTAATAGAGCTCGGCAGGATCTTCATAGCCCTTTTCTTCAACGACCTTCTTGTTGTAAATGCAGACGATATCAGGCTGAGACTCAATAGCAGCTACATAATGCTTGCCCTCATATACGAAAGCGTCGTTTGTAGGCTTTGCGGGTTTCCAGAGGTCTGAATCGAGATCAATATAATCATCGACAGGCTGGAACATAGACTTGATAGCGCCCTGAGGGAAGCCGTCCATATCCATTGCAGAGAACATATCAGGTGCTTCATTGGCCATTACCCTCGAAGCAAGATCGGTGTACCTGTTCTCCCATGTGGTGGATATGTCCTCAAATTTGCCGTCATACTTATCTCTGAACATCTGGATGTCAGGAGGAACAACATTGTTGTCCTGAGGATTGATCTTCCAGTGTGAAAGGAACTTGACGGTCTGGTTCTCGAGCTTGGTATCATCCAGCTTTTCAGCTATGGACGCTACCTGTTCCTTCTGGCTCTCAGCCATTTCCTTGGCTGCAACGGTGGTGGTCACTTCTTCAGCGCCGGTGCTGGAAGTGCTGTCGCCCGCTGCCTTGCTTGAGCTCGATGACGTGTTGCCGCAGGATGCAGCACCTACACAGAACGTAAGAGCACACAGAGCAGCGAGCATTTTCTTGGTCGTTTTCATAAGTCTTCCTCCTAAAAGTAAAATTGATTTTGATTTCCGATCAATTATTAACGTGATTTGATTTTTGCTTTTCGGATGTATTAACGATCTCTTGTTCTGATTTAATTTTATAGCATTTGACAACATATTACTATTCATTTTTTGCTTAGGATTTAGTAAAAATTGCGAAAGTTTGTTATTAGTTAACAATATTTGGTTATAATTTCAAGCTAAACGCAAAAAATGACCGATGTTTATACATCGGTCATAAAAATAATATACACTTATAGGAAATATTTGTCGAATGTTACTCACTCATCGGCAGAATTAACTATCCGGTAGAGCTTTCTGAACTCAGTAGGAGTACAGCCCTTGATATCCCTGAACACACGGTTGAATGTGGTAAGGCTGGAGAAGCCCACCTGCATAGCAGCCTCGGTAACAGAGAGGTTGTCATTGACGAGCAGCAGCTCGGCCGCCTTGATCTTGCGGCGGTTAAGGTAGCTGACAAATGAAGTATGGCAGTACTTCTTGAACATCCTCGAAAAATGGTACTTGCTGTAGCCTGCCATATCCGACAGCTCATCAAGGGTGATATTATACATATAGTTCTGCTCGATATACTTCAGCACCGAACTGAACTTATCAGCATAGGCATCATCATTCTCGCTGCCGCCGAAGCTGTACTCTTTGATACGCACCAGCAAAGTCAGCAGTTTGAGATAAATATATACCTCAGCCATATCCTTCCAGCTGCTGTACAGCGTATAGATCTCAGTAAGCAGCGACCCCAGCTGGTCAGCAAATTCCTTGTCATCCGCATGGCGGATATGGATAGGTGAGGTAAGCAGCGAACGCAGCTCGGAAAGTGAGGGGTTATCAGCGATGCTTAGGTTGTCAAACAGCATAATGAGCCGTCTCCCGGGCTGGGCGCGAAGTGTATGCAGAGTACCCGCAGGGATAACAAGAATATCTCTTTCATCAAGCTTGTACTCAACACCGTCGCAGATAGCATCGAAAGGATTTATAAGGGGCATGATTATCTCGATAGCATTGTGCCAGTGTATCGGATAATCCTCGTTCTCAACGTTATCATAAATAAGAACGCTTCTGTCGCCGGTATAATCGACAGTTTCAAAATCACCGTCAAGGTGAACGATCATTTCATCATCTCCAGAACAAGTCGGATATTGTCATTTTATCATACAAATATATTATACCACATCTGCGCCGTCAAAACAATAGGTATTCTATATAAAAGGAAAGCCCGGTTATAGTGCAAATGCACAAGCGCAATAAACGGTTAGGCGCGAGCAAAAATAGGTATTGCAAAATACCGCAGAATAAACTATAATATTATTATCAAAGTATGAAAGGATGATCCTTCATGGCTGTAACATACAATGTAAAAGAGTTTGAGAACTTCGGAAGATGCGTTTTCATCGACAACGGGTCTATGTGCTTCGGTGTGACTATCGACGTGGGGCCGAGAGTCATTTACTGCGCCCTGCACGGAAGAGAGAACATCATGTTCGTTGACAGTGAGCGCAAGTTCAAGGTGGACGCCGGGGAATACGGTATGTGGTATAACTACGGCGGACACAGACTGTGGTGCTCGCCGGAGGTCGTACCCGAGACCTACTCGCCGGACAATGACGAGGTAGCTTATACCGTCGAAGGCAGCCGCTTCACCTTCACTGCTCCTGCAACGCCCTTCGGCAAGCAGCTTTCGCTGATATTTGAGGTCAGTGAGACTTCGGCGGAGGTAAAAGTAACATCCCGCATCGTTAACGTATCCGACACACCCAGCGAGTTCGCACCCTGGTCTCTCACCTGTCTCGGCAAAGACAGCGTGGCTGTAATGCCTATGTGTACGAGAAAGAGCGGCTATCTGCCCAACAGAGTCGTAAGCTTCTGGGAATACTCCGAGGTCGCAGATCCACGTTTCAAGATGACGGATACCTACGCCCGCATCAGGCAGGACAGCTTCCGTCCCAAGCCCTTCAAGGCGGCCTTCAACAATGAAGACGGCTGGGAGGCTGTGATCATCGCAAAGCAGATCTTCATCAAAAAGATCAGCGAGTATAAGTTTGTAAAGTACCCTGATTACTCCTGCAATGTGGAGGTATTCACCAACGACAGTTTCCTTGAATGTGAAGTACTGGGCGAATACAGAGCATATGCTCCCGGTGAGGCTGCGGAGATCACAGAGGTCTGGAGACTTCTGGACGATCCCGACGGTTACGAGCCGGCGGTAGATGAGCTTGCTGAATTAGCGAAATGATATAAAAAGCGGACAGCTTAAGGGCGGCGCTGATATAGAAGTTTTAAGCCATGGTATTTCTGATGCAAAGTCAGAAGTACTATGGCGTTTCTATTGACAGACCTTCAATACTGTGCTATAATTACTAGCATAAATCGGGATTTGTGAGGACGGTTATGAAAGTTTTGTTATGCGAGGATGCAGATTGGCTGCTGTCAGAAGAAGCGTTCTCGATCTATGCTTCCTGTATGTTTCAACCGACATACGAGGACTATAAAGCACAGATGGAAGACTGTTTGACCGATTCATCGGTAAAAGTGTTTG
>JAFXRI010000006.1 GCA_017526445.1 Ruminococcus sp. | reverse complement strand
TTCCGTCATAGCACACAAATTTTCCTTGCCGGGCGTCAGCCCGCCTGCGTCAAATTTATGCACTCTGACGAAAAATCTCAGCTCAACTTTGTTGAGCTTGCGCGCGATCTGACGCACAGGGGTTGTGCGGTATTGCCTTAATCTTCCGGGCTGCACGTTTTGTATGCACCTTTTCAGCCTTTTTCGCTGTAAGTGAAAGGGCCTTCCGGATGAGACTAATATTACCTGAACGGCCTGTTGTCTCACTGCCTGCCGGTGGAGCCGAAGCCTCCTGCGCCGCGCTCTGTCTCCGTCAGTTCGGGGACTTCTACCGCTTCTGGCATAAATACAGGAGTTATCACAAGCTGAGCGATGCGTTCTCCCGGCTCGATCACCCTGTCCTCTCCCGAGTGATTGTGCAGAGCCACCATTATCTCCCCGCGGTAATCGCTGTCCACCACGCCTACACAGTTGGCCGGAGCCAGGCCCTTTTTCACTGCGGTCCCTGACCGCGCGTAGATCAGCAGCACACACTTCTCGTAACCTTCGACAGCAGCCGCTATCCCCGTGGGGACCTTCAGCGTCTCTCCCGGACGGACCGTCAGCGGCCCTTCAAGGCAAGCAGACAGATCGTATCCTGCGCTTTCGGCAGTTGCACGCCTGGGTATCACCGCTCCCGCACGCAGTTTTTTTATCAGAAGCTTCATTCTTCCTCCTTCGCCGAGCTTTCGGCCTTGCTGTCAGAGCTGTCCTCGCCGGGATCATCCGACTCCTTGCTGTCAGCTTTATCAGCCTTGCTTTCTTCGTCCGAAGTTTCCTCGCTCCCGCTGTCACCGGTATCAATCTCCGGCCTCAGCTTTGGCAGTTCCTCCCTTGTGACAGTCAGATCGTTCGAGTAGAACCCGATAAGCGACTCAGCTGTGTTGTATTCCTCGTTCAGGCTTGCATCTTCTTTGAGCAGGAAGTTTCCTCCCCACTGCCCGATGTATCCCCAGAATGCGTGCTGATCTGCAATGGACTGTATCGACGGAGTCGTCCCGCATTCGCTCATAACGACAGGTTTTCCTTCGCAGATCTTTTTCAGGTACAGCAGCTTTTCCACCTGTCCGTCGGTGCTTCCGCTGTCGTATATGTCTGCCGAGATCACATCGCAGTATTTGTCCCCGACATACCAGTCAGCATTCTGTGCAGACCATACCCAGATCAGGTTGTCCAGCTTGTGGTATTCCGTCTGCCTGAGATAGAGCTGCTTCCAGAGCCACTTGTAGGCGGCCTTGTCCCTGCCCCACCAGAAATATCCGTTGGATGCTTCGTGCAGCGGCCTCCAGAGTACGGCGATGCCCTTGTCTTTCAGTTCCGCCAGCTTTTTGGATACCTTGTCGATGTCCTTCATCAGCAGCAGGCACTCTTCCGAGATCTTGCCGTCTTCTTTAAGCTTTTCCAGCTTCTTCTGAGAGAGCTTGTATATGCTCTCCTCCGTGACAGCCTTGGTAATGTCGATCTTAGCCTCGTCGGAATAATAGCTCGTCCCGTCCAGAGGATCTATCCAGTGCCACATATACCCGACGATGCCGCCCTCGTCAGCCCATTTCTCTGCGTACTCCAGCTCGTTCTCGCCGATTATCATATCCTGGGTAAAGGGCATCAGATCGCCGAAGCGTATGGCCGGATAACGCCCCGTCAGTTCGTAGATCTTCCTTGTCTCGGTGAGAGTTCCCACCGTGTCGTGCTGTCCGGTCAGTACCTGCTTGCCGTAGCCCTTGCAGAGGTATTCGTACAGCGCCTTCGCCGCTTCGCCGGAATTCTTGTTTGAAAGGGCGTATTTCTCCAGCCCCAGCGACAGATCCTTTATCTCGGAAGAAGCCGCGATCTTCACATAGTCAAGATCCACCTTCCCCTTTGTCACGGCTACCGATATCTCGGTCTCGCCCTTTTCGAGCCGGATGTTCTCGAAGGTCACCATTTCAAAGATGCCGTCCTTTGCCACCTTGAAGGTGCCTGCTTCTTCGCCGTTTATGCTGAAAACGCAGCTGCTCGCCTTGTCGGCAGCCGCAGCCACCGTTATGTTGTAGTACTGGCTTTCGGGCAGATCTGCCTTGACCGAGAAACTGTGATCCTTGTCATAGCCCGTAACATATCCCGTTCCGAGAAAGCCTTCCCGCTCGGAGGCTTCCTCCAGCCCCTCTGCCAGCTCCTGCTTCTCCGCCTGGTAGGTCTTGGAGAATTTCTTGTAGGCGATCTCGCCTGCCTTTATCTCCTTCTCCGCCGAGGTGGTTATCTCAGTGGTGATCTCCTCGGCCCCGCTCTCCCCGGAAGAGACCGCCGCCGTAGTCGTCGTCGTTTCCGAGAGCTTGGGCACCTCCGGCACGCTCTGATCGTATTCGCTTATACTGTTTCCGCAGCCGCTCAGCAGCACAGCCGCTGCCGCCGCGGCAAATAATGATCGCTTCATAAAAACACCTTTCAATGCAGTTAGTGCTTAACAGTCAGCCGGTAAACATTCCCGGCCTGTACCTTCAGCTCGGCCACGCCGCCCGAGTACTCAAAGCTTACCGCTTCTCCCCCGCAGACGATCTCCGTGCTGTAGGGACAGCCGATGCGCAGTACGCAGTCGGTGACGGACTTTATCTCAGCGGCGACGAGCTTTCCGTCCGACCATTTGGCCGATACCTCAGCTCCGCCCCTTGCCCTGAGACCTTTGAATTCGCCCGTGCTCCACTCCGCAGGCAGAGCCGGCAGCAGATCGATAACTCCTCCCTGAGACTGGAGCAGCGCCTCAGCGATCCCCGCCGAGCCTCCGAAGTTGCCGTCTATCTGGAAGGGCGGGTGCATATCGAACAGATTACCGCTGGTGGAGTGCGACAGCAGCGCATCGATGTTCTCATATACCTTTTCTCCGTCCCGGAGCCTTGCCCAGTGATTGATGATCCAAGCTCTTGACCAGCCGGTGTGGCCGCCCCCGTGGGAAAGCCTCCGTTCCAGCGTGGCCCTTGCAGCCTTCGCCAGCTCGGGAGTGTCCCTTACTGTTATCATATCCGCAGGGTACAGAGCAAACAGCTGTGAGATGTGCCTGTGTCCAGGCTCGACCTCGTCGTAGTCCTCCGCCCATTCCTTGATCTGTCCGTACTTTCCGATCTCCGGCTTGGGGAGCTTCTCACGCAGCGAGCGCAGCAGTCCTGCGTATTCTTCGCTCTCGCCGAGTATCGCAGAGGCTTCTATCACCGCTGAAAACAGCTCATAGATTATCTGGCTGTCCATAGACGGCCCTATGCACAGCGCCCCCTGAACTCCTGCCGCAGTAAGATAGCTGTTCTCCGGCGATACGGAGGGTGAGGTCACCAGCCTGCCCTTGTCGTCCTCGGTGAGGAAGTCAACAAAGAACCTCGCCGCCTCGCACAGCGTGTCAAACTTTTCCGCAAGGAATTCTCTGTCCTGCGTGAACCTGTAGTGCTCCCACAGATGCAGACAGAGCCACGCCGCACCCATAGGCCATTGTGTCGCAGGCATCCAAAGGTCCTGCGGGGCAGTATCTCCCCAGATGTCCGTGTTGTGATGACAGCAGAAGCCTTTGCACCCGTACATAACCTTTGCAGTTTCGCGGCCGTTCTCCCTCATACGCTCAATATGATCGAACAGCGGCGTGTGGAGCTCCGGCAGTCCGCAGATCTCAGCGCTCCAGTAATTCATCTCGGTATTTATGTTTATTGTGAACTTGCATCCCCAGGCAGGCCACATATCCTTGTTCCATATACCCTGGAGATTTGTGGGCAGAGTTCCTTCTCTGGAGCCTGCAATCAGCAGATAGCGCCCGAAGTTGAAATACAGCTCGGTGAGCTTGTTGTCCTTCCCGCCCTCACGGACCTTGGCGAGCCTTTCGTTCGTGGGCAGCAGGGAGGCACCGCCGCTGTTGTCGCAAAGCGTGATCTCACATCGCCCGTACAGCGCCCGGTAGTCTTTCAGGTGAGCTTTCATCAGCTCATCATAGCTTTTCGCAGCTGCCGTCTCCGCATCGAAGCGTACTCTGTCCCTGGGATTGGAGCATCTGAAAGAGGTCTGCGCCGCAAATATAAGAGTCAGCGCATCGCAGCCGGAGCATTCAAGAAAACTGCCGTACGGCTTGACGCTGCCCCCATCCGGGACAGCTTTCAGATATGCCGTAAAGCTTATTCCGTCGGCTCCTCCCTCGGCGCCGTAAAAGAGGATATGGTCATCCTCAGGGGTGTTGTCGTCAAAATAGTCGTCGCGGCCGTCCAGCTTCAGGCGCACATTAACAGCGCCCTTCTTATCCGCAGTCAGGCGAATCACCATCACCTGATCCGGCTCGGAGACAAAGGCCTCCCGCACAAAGGAGCATCCTCCCGCCGAAAACTCAGTCCTGCACACGGCTGTCCTCAGATCGAGCGACCTCTCGGTATATACACATTCGCTGTCCTGAAAGTGTATGATATTCAGGTCGCACAGCGGCATATAGTGGCGCTGGTTTACAGGCGTGCCGCAGAAGGCGTCGTTTACAACTGCCTCGGCGGCGGGGATGTCGCCGTCTGCAAGAAGCTCCCTCACACGCTCCAGATTGGGCAGTGCCGAGAGATTGTTTCTCTTTCTCGGTCCCCCCGACCAGAGGGAATCTTCATTAAGGCAGATGCGTTCATAAAGCGGCTGGCCGAACACCATAGCGCCTATGCGCCCGTTGCCGAGAGCCAGCGCATCGTTCCAGTCTTCCGCCGGAGAGTTATACCACAAAACGTGTGAACAGTTTTTATCCATAGTTACCGACCTCCGTACCCGTTCACCGGGCAGCATATTCATTTTATTATACCATATATCGCCAAAAAAATCAAGAAGGCCCCTTTCACCGCAATAATCGGTCAGTACAGTGCAAAATCAGCTAAAATGCTCTTGAAGACTTCGATAAAATGTGCTATTATGTTGTCAAATATCAATGTACTGCGATCCCGCATACGGGCGGGAAATATTATTACGAGGTGAATGGATATGCTAAGGACCGTCATGACCGAAAACGGAACGGTGCGGGGACTGCCAGCCGCCGATCCCAGGATCACATCTTTCAAAGGGATACCCTTTGCGGCACCGCCGGTGGGTGAGAACCGCTGGCGTGCTCCTCAGCCCTGTCCGGACTGGGAGGGCGTGAAGGACTGCTTCGCCTTTGCACCGATATCTATGCAGGACACTCCCGGTGTCGGTACGGATGTTTACTGCCGCGAATGGCACGTAGATCCCGAGATCCCCATAAGCGAGGACTGTCTCTATCTTAATGTGTGGACCAACGCCAAGTCCTCGGATGAGAAGCTGCCGGTGCTGGTGTGGTTCTTCGGCGGCGGCTTCCAGTGGGGATATACCGCTGAGATGGAGTTCGACGGCGAGCGCCTTGCAAGGCGCGGTATAGTTGTGGTCACAGTGAATTACAGGCTCGGAGCTTTCGGCTTCCTCTGCCACCCCGAGATAACCGCGCAGCAGCCGGATGCTCCCGCAAACTTCGGCTGCCTTGACCAGCAGGCAGGGCTTCGCTGGGTAAGACGTAATATAGCGGCCTTCGGAGGTGATCCCGATAATATTACCATAGCGGGACAGTCTGCGGGCGGCGGCAGTGTTATGACACAGATGGCCTGCCCCGACAATGAGGGTGAATTCAGCAAGGCTGTGGTGATGAGCGGTATGTTCCGCAGCCCCTATGTGTTCAACAGCTTTTTCACTCCTATGCCTCTGGCTGAGGCCGAGAAGCTGGGAGTTGAGCTTTTCGACTATCTGGGAGTAAAGACTCTTGCCGAGGCGAGAGCACTGGATGCCGAGACGGTCAAGAGCAAGTATTCTGAGCTGAGGAACAAGGGAAGGATGTTCCTGAATATCGTCCGGGACGACAAGTTCTCTTTCGGGGATGCCATGACCGCGTTCCGCGAGGGCAGACGGGTGAGAGTTCCCGTTATGGCCGGCAACACCGGCGACGAGTTCACTGAGGTCATAAGAGCACAGGGCAGTGACGAGCTTGAAAAGCTGGCAAAGGAATACTTCGGCAGCGATGCCAGGGCGTTTTTGTATTTTGCCGAGGCTCACGCCATAGCTGCTGACGGCTTTGCGCCCGTCAGCGCTCCCGAACTGGGTGTCAAGAACGCATTCCTCGCCGAGGAAAGGCTTCCGGATGCGAAAAAGTGCTTCTACTACCGCTTCGTTCCGGACATCCCCGGAGAGGACGACCCCGGCACCTTCCATTCTGTGGACCTTTGGTTCTGGTTTGAGACTCTCGCCAAGTGCATACGTCCCTTCAAGGGCAGGCACTACGACATCGCAAGACAGATGTGTGACTATTGGGCTAATTTTATAAAGACCGGCGATCCCAACGGCTGTGATATAAACGGTGAGGCTCTGCCCGAGTGGAGACCTTACACCGATGCAGACAGGGCTGAGATGGAATTTACTTCCGAAGGCGCAGTCCCTGCCACCGAGCAGAGCGGTTTTATACGCTTCCTGCTGGAGGAGCTGGACAAAAAGGAGAGTGAGGGCGTATGAGCAGGGCCCCAGCTTTCAACCCTTATCTCCCCAGCTGGGAGTACATCCCCGACGGAGAGCCCTATGTGTTCGGGGACAGGGTGTATGTTTACGGCTCTCACGACTTCTATAACGGCTATGTTTTCTGTATGGGGGATTATGTCTGCTGGTCTGCACCGGTCGATGACCTCGGCAGCTGGAGATACGAGGGCGTTATCTATCCGAGAAACGCCGATCCGCTGAACAAGGAGGGCAAGATGTGCCTTTATGCTCCCGACGTGACGGTGGGGCCTGACGGAAGGTACTATCTGTACTATGTTCTCGACAAGGTATCTGTGGTATCCGTAGCAGTATGCGACACTCCTGCCGGGAAATATGAATTTTACGGCTATGTGCATTATCCCGACGGCACTCTCCTCGGAAAGAGAGAGGGCGACGAGCCGCAGTTCGATCCCGGTGTGCTCACTGAGGGGGACAAGACCTATCTTTACTGCGGGTTCTGCGGGCGGGGAGACAAGTCCCGCACAGGCTCGAAGGCAGTAACGCTTGCTCCCGATATGCTGACGGTGCTGACCGATCCGGTACTTATCGTCCCGGGAAGCGAATACAGCGCCGGGACCGGCTTTGAGGGCCACGCCTTTTTTGAGGCTTCCTCCATACGGCGGGTAGGGGACAAATACTGTTTCATCTACTCCTCTGAGGTGATGCACGAGCTTTGCTATGCTATGAGCAGCAGCCCACTGGGAGGATTTGAATACGGCGGAGTGCTGGTGAGCAACTGCGATCTTCACATAGACAGCTATAAGCCGGCCGATCTGCCTATGGCTATGGGAGCAAACAATCACGGCAGCATCATCGAGATCGGCGGTCAGTGGTATATCTTCTATCACCGCCACACAAACAACACCTGGTTCAGCCGTCAGGGCTGCGCGGAGAAGCTTTCCCGAAGCGGTGACGGCGGCTTCATACAGGCCGAGCTGACCTCCTGCGGACTGGGCGGCCCTCTCCCCGGAAAGGGAGAATACCCGGCATACATAGCCTGCTGTCTTTTCAACGAGAACCACAGCCTTTACGTCGGTGACCATACGGCGCCGAAGATAGTGCAGGACGGCCGTGACGGTGACGAGGAGCCGGGCTACATAGCCAACATCAGTGCCGGAGCCACAGCAGGGTTCAAATATTTCAACTGCAAGGGCGTCAGCCGCATCTCTGTGACCACAAGGGGATACGCAGACGGCACCTTTGAAGTCCGCACCAGGTGGGACGGCGATCCGATAGCGGAGATAAAGATTGTCTCCTCCAACGTATGGGAGACCTACACTTCCTGCGCCCCCATACCTGACGGAACGAATGCGATATTCCTTACCTACCGGGGCGGCGGAAACGCGATGCTGAAGAGTTTCACCCTGGGATAGCGTAAAAAGAATACCCGCCGAGCCTATGGCCTTTCTGAGAAAACCATAGGCGGCGGGTATTTTTATCGCTGCGCGATCGGCTGTTTATCCGGCGACCGTGATCCTGAACGGCGATACCGGCAGGCCTTCTTTGTCGAAGAGCCTGGGCTTGTCCGGGGAGGTCCTCCAGGCGTAGCGTATCGCTTCCGGCTTGCCGGCAGGAAGTCTTAGAACTATCCCGCCTTCGCAGCTCTCAGCCTTTACGGCTTCGGTGCCATGCGGGAAGACTGCCTCAAAATAATCCTCGCATTCCCCCGTCAGAGTCACTCCCTCCGAGAAGGTCAGCGTGATGATCCCGTCTTTATATACGGCACTTATGCATCTGACGGGTGCCGCATCGGTCTGGCCGTAGATCAGCTTCCCGGCGCAGAAGGCCAGCCGTCTGCCTACGTCCCATTTGTTTATGGGGTGCAGGTCGTTCCACTCGCCGGTGCCTATGGTCACAGCCATAGCAGTTCCGGGCAGCCCGGTACACTCCAGCTGCACCTGCCTGAGCACCGCCCAGGAGTCATCGTTCATAAAGGCGAACTCGGGCAGCTGTGTGAAGATCACAGGCAGCTCGCAGCCGTATCTTTCACGGTAGAAGCTGATAAAGCGCGTGAAAAGCTTTTTGTAGCGGTGGGCGTTGTGGCAGTTGGATTCTCCCTGATAGATAACGAGCCCCCTGAACTTTTTCCTGTAGGCAGGAACGGAAACAGCGTACAGCGAGAGGGGAAGGCCCTGGAAAAATGTTCCCTGGACAAGACTGTCGGCTCTGGCAGCTTCGGCGCATCTCCAGTCCCCGGAGAGGTCGATGATGCGGTCTCCGCTTTTGATGCACCAGCGCTTGCCCTCGGTGAAGCCTCCCTGTCCGCCGTAGATATCCAGCCTTACGGCGAGCAGATTGCGTCCGCAGCGGAGTACGCCTTTTTCTATGGGATAGTACCTGGGCGGGTACATATATCCGGTCTCGCCTGTCTGTATGCCGTTTATATAGGCTCTGTCGCTGTCGGTAAGGGTGCCGAGAATGAGCATAGCGCCGTCGGTGTCAAAGTCATCGGGGAGGTCAAATTCCTTCCACAGCCACAGCCGTCCGCTGAAGTCTGTTTTCCGGAAGGGAAGATCGCAGCGCTCGCCTTCGGGGAGGTCTCCTGCAAGGATGCGGTCTGCAAGGGTGTCTTTGCGGTCCAGTTCGGTATAATACTCCCCGCAGCGCTTTTCGTCTTCTCTGGCGGTGTCCTCCATCCAGCCGGGGACGGTGACCTTGCTGAGAAAGTCTTCGTATCCGCCGAGAGCTTCAAGCTCCTCAGCCGGGAGGAAGGCCTCTATCGGAGCGCCCCCTGCGGAGGTGTTGACAAGGCCGATGGGTATGCCGAAACGGTCAAAGAGCTCGCTGGCGAAGAAGTATCCGACGGCGCTCATATCTGCTGCCTGCGGATCGTTCGAGGCGAACCATTTTCCCTGCTCCCAGTGATCGTATTCCGTACCTGCGCCGAAGCAGCAGAGTATAGGCGCCCGGAACTCGCGGATGTACGGGCAGTCGGGGAGGCGTTTTTTGCCGGAGAAGGGCTTTGAGGAGTCAAAGGGATCATAGATCCTGTGAATCGGCAGCTCCATATTCGACTGTCCGGTGATGTGGAAAACATCGCCGAAGAGCACGTCGGTCAGAGTAAGCTGCTCGTCTCCCGAGCTTATTTCGATCTCATATGCTTCTGTGCTGCCCGGGACGGGGGGCAGGGAGATGCTGAACCGTCCGCGGCTGTCAGCTGAGGTGCTGACAGAGACCGTCTCTTTCCCGTTTCCTGTAAGCTTCGCACAGACCTCGGCGCCCGGCTCGGTGCAGCCTGTCAGGGAGTTTTCTGTATCGCGCTGGAGTACCATCCCGCTGGCGATGTCGGCATCGGTATGGAGCATAGTTAGCCTCCTTTATATTCATATCCGCAGCCGCAGTCAATAAAGACGGCGGCCTTTTTCGTCCTCTATTCCCGAAAGGCGGTGGAAAAAGGCATTGATAACGTCTCTCCACTCTCTTGCGGAACGCAGCTGTTCGGCGAAGCGCCTGCGTCCGTTCTCAAAGATGCGGTTGTCTATCCTGCCCTCAAGGCTGTCCCAGAGGCGGGCATATTCCTCGGCCTGCTCGCAGCCGTCGAAGTGGCTGTCGTAGATATGCTGTATCACTGTCTTTCCGCTGTGCAGGACGTGGTCGTATCTTGTGCGGCAGAAGAACAGCAGCAGCTCATCGGGGCAGGTCTCGGGGGAGGAATAATCCCTGCACAGGGGATAGTTATACAGCTCGGCATAGCCGGTGCCATTGCTGCTGCGGTCTATCCCCACGGCGTCGCGGTCGGCATGGTTATAGGTGCCCCAGCGGTCGAACTCGTACCCCCAGGGATCGGGGCCGTAGTGGTGGCCGGGCTTGCAGAGCCAGCCGAGTCCCAGAGGGGCGGTATAGTCCTCATAGGTCTTATGGGAGCCGAGAAGTATGTACAGCAGAGTTTCGCGTACCTGCTCGTCACTGCCAAAGGTAAGGCTTATCCACTCGTCGAGGATATCCTCGGCGGAGAGCTGCGGCTCGAAGCAGAGCCTTCCAAAGCCGTAGAGGTTGGCTGCTGCCAGTTCGCTGCCTGTCCAGCAGGTGTCGTCGCCGGTATTTGCCACAGCGGCCGCGGCACTTATAACATCGAGGACGGTATCGGCGGAGCTGCCGTTATATGTACGGAAGCCCAGTATATCCCTTATCATCGGGATAAGGCAGCAGACGTGGAGCTGCTGGCCTGTATATTCCTGAGCCAGCTGGAACTCGGCGGCGAGGGAGGTATGCTTCATAGCACCGAACAGGGGATGCACCGGCTCCCTGACCTGAAAATCCATAGGACCGTTCTTGACCTGGAGTATCACATTCCCGTCGAAATGGCCATCGAGGGGGGCAAAGGTACGGTAGCCTGCGCAGGCGCGGTCGGTGCGGGAATCGCGCCAGTCCTGGGAGCAGTTATACACGAAGGCCCGCCAGATGACCTTGCCGTTATAGGGTTTCAGGGCCCTTGCCAGCATATTGGCACCGTCGGCGTGGTCACGGCCGTAGGCATACGGCCCCGGCTGTCCCTCGGAGTCAGCCTTGACGAGGAATCCTCCCAGTGAGGGTACAGCGCGGTAGAGTTCTCTGACCTTATCCTGCCACCAGTAGGATACAGAGGTATCGAGGGGATCGGCGGTCTTCATACCGCCCACCGAGATGGGGGCCGAGAAATCTATGCTTATATACAGCGAGATGCCCCAGCGTGCGAAGACGGCTGAAAGCCTTGCAAGCTCGGAATAATACTCCTCGCTGATGAGCCTTACAGCGTCGCCGCGGACGTTGACGTTATTTATGACGGCGGCGTTTATCCCGCAGGAGGACAGCAGTCTTGCATAATGCTCAGTCCTTTCGTTGACGATGAGGCGGCCGTATTCAAAAAAGAAGGAACGGCCTGAATATCCGCGCTCGATGCTGCCGTCGGCGTTATCCCAGTGGTCCAGCATACGAAGCCCCACAGCGGGGCGGACACGCCGGCTCATCCTTACGAAGCTGCCTGCGCTCCTGATCTCTCTCAGGTAGGCGAAGACGCCGTAGAGCAGCCCTTTCTCAGTGCCGCCGAGTATAGCGGCGCCGCGCTCGTCGGAGCTGACGGTATATTCCTCCTCGGAGAGGAAGTCGGCTATATCCAGCTCAAAGATCATAGCTGCGCTGTCTGCACCGAAGGTAAGCTCTGCCGCGGGGAGCATTGCCGAGAGTGCGGTGATGAGCTCGGAGACGGCGGCGCCCAGTCTGTCCACCCGTGAGGGACAGCGGATAGCGACACGTCCCGTGAAGGAGGGATCAAGAGGTCTGTAATCGAGCCATAGCTTGGAAAAGATCGTGTTCATTTCAGTCACCTGCTTCTAATCCGGCACTTCGCCTTGGCCGGTTTAGCATATTATATGTTATCCTGTCATATACAGCCAACCAATAATTGCTGATTTGGCTGCAAATATTGCCGGGATAAATAATTGTGTTGAATTGTTCATTTATAGTGTGATATAATACCCGTTGGGGTGATGGAGTTGGCTGCTATGCTTATGGTAGTGTTCTGCTACACGCTGTGTGCGCTGAACGATAAATACGCGGTCAGCCGTGCGAAGCTGGACCGCAGCGAGCTGATGTTCCTTATGGCTGCGGGGACGTCGGTATTTCTCTTATTCGTGCTGCCGTTTATGGAGACGGACTTTGTCTGGTCCTGGAAGATCCTGATCCCGATAGCGCTGATAACGCTGTGCAAGTACACTGAGTTCTCGGTGCTGCCGGCGATACTGGACGGGATGTCCCCTTTTCGTCTGAAGTCCTGGGTGGGGCTTACGCTGTTTATGTCATATTTCACGGATGTGTTCTTTTACGGCACGGCGCTTTCGGCGGCGGGGCTTATTTTTGTGGCTGTGACCTTTGCAGGGCTTGCCCTGGCAGCAAAGGCTGACGGCCGCAGCACAAATTACCGCAGGATCTGGTTCAGGCTGCTTTTGTACATCGTTTCCAAATTCGGGTACGGCCTGGCGATGAGGACGACTGTCCACATCTTCCCGAACGTGCTCACCCTGCTGGCGGCGCTTATCATACTTGTGCTGATCTCGCTGCCGAGGATAAGTTTCAAACGGATGCTGGCAAAACCGGAGGGTAAAAAAGGAGTAATAATAGTTCTTGCGGCGAAACTCCCCAATACTCTGGGGCTGCTGGGTGAGAACTACACAGCAGCGAGGAGCCTTTCAAACTACTCCTTCATACAGCCGCTTATCCTGATCTCGCTGTTTGTGCTGGCGATAGCCGACAGGAAGAGCAAGCTGCCGCCTCCTGCGCTTATAGGCGGGGCCGTTACGGTCGCAGGGATAGTTGGCTTTCAGATCTTCAAATAAACTCACAGCGTATCAAAATCGCCGTTCCAAGGGCAGTCACTGCCCCGGGGAACGGCGTTTGCTTTTATCCGTATCTGCTCAGAAGAGCCCGTAGATATTGCCTTTGCTGTCAACGTCGATATTGTTGGCGGCGGGCACCTTGGGCAGTCCGGGCATGGTCATTATATCACCGGTATATACGACCACGAAGCCTGCGCCTGCGGAGAGCCTTACATCACGGACGGTGATCTCGAAGCCTGTGGGCTTGCCCAGCTTGTTCGGATCGTCCGAGAGGGAATACTGAGTCTTGGCGACGCATACGGGGATGTCGGCAAAGCCCAGAGCCTCGATCTCCTTTATGGACTTTTCTGCCTGGGCGGTATAAACGACGCCGTCGGCGCGGTAGATCTCGCGGGCAAGGGTGCCTATCTTTTCCTTGATAGGCAGCTTCTCGTCGTAGAGGGG
Organism: Ruminococcus sp.; assembly: GCA_017526445.1. GTDB lineage: Bacteria > Bacillota > Clostridia > Oscillospirales > Ruminococcaceae > FB2012. The sequence goes on along the minus strand of JAFXRI010000006.1, from coordinate 1,486 downwards.
AGCATATTTGCTCGGGTTGATCTCAATAGTTTTGCAGACCTTGCCGGCAAGGTCTGTGCCGCCCTCGCCGCCCTTGGCAAAGATCTCGGCAAGAGAATACATTACGCCCATTTCCTCGCAGGTGCGGGCGATCACTGCGATCTCCGCATCGGTATCCGACTCGAAGCGGTTGATGGCGACAACGACAGGCACGCCGAACTTATGCATATTTTCGATATGTGTTCTGAGATTTACGATGCCCTTTTCGAGAGCAGCGACGTTTTCCTCCTTGAGCTCGGCCTTGGGGACGCCGCCGTTATATTTGAGAGCTCTGATAGTAGCGACAAGCACAACGCAGGAGGGCTTGAGACCGGCAAAGCGGCACTTGATGTCGAAGAACTTTTCGGCGCCCAGATCGGAGCCGAAGCCGGCTTCTGTGATAGTATAGTCGGCGAGTTTGAGTCCCAGCTTGGTAGCTCTCACCGAGTTGCAGCCATGGGCGATATTTGCGAAGGGGCCGCCGTGCATGATCGCGGGAGTATTTTCAAGCGTCTGGACGAGGTTGGGCTTCAGGGCATCCTTCAGGAGGGCAGCCATTGCGCCGCAGCCGCCAAGATCCTTTGCATAGACCGGCTTGTTGTCATAGGTATATGCCACGAGGATACGTTCGAGTCGGGCTTTGAGGTCATCCAGGTCTGCGGCGAGGCAGAGGATAGCCATTATCTCGGAAGCGACTGTTATCTGGAAGCTGTCTTGTCTGGGGATGCCGTTGACCTTGGAGCCGAGTCCCACGATTATATCTCTGAGGGCTCGGTCATTCATATCGAGGCATCTTTTGAAAAGGATGCGTCTCTGGTCGATGCCCAGGGGGTTGCCCTGATGCATAGAGTTGTCGATGAGGGCGCAGAGCAGGTTGTTTGCCGCGGTGATAGCGTGCATATCTCCTGTGAAGTGGAGGTTAATATCCTCCATAGGCACTACCTGAGCATAGCCGCCGCCTGCGGCGCCGCCCTTGATGCCGAACACGGGCCCGAGGGAGGGCTCACGCAGGGCGAGTATCGCTTTTTTGCCGATTCTGGCCATAGACTGGGCCAGTCCCACGGATACTGTCGTCTTGCCTTCGCCGGCGGGGGTGGGGTTGATGGCAGTGACGAGTATCAGCTTGCCGTCGGGTTTGTCTGCGAGCTTTGCAAACAGTTCCTCCGAGAGCTTGGCCTTATAGTGGCCGTAGGGTTCGATATCGTCGTCCCCGATGCCCAGCTCGTGAGCGATGTCATAGATCTTCTTCATTTTCGCCTGCTTGGCGATCTCAATGTCAGTCAGCATAGATTAATGCACTCCTTATTTTACGGTACAGACCGTTTTATTTAGGCAACACCGCACAACCCGCGGCTTGCGCCTCTGCACGTCATCTGCTTGCATATTTCCCGTCATAGCACACAAATTTTCCTTGCCGGGCGAAAAGCGAATTGGTCTTCGCTCGCCCGCCTGCGTCAAATTTATGCAC
>JAFXRI010000062.1 GCA_017526445.1 Ruminococcus sp. | reverse complement strand
GCAGGGCTTTGATTATCCTTATTTCGCTTATCCGTATCTGGCTACCGTAGTCGGTTATCCTTACTAATAGGACAGTTACGGATAACGGTAATACAATCATCTTAGAATAAAACTATAATACGAAAGGAGAAAAAATTATGTTTACAACAGGACCGCTCACAAGCTGTGACCCCGCACTCAATTCGCTCGATTATCCATATCTTGCTACTGTAGTCGGTTATCCTTACTAATAGGACAGTTACGGATAACGGAAATACAAACAACTTACAATAAACAACTATATGATACGAAAGGAGAAAATACTATGTTTACAACAGGACCGCTCACAAGCTGTGACCCCGCACTCAATTCGCTCGATTATCCTTATCTTGCTACCGTAGTCGGTTATCCTTACTAATAGGACAGTCACGGATAACGGTAATACAATCAACTTACAATAAAACTATAATACGAAAGGAGAAAAAATTATGTTTACAACAGTACCGTTCGGCACAGGACCGCTTGTTGAAACAGGACCACTCGGTTGGTGGGACTAAAACAAGAATAAAAAAAGCTAAAACCGCAAGATCAAAACGATCCTGCGGTTTTTTGTGCTGTGAAAAAAGACTGCCCTGAGCTGTCCGGCTCTTAAAAGCTTTGGCAGCGATATTTTTTCTTTTTTTAATAAAATCAAGAGATCTGTTGTACTTTTGTTGTAGTCGGTATGATACAATTAAGTCAGCAAAAAGAAAAACCCAAAACCAAACAACAAAAATCAAAAAAAGAAAGGAAAAAACGAAAATGAAAACAACAACATCAACAAACGAGATCAAGACACGCAAACCCGTTAAAATGATCGCAGCAGGTGCGATAGCAGTTATAATAGCAGCAACAACGCTGTTATTGTCCTCAAGCTCAAACAGCAACAAAAATGCAGGAATGCTCAGCGGCACACGGATCACTGCAAGCGCTGACTCCACAAAGGCAGGACGCTTCGGAGACCTTGCGTACTGGACGCTCGACGGCACAGGCAGGCTGATAATCAGCGGCACGGGTGCAATGCCTGATTATATCAACGACGATAAGACACCGTGGCGTGATTTCAGATCAGACATCAAAGCTGTTATTATCGAGGACGGCATTACAAATGTCGGAACATACGCTTTTTCATACTGTACACATCTCACATCGGTCAAGTTAGGAAAGGGCATCACCACGATAGGCAGGGAAGCGTTCAACGGCTGCCTGAACCTCAAGAAGGCAGATATCCCCGAAGGCGTTAAAACGATAGGCAATGACGCTTTCCACCTCTGCTCCGCACTTGAATCTGTAACTATCCCGTCAACCGTTACAACGATCGAGAACGATGCGTTCTTCGGCTGCAAGAACTGCAAGAGTGTAGATATAAAGGTCACCGACCCGACCAAGCTGACATGGGAAGAAAGCAAAGATGATTTCATGCCCGGCAAGGCGACCAAGTGCAATGTTCCCGCAGCAAAGATCGGCGATTACACCAACACATTCGGTGATACCGTCAATGTTACATTCGTTGACAACAAATGCGGCGAAAATGCGACATGGGAACTCGACGACAACGGCAAGCTGACTATCAGCGGCACAGGTGCGATCTTCGATTTTGGTGAAACAGATAGGGGCCCGTGGAAGACTGTTGATGACAAGATCAAAACTGTTGAGATACAGGATGGCATAACCAAGATAGGCAGCGACGCATTCTACTACTGCAACAATATCACCTCTGTAACTATTGCCGGCAGTGTGACAACAGTGGCAGAAAACGCATTCAATTACTGTACTTCACTCAGCTCTGTGACTCTCTCTGAGGGTTTGACCACCATAAATAAAAAGGCATTCGCACACTGTACTTTGCTTACTTCTGTCACTATCCCTTCGACCGTAACCAAGATAGACACAGATGCATTTCTCAGCTGTAAAGGCTGCAAGGATGTGAACCTGCTCGTTACCGATACTGCAAAGCTCACATGGAATGCCAAAATGGGCAACGACTTTATGTCAAACAAGGCGACCAAGTGCCACGTTGCAAGCGACAAGGTCGATGATTTCACCGCAAAGTTCGGCTCGACCGTAAATGTTACATTCGTAGCCGCTGAATAATACGGCTAGATAACACCAAACCGAATAGTAAACCAGAACAGGGCTGCCGCACACAAGCGACAGTCCTGTTTTTTGCTGTTATGTTTATCGGTTTTTTGCACTCCCCCAAAAATAAAAACGCCCGTATTAACTATACGAACGTTTTGTTATCCCGATCTCATTTCTGTTTATGGTATATGGTTTTCCGGGCAATAAAAAAAGCCCAAATTTCTTGGTACCTCAGTTTTTGTGAGATACCAACAAATCCAGGCTCGAAAGTTTGTGAATGTTTTTTTGAAAAAATCTTGTTTTTGGGAGCTTTTTACTCTCTGAAAATGGAAATTTGCTTGATAATGTTCTGTAATGCCGAGGTTCATGTCCCGTAACTCTTTTAAAAACGGGAAATATCAGCAATGGTTTGTCAAAAAAAATCGGCGGAAACGCGAAGGGCTCAAACGGCGCATCTACGCCATTTGAGCCCTCTTCATCTATTTTGTCAACAGATGATGGTCGGAGTGACGGGACTTGAACCCACGGCCTCTACCACCCCAAGGTAGCGCGCTACCAATCTGCGCCACACCCCGATTGCTATAATATTATACTACACCTGTTCCCGATTGTCAAGTGATTTTTCAAACTTTTTTTGCATGACCGTTTTTTCGTCACTTTTAACAAAACTGCGAGGCCCCGCATCTGCGCTGTTTGTCGCTGATTTCGTCTCAGAAAAATTGAGAACCTTCCGAAAAGTTTGTGCTTTTGCATAATTTTTGAGCCGTTCCTCCCCTCTTTTCTGCATTTCAGTTGACTTTTTTCTAATATCAGGGTATAATTTTACTGTAAGTACCATTCCTATCCCCGGATAACAGGCGCTTTGCCTGCCGGCTATACCTCAGAAGGGAGGCGGATGTGTGACAGATAAGACTGACAAGGACCTTTCTCCTGCCGAGAACAGCGTTAATAATGAACTGAATAATACCGAAGATAAGCTCCTCCCGGATCAAACCGAAAGGTCGGTCGAGGAAACGGACAGCCCTTCTGCGGAAACAAAGCCACGGATCAGGATAAGCCATATCATCGCAGCTGCAGGGATCATCGCCTGTGCCGCGTTTGCAGGCGCTGCCGTAGTTTCTGATATCGGGCTGTCAAAGGATGACAGCGTGCGGATCTATCAGGATCCGGTCGGCGAGGAGGTAAGCAGTGATACCTTGCACGGAGACTCCTCTGCCTCCGGGAAGAACAAAGGCGCAAAGGACAGCTCCGCCGGCGGGACATCAAAAGCTTCAAAGACTTCCGCCGCAAAGGCCTCGAAGACCACGTCAAAGACCACCTCCAGAACCACCAAAAAAACCACAGCGAAAAAACATACCGTGACCGCCGCTCCGAAAACCACTTCCGTCCCGGTTGCATCCGCCGAAACGGTGACGAGCACGACCGCCGTGACCGCGGAGCAGTTCAGTTACCCGGAGGATATAAACAAGGCATCCCTCGAATGTCTGGTGAACGTCCACGGGATAAACCGAACAGCCGCCGAAGGCATCGTCTTCTACCGGGAGGCCCACGGCAGGATACATAATTACGAGGAGCTTCTCGAGATCTTCGGCATCGGCGAGCGAACGCTGAAGGTCATCAGGGAGCATTTTTTTATTTCCGACGAGGACCATATCCCCTATACGGCCTCCGGCAAGGATACGAGCAGGGCCGAGATCACCGAAAGATCATCCGTCTCCGACAGCTCCGGGAGCACCGCTGCCCCCGAGCCTGACAGCAGCAAGTCAGAAGGGACCGTCATCCCTCCGGTCACATCCTCCAAGGACGTGACAGACACCTCTCCGGCAGAGGATGACAGTTCGTCTCAGCCGGATACAACGGGTGATCCTGACTCATCAGATATTCCCGAGGCCCAGCAGATGAAGACCGTCTGCATAAACGAAGCCTCCGCCGAAGAACTCGCCGAGGCGCTGCTCATTAAGCCCGAGCTCGCCGAAGCGATAGTGGAGCTGAGAACGAGCATAGGCGCCTTTGTCAATGACCTTGAACTGCTGTACGTTGAAGGCTTCTCAAAGGAGATGCTCGTGGAACGAAGACCGTATATTGAACTGTGAGTGATCCTGCTTCGGAAAGCTCACAGCATAAAAGGAGCCGGCGCATCACTGCACCGGCTCCATGCCGATATAAAATCATAAAGGCGTTATACAAAAGTATCTGGATCAATACCAGCCGCCCAGATTTCCTTCGCTGTTGATCTGCTTGTTTGACAGCTGGATCTTGCAGTATGCCTCGGGAGATGTCTTTCCGCTGTCCTTATAAATGGTATCCCAGGTACCCGTACCGACAAAGTGGGCATCAGCGCTGTCATTGGCGATAAATTCACCGTTTATGTACGTTACCAGTACGCCCTTGCGGTAAAGCTGCAGCAGACGTACAGCACCGGTCCTGTTATAAACAACGACCAGTCCGAAATTGGTATTGTTCTCTTTGACATACGTTTCACAGTTCCTGGTCTTGGTATTGTATCCCAAAGGATTTACTTTTTTGCCTGTTTTCCATTTTTCGGAGAACGCATCATCCAGAGCGCCGGCAATGACCTTGTCGATGATCTGCGAGCCTCCCGAAGCGGCGTTTCCGCCGGTCTTATAGACATACCAGCTCAGGTTCGTGAATGCGCCTACGATCTCAGTTTCTCTTTCTCTGAAATTCTTCTTGGTCTCCTGGTCAAGATAAAGCACCTTATTGAATGCATACTGCGCACCGGGCTCAACATCTGTCAGTCTCTGTATCAGTGAGGACTCTACTGAGGATTTGATCGTCTTCGCGTCAGCTATCGCAGCTCCGATACGAGCCTTTCTGACGTAACTCATTATGCTCGGAACGAGTATCGTTGCCAGGATGCCGATTATCGCAATGACAACGATCATTTCGATCAGAGTGAAACCTTTTCTGATCTTGTTAAATCTTTTTTTCATACTATCAACCCATTTCCCTTTCAATAAATTCCCTTACAGTCTTACCATTCAGACACTTTTTCATTTTCTATATTATATCACAAAAATACAAAATAGTCAACTTTATCAATTGGTTTTTGTCCGCTTGCACAATTAATTATTATTAGCTTTAGCACATTAACCAAAACATATGTTGACTGATTTTATTAATTAACAGCTTTTAACTAAAATGTTTCGTATATCCGGTAAATAGATCAAAAAATAAGCTTTTTACCCCCTTCCGGGACGGGCAGCGAAAATGTTTTCGTAAAAAACACCCCCTCTCCGGTCTGGCCCGGAAAGGGGGTGTTATTTGTTTATTAATGTACAGAGCCGTCCGTCAGCTCTGCTTCTTTTTTGCAGATCTTCTGGCTATGATGATCGCCGCCAAAACCGCGGCAGCTGCGGTACACAGCCCTATGCAGACTGCAATGGTACCCGTGCGGGGCAGTTCTCCGTCGGAGGATGCGGTATCCTCTGCCTGCTTTTTCGGGGGGATCTCCGGGGGTGAGGTATGGTAGCTGTCCATAGCCTCCACCATCTCGATCACGTTATAAGGAAGATGTTCGTCAACTATTTCCGAAAGATTTCCGAAAAATGTCCCCAACATCTCGAATTGTGCTCCTCCCTGGCCGCCGAAATCCCTGAGCATGGGGGGGGCGAGTATGCTGAGAAGGGGGTGTATGGAAGCTTTCAGCTGAACAAACTCCTCTTCGGTGAGGCACTGGCTGTGGTCACCTTCCTCAAGGCCCGCAACTATTGTGTCTGCCAGTCCGGAAACGGCGTCGGCAAAATCCTCACTGCCGATGTCCGTCATCATAATGGGTGCAAGCCTTACTGCTCCGAGACCGCTGAACTTGTCGCCGACTGACTTGGTGAGGTATTCGACCAGCTTGTTCATCTCATCCCGGTCCTTCCGGATGGTGAGAGAGACAAGGTTTCCCAGATGCTCCGAGCATTTGTCCAGATCCTCTCTCGTAAGATCCGATGAGATAAATTCCAGCAGCTTCTCCTCAAACTCCGGCATAGAACTGCTCTTCACAGGCTGGGTGCCGGTGCTGTCACCGCCCAGCGGGCTGAGCTTGAATCCGCCGTCCATCCTGAAGTTCATGGGAGTGACTTTCAGTTCTTCCCTTTCTATGAGCTCCTCGACGCCGCTGTTGTACATCCCCACCTGCCGGGGATATATCTTTGTGACTATATCGTTGCGGTTCATAATGTTGTGGATGTTCTTATACCCCGAAGCCTCTCCGCTGGCACGGGGAGCCTCGAAGGTATATACATACACGTCGTCCTCGGTGACGCCGTAATCATCGGTGCGCTCGTTTATATACTTGCCCATAAGGTCGGCCACACCGCCTCCCCGGCTGTATCCGGTTATCCAGAGCTTGGCGCCCTTGAGGCCGTATTTCTCCTCATAGGCCCGCAGTCTTTTCAGCACTTCCTCAGCAGCGGAAGAGAATCCCTTTGCGTCCCCCGAGTCTCCGAGCAGCAGGCTGTTGGCCCATTCCTCGCCGTAGGCAGCACCTCTTACAGAGACCGCCACGACCTCGCCGTAGGGCGTCTTCTTATGACAGATCACCGAGCCTATGGTATCCTTGCCCGGCCTGATGTCGAGCTGATCCACCTGCATATCCCCGGCGCTGAACCCTATCTCCTCAAACAGCGCCCTTGCACCGGAGGCACCGGATGTGTCTGAGCTGACGAAGGATACAAAAGACAAATCGAGAGACATAGTCCGGAGATGCTCGTTCATCTCCGTGGCAGATACGGAGAAATACTCATCGCTGTAGTAATACTGCAGCCTGCGCTCCGCTCTGAAATAGAATTCGAGAGTGCCTGTGGTCAGGTCCCCTGGGATATCGCGTTCGCCAAAGGCAGGCAGCGCGGAGGACACCAGCACCGCAGCTGCACAGGCAGCAGCCAGCACCGTTCTGACAAGTCTTTTCATACAGATATCTCCTTTCTGCGGTATTTTTCTTATCAATGATATCATATCACACAAAGCCTGCATCGTCAAGGCTGTTTCCAAAAAAAGGATGATGCCTGACATTCTCAGATCAAGGCGGCACTCGGATCCGGCAGATGGCAAACAAGGACGTCAGCCATGCACTTTGCAGCGTTGGTCTAATTGCCGTAATCTCCTAAATAAGGTGTTTGAAAATGGTGTGTCAAAGGGATAACCATAATAAAAATTATCGAAAATCTTTCAAAAATCGTTGAATTTTTGTTTAGTTTGTGTTATAATGTAACTTGATATAACCTATGAGGTTTTCTTGACGGTGCTGCCGTCGTATAATTCTGTCAAGGGGATCGGATGCAATGGACGTTAAAAGAAAACGTATAGCACTGCTTGCAGGTCAGGCCGATGAGAGTTATCAGAGCCAGTTTATCACAGGCTTCCTGAGAAATGCTTTCAGCCTGGATCTTGACGTGTGCGTTTTTTCGATGTTCCGTAAGTACCAGGATACCGCGGAGCGCGAAAAAGGCGAGTCGAATATCTTTACTCTTCTGGAGCCGGATATGTTCGACGGCGTTGTCGTGCTCGAAGACAGCATACAGACCGCCGGCGTGGCCGATGAGCTGGAGGAAAAGCTCCACAGTTCCTTCAGAGGACCTGTGCTCATTATAGAAAAGGACAGCAAATACTTCCCCAGCATTTTCACCGACGGTTACTCCGCTGTGGTGGAACTGGTATCGCACCTTATCGAGGTACACGGATGCAGGGATATAGCGTTTCTCTCGGGAAAGAGATGGCACAAACACTCACAGCAGAGGATGCAGGCATACTGTGATGCTCTGGAGCAGCACGGAATACCCTTCTCGGAGGACAGGGTGATATACGGTGACTTCTGGTATCAGAGCGGTGAGCTATGCGCCGATCTGCTGATGGATAAGGAGCCTCTGCCGGATGCTGTGGTGTGCGCCAACGACGCTATGGCTATCGGTCTCGGAAAGGCTCTGACCGAAAACGGCCTGCGCATACCCGAAGATATACGCATCGTCAGCTACGACTCCACCTACGAGGGGCAGACTTCTCCAAAGTCCATAACCTCCTCGGTGATACCGGCAGAGGAATTCGGCAGCTATGCCGCCGGGTGGATAAACGATTCGATGCAGGGCAGGGAAACTCCCCCCTTTGATGTCAAGCCGCATCTGATCGTAGGGGAGAGCTGCGGATGCAGCGGAGCGGATATGCCGGATTTTTCATGCAAAAGAAAAGAGTGGGATACCGAGCTCTCGGAGGAAGGCTTCAACTCGGTGAACAACACTATGGCAGAGGATATCATGGCTCAGACCGACCTTCTGGAATATCTCGGTCTGATATATTCATATGCCTATCAGATAAAGGGAGCCAAGAGCTTCTGCCTCTGCCTTTGCTCTCCCTGGAGATATATGGACAAGGACCCGGATACGACAGTCTTCAACAACGGCTATTCCGACAGGATGATCTGTGCGGTAAAGTATAACGAGGACAGCAAGGACGGTCTCGTCAGCACCGATATGCTCTTTGACAGAGAGCAGCTGCTCCCGGATCTGTTCGCCAGATCGGATGAGCCCTCGGCGTATTTCTTCCTGCCAGTGTTCTGTGAAGATCAGTGCTTCGGATATGCGGCCGTGAGCTACGGCAGCGTGCCGAGAAGCTATGGCGATCCCTGCATGAAATGGCTGGGGCTGGTCTCCCGCGGACTTGAGAGCCTGAGAAGACATCTTGCCCTAAACAGGACTCGCGAGCTGCTGGACAAGCTGAAGGCCGGCAAGTTCGCTGCGGCAGGCATCGCCTACGACAGCCTCACGAACGAGGAGAAGAAAGACTACAATCTTGTGGGGAAAATACTGGACGAGAACCTGCTGACATATCACTTCCAGCCCATCGTCAACACGGTGGACGGAGGGATATACTCCTACGAAGCGCTGATGCGCTCGGCTGCGGACAGGAAGATCCCTCCGCTTTCAATAATAAAATACAGCGATATGCAGAGCAGGCTCGTGGATGTGGAAAAGGCCACCTTCCTCAACGTGCTTGGCCTTGTGGATCTCAATAAAGAGAAGCTGGGCAAGGCAAAGATCTTTATAAACAGCATACCCGGAGTGCGGGTGTACGGTCAGGACTTCGTTATGATCGAAGAGCTCCTGAGAAGACTTTCCGACAAGGTGGTCATCGAGCTTACCGAGAATTCCGAACTGGACGACAAGGATCTTGCAAGACTGAAGGATATATTCAAGGACCTCGGTCTTGAGATAGCCGTCGATGATTACGGCACAGGCTATTCCAATGTAAACAATCTGCTGAGGTATATGCCCAACTATGTTAAAATAGACAGGGCGCTGCTCGCTGAAATACAGGACAAGCCCCAGAAGCAGCACTTCGTCAAGGAGATAATAAACTTCTGTCACGACAACAGCATTATGGCTCTGGCTGAGGGCGTCGAGACATATGATGAGCTGAAAACAGTCATCCGGCTCGGGGCGGACCTTATACAGGGCTACTACACCGGAAGACCTGCTCCCGGCTTCGTCAAGGAGATAGATCCCGATATACGCGATGAGATAAAAGCCTGCCATCAGGAGCTGTTGAACGGCGCCGCAAGGCAGCAGTACATCGCCGGCAAGACCAACAGGATCTCGCTGCCCGCACTGGTCAAGGACGGCATAACAGAGATCATTGTCGGCAAGGGAGCAATGGTGTACAAGGACATCGCCGTTATCGGCACGCCCGGCACGAAGACTCAGGTGCATATGAGCATCGAACCGGGATATACCGGCAGGATCACTCTGGAGAACGTCTATTTTGCCTACCCCAAGGGGAAGGCCTGCATAGATATAGGTGAAAACGCAGACGTCACCCTCGTCATCGGGGGAGAGAATATCCTCCACGGCTCGGGCGTGAGAGTTCCCAAAAGCTCCCGCCTGACCTTTGAGGGAGACGGCAATATCGCAATACAGCTCATATCTCATTCCTACTTCGGCATAGGCGAGGATCCTGAGAACGAACACGGCGATCTCACTTTTGAACAGAGCGGCCTGATAGAGATACTGGGCAGGGGCGTGACCGGCTGCTGTATCGGCTCGGGACTGGGCGGAAAGATAAGGATGAACGCCGGACAGTATATACTTGAGTCCTCCGGCAACGAATCAGTATGCATCGGCGCACTCTCCGGCAGCGCCGATATCGAGATGCGTGACTGCAACGTTTCACTGGAATATACATCCTCTGCAGGAGTGGGGGCAGGCTCATTAAGCGGCGATGCAAGAGTCTCTGTGGAAAAGAGCGCCCTTATGCTCTACGGCAGCGGACACCAGGTAGCAGGCATAGGCACCATCGGCAGCGGTATGTCGGTGACCTCCTTCTCGGAAGCCAGCCCCGTCGTGGCGCTGAGCGCCGACCTCACCACCGGCATAGGCTCTATGGACGGACGCACTCTCATCGAGGCGCGTTCGTGCTCGATGCGGATCGACACTTCCGGCGAGAAGGCCATAGCGATAGGCGGATTCAATAGGAACGGCCAGGCAGTGATATGCAATTCAGATGTAAAGTGGCTGGTCAATACCAAGCTGGACAGAGATGTGCTCATCCCCGAGGACAACCTGAAGATCATCAGCTGCCACAAGAGATTCTCCCTCAACGGCAAGCCGATAGAAAGATAAAGGAGCAAACACTATGAGATATACCGTCAGCGGAGGGAAAGTATGCGTCTATCTGAGAGGAAGGATAGATACCAACAACGCCCCTGAATTCGCCTCCGAAATGGACAGGATACACAAGGCCAATGCGGGGGGCGAAATGATCATTGATGCGGAAGGGCTGGAGTACATTTCCAGCTCGGGGCTGAGAGTCCTGATGAAGCTGAGACGTGACCTGGGAGAAATGGCGATAATCAATGTCTCTGCGCAGGTATATGAGATCTTCGATATGACAGGTTTCACAACTCTGTTCCGGATAAGCAAAAAGAAGCGTGAGCTGGCAGTAGATGAATCACAGCTCATCGGTTCCGGAGCAAACGGCAGGGTGTACAGGCTCAACGACGAGTGCATAGTCAAGATCTACGACCGCCATACCAATCCCCCCGAGAAGATCGAAAGGGAGCACGATTCGGCAAGAACAGCCTTCCTCCGCGGCATACCCTCGGCGATACCCTATGACATTGTCAGGGTGGGGAGCGAGACGGGAATGGTCTATGAGCTCATCAACGCGAAGACACTGGGACAGGTCATCACCGCCGAGCCCGGAATGCTGGAGGAGTATGCGCTGAAAATGTCAGCCCTGCTGAAAAAGCTCCACTCAACCGAATTTGAACCGGGCAGCCTGCCGGACGCACGCCTTTCTCTCAGGCACTGGGCAAATATCGGTGCGCGCAGCGGGTACTACCGTATGGAAGATATGGAGAAGGTCTATGCCTTCATAAACGCCATACCCGAAAGGAACACCTTCATCCACGGCGATTTTCACCCCGGGAACATAATGGTCTCGGATGGAGAGCTTATACTGATAGATATGGGGGATGCCTCGCTGGGACACCCGATAGTCGATCTTGCGGGGATGTTCCACATAATGAAGCTTATCTCTGTGAAGAGCGCTGACGCCGCCGTGAAATACACGGGGATGAGTCTTGACAAGGTGGAAAAAGTCTGGGATATATTCGAGAGGGACTACTTCGGCACCGACGACACGTATGAGCTCAGACGCATCGAGGAGTCCCTTGGATGCTACTCGATGATAAGAAGCCTTGCGGGTACGGCATTCTCGAACTTCGTCCGGGAGGACAAGCGCAGCGAATTCGCCAAAACGGTAATGTCAATGCTGCTTGAACGTATGGACAAGGCAGGACCAGTTCCCTGAAACACTGAAAAGATCAGAGGCTGCAAGCAGGCTTTGGATGGAACCAGCCTGCGGCGGCCTTTTATCAATGCGCTGAAAAGGAGATTTTCTTATGAGCAGAGATATACTTATCATAGATGACGACACCGATCTGTCTTTCATAATCTCGGAGATGCTGGAAGAGCACGGCTATACCGCCGTGTGTGCGGAAAGCGCCGGCAGGGCCTTTGATCTGCTGGAGAAAAAAAGGTTCAGCCTGATACTCCTCGATATAAACCTGCCGGACTCCACAGGCTTTGAGCTGTGCCGCGAGCTGAGAAGAGTTTCCACAGTTCCGGTGATCTTCGCCAGCGCACGTACCAGCGAGGACGACAGGATCACTGGCTTTGACCTGGGAGGCGACGACTATCTCCCCAAGCCCTATACGATGAAGGAGCTGCTCTCCCGCGTGAATGCTCTTATGCGGCGGAGCTACGGGTTCACGAAGGAATCGCGCATACTGTCCTTTGGGAACGTGAAGGTCGATCTCACCGCCAGGACGGTCACAAAAAACGGCAGCCCCGTTTCGCTGTCGCTAAGAGAGTTCGACCTGCTGTCTTACCTCTGCGAGCATAAGAACACTGCCGTCGAAAAGGACAGGCTGCTCTCGGAGGTGTGGGGAGCCTTCTCGTCGGTGGAGCCCTCTACGCTCACCGTTCATATACGCTGGCTGAGGGAGAAGCTGGAGGACGATCCCGCCCGGCCCGTCTTTATAAAGACAGTATTCAAGGTGGGATATATGCTGGAGGTGAGCGAATGAAAAAGAAGCTGCTGACCGCAGCCGCTGCCTTTGCGCTGCTGCTTGTCTGCACAGCTGTGCTGCTCTCGTCGGTGCTGAAGGGCTCCGACAGTTCAGACAAAAGCGGGGAGCAGATCGTCGCCCTGAACGAGATAGAACAGCTTTACAAGTCGGGCGAGACCGAAAAGGCCGAAGAAAAGGCTGAAGAACTGGCCGCGGCTCTCCGCTCGGGGAGCTCAGAGAAGAACATCGGAACAGAGGTCCTTGTGATCTCAGGGGTGTCGCTTCTGTTCATGGGCGGAGTCCTTGCCTATGTGTATTTCTCAGTGCTGCGCCCCTTCGACAAGCTCAAAGGCTTCGCCGGAGAGATCGCAATGGGCAACTTTGATGTATCGCTCGAATATGACAGGGCCAACTATTTCGGCACCTTCACCTGGGCCTTTGACAGTATGCGCCGGGAGATCACCAAATCCCGCGCCTGTGAGCGTGAAGCCATAGAGAACAACAAGACGGTCATCGCCACCCTTTCCCATGACATAAAGACTCCAATAGCCTCCCTGCGGGCATACGCCGAGGGGCTGGAGGCCAATATGGACACCACCCCCGAAAAGCGTGCAAGATACCTTTCCGTCATCACCCGCAAGTGCGACGAAGTGGCAAGACTCACCAACGATCTGTTCCTGCACTCGCTGTCAAGTCTTGACAAGCTCTCGGTGGCGGGAGAGGACTTTGAGCTGGGCGAGTTCATATCAGACACTCTGGAGGAGCTTTCTGCCGAGCGGGGCGACATACGCTTTGTCGGAGCTGGCGAACCGCTCCCCGTCACGGCAGACAAAAAGCGCATCACGCAGCTTCTGGAAAACCTTGTAAACAACTCCCGCAAATACGCAGGCACAAAGATCACCGCCGCGCTGGCAAAAGACGGAGACGAAGCTGTGCTGACAGTCAGCGACAGGGGGCCTGGCATACCCGACGAGGATATACCCTTCATCTTCGGAAAATTCTACCGCGGACACAACTGCGGCAATGAGCAGGGCTCGGGACTGGGCCTTTATATCGTAAAATATATAGCCGAGAAGCACGGCGGCAGCGTCAGCCTGCGCAATCTGCCTGAAGGCGGGCTGGAAGTGACGGTAAGGATGGCTTTGAGAAAAACATGATGTCTTAATTACTTCTTAATAAGAAATGCGGTATCCTTTTTACAGAAGAACAAAATGAGAGGAGACCGCATAATGCTGAAAAAACTCTTTGTCCCCGCTGCTGCCGCGCTGCTGGCAGTCTGCGGCCTTACCGGCTGCGGGAAATATCCCTCCGGCTACTACGCCGTGGGATTCGTACATTCAAACTCTTCTGACTCGGCCGATATGAGCTTCTATTCCTTCGACGGCACAATATCCTACAAGCTGAGCCCTGAGGGCAGGGCCGGCAGGCTCACCTGCAGCGGCAGTCTGGAGCAGGGAGATCTCACCGTGTACTACGACTGCGGCGAAGGCAAGACCAGGTGGGCGGAACTTTCATCCGGCGGAGAGGTCAGTCTCTCGGAAGCGATCCCGGAGACCGACGAGCTATATATAATAGTAGAGACAAACGGCAAATGCAGCAACGGTGAACTGAGCTTTAAGGAGGACGCAGAATGAAAAATGTGATACTGTCGGCAAAAGCCCTCTGCAAGAGCTTTGCTCACAACGGCGGTCAGGTGCATATACTTACGAACATAGATCTTGACCTCTATGAAGGCGACTTCACCGTAGTTATGGGCGCCAGCGGCTCGGGAAAATCCACTTTACTATATACCCTCAGCGGTATGGACAGAGCCACCTCCGGCAGAGTTATGCTCGGGGACGAGGATCTGGCCTCTGCCGGCGAGAAGCGTCTGGCCGAGCTGAGACATACCAAAATGGGCTTCGTGTTCCAGCAGATGCACCTTGTGAGCAACCTGACGCTGTTCGAGAACGTGGCGGTGCCGGGCTATCTCAACAAGAACATCCCTGCTGAGGAGATCCGTGCCAGAGCCGATGAACTGCTGGAGAAAATGAACATCTCACATATAAAGACTCACCTTCCTTCACAGGTGTCGGGGGGCGAACAGCAGCGCTGCGCTATCGCAAGAGCTGTCATCAACAAGCCTGAACTGCTCTTTGCCGACGAGCCCACAGGGGCTCTCAACAAAAAGAACTCCGGCGACGTGCTGGAGCTGCTCACCGGGCTCAACAGAAACGGACAGAGCATCCTTATGGTCACTCACGCCCCCAGGGCGGCGCTTCGCGCCAACAGACTGCTCTACCTCGAGGACGGCAGCATCATCGGCGAGTTGGATCTCCCTCCCTATGACGAGGCAGAGGAAAAAAGCCGCATCTCTCAGGTGAACGCCTGGCTCTCGTCGCTGCACTGGTGAGGTGAAGGTATGGAACTGTCAATTCTTCTCAAAGCCAATATCAAATATAAAAAAGGCTCATTCATCAGCGTTATGATACTCACTCTCATAATCGTCACCACAGCGGCGGCGGTGCTGGGAGTGAGGAAGAATTATCAGAGCGCCCTGAAAACAGCTCAGGACGGCGCCGAAGTGGGTTCAGCCAACATCTATATATCCGCCCGGAGCCTGGACGAAGATCTGCTGGACAAGGTTCGCCGGAGCAGCCTCGTGGACAAAGCCGAGGTCTATGACTCCTTCGTCAATACCGGCAAGACCGTATTTCCCCGCTACAGCGATGAAAACAGCTATTTCTTCTTTGTGATGCGGGACGGGCTGAAGCTCTATTCCCCCGGTCACGACAGCTTCGAGGACACTATCCCCGAGCTGAACAAAGGCGAGATATACCTTCCCTACGGCCTGCGCTCTAAAATGGACTGCACGGAAGGCGACATCATCAGATCGGAGTTCGCCGGCACGGTCAGAGAGTTCAGGATAAAGGGCTTTTTACAGGAGCCCGTCCATGGTTCTTCCATGATAGGCTGGAAGAACGTCTTCATCTCCCGAAGCGACTATGACGAGATTTGCCGCATCGTCGAAGCCGCAGAGTCCGAAACGAACACAAAGCTGTTCAAGCAGGTCAAAGTATTCAAAGCAGACTCCGGGCTTTCGGATGCCAAGTTTCTCCGGCAGCTAAACCTTGAAACGGGCATCGTCAGCAAATCGACAGGTTCGCTGACAAATGAGCAGTCGGAAAGATACACCGGGCTGTTTATGAATATCATCCTTGATGTGGTGCTCGGCTTCGTGGCAGTGCTGTTCGTGATCGTGCTGATAATCATTGCCCACAGCATTCGCACCGAGATAGAGATGGACTATGAGAATCTGGGCATACTCAAAGCCCAGGGCTTCACCAACCGGAAGATCACACAGGTGATACTGCTGAGATACATCCTGGCCGAGATCATCGGTATGGCAGCAGGCATCATACTGTCGGTGCCCCTCGAAAGGTCGCTGAGCGGGATATTCATGAAGACTACCGGCATCCTTCCCGACAGGAGCATAGCCTTCGGCGGGACAGCGCTGATCGTGCTGGGGATATTCCTGCTGTCGGCAGGGCTGGTGTTCTTCTCTGCAAGAAGGCTCGCCCGCATCTCCCCTGTGAGAGCTATCTCCGGCGGCAGAGAGGACATATATTTCAGCAGCCGCCTCACGGCACCGATCACCAAGCGTGGACTCACGGCATCCATCGCCTACCGCTCCTTCACCTCATCCCTGGGAAAATACATAGGCATACTGTTCATCACGGCTCTGCTGACCTTTTTCACGGTGACGGTGAACGTTATGTCCTCGGCGATAAACAGCAGATCGGCCCTCGAATCAATGGGTATGTACTATGACGATATCTCCCTGCGCGCCAAAGACTCACAGGAGCTGCTGTCCCGCATAGATGAGATCGAACGCACCGTCGAGAAATATACCCCTATCGAGAAGAAATACTACGGCTCGGCAGTTTACCTCTCGGTGGACGGCGAAAACATAATGTGCGAGGTATGGAAGGATGTGAACTTCCTCCCGGGATTGCTGAAAGGCAGGCTCCCCCTCTACAACAATGAGATCCTCGTGACCATCTCTGCTGCCGATGCCCTTGATCTGGAGATCGGCAGCAGAGTAACGGTATCGCGCAAGACACAGGAAGAAAGCTATATCGTCTCGGGAATATATCAGACAGGCAACGACGCAGGTTACTGCACGGCCATGAGCCTTGACGCGGCAAAACGCATCGGAATCAACTCCCTGTCCTCCTTCGGCCTGGTGCTCGCAGACACCTCAGAGGCCGATCAGATAGCCAAGGAGCTGAACAGCAGGTACGGCGAGCTCCTTACTGCTACCGCCCATAGGTTTGAGGACGATCTTTACAATGACACTCTTATGTCGGCGGCGCGGGCTATGAGAATAATGATCTACGCCTTTTCGGGAGTGTTCGCGCTCGTGGCGGTCATAATGGTCTGCACCAAGGCTTTTATGCAGGAACGCACCGACCTGGGCATCTACAAATCCATAGGCTTCACTGAACGAAGACTCCGAAAGCAGTTCGCTGTAAGGTTCCTTATCATCTCGCTGGCAGGCAGCATCGTCGGAGCAGCTGCGGGAGCTTTGTTCTCGGATGATCTGCTCAACCTGATATTCAGCCTTTTCGGAGTGAACCGCGTGACCACAGACAGCACTCCCCTGACCTTTATCGGAGCAGGATCCTTCATAACAGCCAGCGTAACGCTGTTCGCACTGCTGACCTCCCGAAGGATAAAGAAAGTGAGCATCAGGGAGCTGATAACGGAATAACTCAGCTGCCGAGCCTGCGGAGCCCCTGCATAAAGCCTCCCAGCTCGGTGCAGCAGACATCCCCGCCGATGAGCGTACCGTCAGCAATGATAAGAGTGAGCTGCATACAGTCCTTGTCGGTATGTCCCTCGTAGTTATATATCGGATAGGTGTATATCTCGGCGGTACGTCCCTTATAGTCCCCGAGGTCGAAGCCCTGCTGCTTCTGAAGTTCATTGTACTGCTCATAGACATCGCTGAACTCCTTCGGGATAGTGACCGAACGGCAGGAGGAATACTTATCCGAGGTCTCCCAGCCCATCTGGCGGATGAAGGCGAGACGGTCGGCCTCGGTACGGAGGTCGAAGCTGACCTTTCTGCCGGCGGCGGCTTTGATCACAGCGAAGACAACGAAAGCAGTGATAAGGGCTCCGATGACAGCGAGCAGGAGCCCGGGGCGTTTGAGCTTGACCGATCTGACGAACATATTATATCCTCTTTTCCGGACGCTCCTCAGGGCGCGTCCATTGTTTTGTAGATATATATGCACAGCGGCGGGAAAAGATACCGGCAGGAGCCGGGACCGTCGATCATCAGCCTGAGCAAAGCGGTCCACATATCCTTTCACTGCGCACAGATCACCCCTCCTCCGGCGGCTGATCTGTGTCGTTCTTCAAATACCGGTCTTATTTTATTAAAACAAAAAATACTTGCATTATCATTCCAAGTGTGATATACTAATGCTGTGTACGCATTGGTGATATTACAGCTTTTATTGCAGAAGAGGAATGGTTTATGGAGAAGATCTTGAGTCTCGGTATCGACGTCGGTTCAACTACCGTTAAAACTGTCATACTGGACGGGGACGACATCGTCTATAATAAATATGAAAGGCATTTTTCCAAAGTGCGCGAAACTGTGGCTGAACAGCTCCGCACTATCGGGGAGACCTATCCCGGCGTCAGCTTCAGGATAGCTATAACCGGCTCGGCCGGACTCGGTATCGCCGAGGCCTGCGGGATGACCTTCGTGCAGGAGGTATTCTCGGCCTTCACTGCCGTTAACAAGACCTACCCGGATGCTGATGTGGTGGTAGAGCTGGGCGGCGAGGATGCCAAGATAATCTTCCTCACCGGCGGAGTCGAGCAGAGGATGAACGGTACCTGTGCCGGCGGCACCGGCGCCTTCATAGACCAGATGGCAAGCCTCCTCGGTGTTTCCGCCGACGAGATGAACGCTATGTCGCTCAAAGCCGAAAAGATATATCCCATTGCCTCACGCTGCGGTGTTTTCGCCAAGAGCGATATCCAGCCCCTGCTCAATCAGGGAGCCAAGAAAGAGGATATAGCCGCTTCGATCTTCCAGGCTGTCGTCGATCAGACCGTCTCCGGACTCGCCCAGGGCAGAAAGCTGGAAGGCAAGGTGCTGTTCCTCGGAGGGCCGCTGTCATTCCTTTCAGGTCTGAGAAAAGCCTTCGTTGACACCCTGAAGCTCGATGCAGAGCACGCTGTGTTCCCGGAGATGGCTCCGTGCTTTATGGCTTTGGGCTCAGCTCTCCACGCCCAGAAAATGGGCGATATCCTCACCGTGGATGAGGCCATAGAGAAGATCGTCAATGCAAAGGCTCACGACACTATCGTTACCGGCAAGCCCCTGTTCGCAAATCAGGCGGAGTACCGCGAATTCGTTGACAGGCACAAGCAGTCGGACCTTAAATATGAAAATATACAGACCTACCGCGGGGATGCCTACCTCGGTATAGATGCAGGCTCCACCACCACAAAGCTGGTGCTCATCACCCCCGACGGCAGACTGCTCTATCAGTATTACGGCTCCAACAAGGGCCAGCCGCTGGACGTCATCGCCGCCAAGCTGGAGGAGATATATGACCTTGCCACCGACGGCCTCGTTATCAAAGCCTCGGCAGTCACCGGCTACGGCGAGGACCTTATCAAAGCCGGCCTCGGCGTGGACTACGGAATAGTGGAAACAGTCGCCCACTACAAGGCGGCGGCTTACTTCTGCCCGGATGTTGACTTCATCATTGACATCGGCGGCCAGGATATAAAATGCTTCAAGATCAAGAACAACGCTATCGACAGCATAATGCTCAACGAAGCCTGCTCGTCAGGCTGCGGCTCGTTCATACAGACATTTGCCCAGGCTATGGGCTATGAGATCGCCGATTTCGCAAGGCTGGGGCTGTTCGCCAAGGCTCCCGTGGAACTTGGCTCGAGATGCACTGTGTTTATGAACTCCTCCGTAAAGCAGGCGCAGAAGGACGGCGCCTCAGTGGAGGACATCTCGGCGGGATTGTCCTCGTCTATCATAAAGAACGCTATCTACAAGGTCATAAGGGCCAAGTCGATAGATGAGCTGGGAAAGAATATCGTCGTACAGGGCGGCACTTTCCTGAACGACGCAGTATTGCGCTCCTTTGAGATCGAGCTGGGCAGGAACGTTATCCGTCCCGCTATCGCAGGGCTTATGGGAGCACTGGGCTGTGCGCTGTTCGCCAAGGAGAAATGCAGGAACCTCCCCGACGCCCGCTCGAAGGTGCTCACTAAGGAACAGCTGCAGGAGTTCGCTTACAACTCCTTTGCCACCCAGTGCCGCGGCTGTACCGCCCACTGCAATCTGACCATAATCCGCTTCAACGACGGCCACCGCTTCGTGTCCGGCAACCGCTGTGAAAAAGGCGCCGGCATTAAGATCGAGAACAAGGTCGAGAATATGGTGGAGTTCAAGTATAACGAGATCAGGGCCTATGCCGAAAAGAAGCCGGCTCACCCAAAGGCCAGGATCGGCCTGCCGCTGGCTCTGTCCTTCTATGACCTGATGCCCTATTTCCACACGATGCTCTATGAGTTGGGCTTCGAGGTGGTCATATCGGAGGAAAGCACCAGAGATACCTACTACAAAGGCCAGCAGACCATACCATCGGATACTGTTTGCTATCCCGCAAAGATCACTCACGGGCATATTATCAGCCTCCTGGAAAAAGGCGTGGATATGATATTCTATCCGTGTATGAGCTACAACATAGACGAGGGCGGCTCGGACAACCATTATAACTGCCCCGTGGTGGCTTACTATCCCGAATTGCTGAGAGCCAATATGCCCGAGCTCAACGAGCGCAACTTCAAGTCGCCCTTCCTTAATATAAATATGAAGGGCCACGTTGCAAAGGTCGTTGCGCAGACCTTCAAAAAATACGGCATCACCCAGCAGCAGGTCCTGGGCGTGCTCAACAAGGCTTACACCGAGCAGAAGCGCTTCCGCAAACGCATAGAGAAGAAGGCAGGCGAGATCATCGCCCATGCAAGGAGCAAGGGGCAGAAGATAATCGTCCTCGCCGGAAGACCTTACCATATAGATCCAGAGATAAATCACGGCATACACAAGCTGATAGCCTCGCTGGGCTTTGCCGTGGTCACCGAGGACAGCGTGGCCAACTTCGTTGACGTGCCGCCCCTCGATGTGCTCAATCAGTGGACCTACCATTCAAGGATGTACCGCGCGGCACAGTTTGTCTGCCAGAACGATGATATGCAGCTGGTACAGCTGGTCTCCTTCGGCTGCGGCATAGATGCCGTCACCACCGACGAAGTCAGGGCGATCCTTGAGGAGAAGGGCAAGCTCTATACACAGCTCAAGATCGACGAGATCACCAACCTGGGCGCAGCAAAGATCAGGCTGAGATCTCTCGCAGCGGCACTCGAAGAAAAGGAGGAGCAGCAGCGATGAACAAAAACAAACAAACCCTTACGGACGAGGAGATCGCCAGAAAGAATATCGGCGGCTCCGACCGGGTGTACAAAACGGTATTCACCAAAGAAATGAAGGAACAGGGCTATACTATCCTCATCCCCGATATGCTGCCCATACACTTTCAGCTGATGGCCAAGATCTATCAGAAGAACGGCTATAAGATGGAGCTTCTCACCAACCGTACAAGAAACGTCATCGACGAGGGGCTGAAAAACACCCACAACGATGCCTGCTATCCTGCCCTGCTGGTCATCGGACAGTTTATGGATGCACTCAAAAGCGGGAAATACGACGTGAATAAAGTCGCACTGCTGATGTCCCAGACCGGCGGCGGATGCAGAGCATCGAACTATATCCATCTCATAAGAAAGGCCGTGGCGAACCAGTTTCCTCAGGTGCCGGTCATCTCGCTGAATTTCAGCGGGCTTGAACGCAACCCCGCCTTCCCTATGACTCCCAAGATCGCCCTGATGCTGATCTATGCGGTCATATACGGCGATATGCTGATGCTGCTGTACAATCAGTGCAGGCCCTATGAGATGAACAAGGGCGACACCGACCGCCTTCTGGCCCGCTGGCTCCACAGGCTGGACAAGCTCATGGACCGCAAGTCATACCTCTACACCACTCCCATATACAAGGCTATGCTGAAAGACTTCGCGGCTATCCCCAGAACAAACGAGAAAAAGCCGAGAGTCGGCATCGTGGGAGAGATCTTCGTTAAATATTCTCCCCTTGCGAACAATGACTTAAACGAGTTCCTGATATCGGAGAACTGCGAGCCCAACGTGCCGGGCCTTCTGGACTTCGTGCTCTACTGTGCGTCAGATCCGCTCAACGATAAGGAGCTCTACGACATAAACACTATGACCACCCGCATATTCGATATCGGCTATAAGGTGCTTTACAAATACCAGCAGCAGCAGATAAAGATAATCAAGGAGCACGGCGTGTTCCAGCCGCCCCATGACTTTGCGCATCTCAGAAAGTGTGCCGACAAGTACATCCACCAGGGCGTAAAGATGGGAGAAGGCTGGCTCATCACCGCCGAAATGGCCGCACTCGCCGAGACGGGCACCAAGAACATCATCTGCACCCAGCCCTTCGGCTGTCTGCCCAACCATATAGTCGCAAAGGGTATGAGCCGCGTCATCAAGCAGGCCTATCCCGATGCCAACATCGTAGCCATAGACTATGATCCCGGCGCTACCAAAGTCAATCAGGAGAACCGCATCAAGCTGATGCTGGCAAATGCTGTCTATTGACCGTAACCAGGCGGCACAGAACACGTTATTGTGACAGAGTTACAAATAAATGCACAATATGTTGTAATAATTGCCTATTGCAAATAATCTGTTTATATGTTAAAATAATTTCAAGGCAGGATGATTTTCCTGTCCGATGAAAATTGAACAGGAGATGATTCTAATGATCTGCAATAATTGCGGAGCACAGTTTGACGGCGGCGTATGTCCCAACTGCGGAGCACCCTCAGCAGCACCTGCTGCAGCCGGAGCAAGCGTACCACAGCGCGGCATCGCTCTTTGCGTGGTCCTGAGTATCGTTACTTTAGGCATCTATATGTTCTACTGGATGTATAAGCTCAATGACGAGACCAAGATCGTCGCCAGTGAGCCCAATGCCACCACCGGCGGTATGGTAGTTCTTCTTACCATAGTTACCTTCGGTATCTACGGCTTCTACTGGGCATTCAAACAGGGCGAGAGGATCGACAAGGCCAAGAGCATCAGAGGCGGTCAGCAGACCGGTCTTTCCACTATGTATCTTATCCTTATGATACTTCTTTCTCCCGCAGCACTCGCTCTCATGCAGAACGAGCTCAACCAGATGGCATAAATTCACCTGCACCTTCGCTGTACCACGGCGGAGGTGCTTTTTTTGCGCTGACGGGAGGTCTTCTGTGCATAATGACCGGTGCGTAGCATAAAAAGCTTGACATTCCCTCCGGAATTTGGTATAATATAAAATGTATTGCTATATCAATATCCGGGAATTCTTCCGGGAAGATAATAGGAAAGTAATTATTAAGGTGGAATGAAAATATGGGTTTAGTCGATGCAATATTCGGAAACTATTCCAAGAAAGAACTTAAAAGGATAGAGCCTATCAAGCAGCAGGTGCTGGATCTGGAGCCAAAGTATCAGGCTATGAGCGATAAGGAACTGAGAGCTCAGACTCAGCTGATGAAGGATAAGATCTCCGACGGGCTGGGTACCCTTGACGATGTGCTGCCGGACGCTCTCGCTGTATGCCGTGAGGCTGCATGGAGAGTTCTGGGCAAAAAGCCTTTCCCTGTGCAGATCATAGGCGCAATCGTGCTTCATCAGGGCCGTATCGCCGAAATGAAGACCGGTGAAGGTAAAACTCTTGTGGCCTGCCTCGCCGCTTATGCCAACTCGCTGAACGGTCAGGGCGTTCACGTCGTTACCGTCAACGACTACCTGGCTAAGTTCCAGTCGGAGGAAATGGGCAAGGTGTTCCGCTTCCTGGGACAGTCTATCGGCTGCGTGCTCCAGGGTATGAGCAATGCCGACAAAAGAGCCGCCTATAACGCCGACATTACCTACGGGACCAACTCGGAGTTCGGCTTCGACTATCTGAGAGACAATATGGTCATTTATAAAAAGGATAAGGTGCAGAGAGACCACTCCTTCGCTATCGTGGATGAGGTGGACTCCATACTTATAGATGAGGCGAGAACTCCTCTTATCATCTCCGGCCAGGGCGACAAGTCCACTGAGCTCTACACCCTTGCAGACCGCTTTGCCAAGACTCTGAAGCCTATCACCGTTGTTGAAATGGACGACAAGGCCGATAACGACGCTCTGGGCGGCGACTATATCATCGACGAGAAGGCAAGGACAGCTACCCTGACCAAGTCGGGCGTCTCCAAGGCAGAGAAGGCATTCAACGTGCAGAACCTTATGGATGCCGACAATATGACTCTGCTGCACCATATCAATCAGGCTATCAAGGCCAACGGTACGATGCATAAGGATATAGACTATGTGGTAAAGCCCGGCAAGAGCGGCGGCGATGAGGTATTCATCGTTGATGAGTTCACCGGACGTATCATGGAAGGCAGACGCTTCAACGACGGTCTGCATCAGGCTATCGAGGCCAAGGAAGGCGTTAAGGTAATGCGCGAGAGCAAGACCATCGCCACCATTACCTATCAGAACTTCTTCCGCCTTTACAAGAAGCTCTCCGGTATGACCGGTACGGCTCTTACCGAGGAAGACGAGTTCAGAGAGATATACAAGCTGGACTGTATCGAAGTTCCTACCAACAGGCCCGTTATCAGAAAAGATCACCCTGACGTTGTCTATAAGACCGAGAAGGGCAAGTTCAACGCCGTTATCGAGCAGATCATCGAGTGCCACGAAAAAGGACAGCCCGTCCTTGTAGGTACCGTATCCATCGAGAAGTCGGAGCATCTGTCCAGACTGCTGAAAAACAAGGGCGTAAAGCATCAGGTGCTCAACGCCAAATACCACGAGAAGGAAGCAAAGATCGTCGCACAGGCCGGAAAGTTCGGAGCAGTTACCATAGCTACGAATATGGCCGGACGTGGTACGGATATAATCCTTGGCGGTAACGCCGAGTATCTTGCCACCGAGGAACTCTATAAAATGGAGTACCCTGAGGAGGTCATCGTGGAGGCTACCGGCTTCGCCGAGACCGAGGACGAGACTATACTTGAAGCAAGAGCAAAATACAAGGAGTTCCTTGACAAGTTCGGCGCCGAGGTAAAGGAAAAGGCCGAGGCCGTTAAGGAAGCAGGCGGTCTGTTCATCATCGGTACCGAGAGACACGAGTCGAGACGTATCGACAACCAGCTCCGCGGACGTTCCGGACGTCAGGGAGATCCGGGCGAGAGCCTGTTCTTCCTCTCGCTGGAGGACGACCTTATGAGACTCTTCGGCGGCGAGCGCATCACCGGTATGATGAACGCCCTCAGAGTTGACGAGAACACACCTATCCAGTCAAAGATGCTTTCCAGCGTCATCGAGTCTTCCCAGAAGAAGATCGAAGGCAGGAACTTCAATATCAGAAAGAACGTTCTGAATTACGACGATGTTATGAACGCTCAGCGTGAGATCATCTACGGCCAGAGACAGAAGGTATTGAACGGCGAGGATATACACGACTACATCCTCAGTATGATCTCTGATTATATCGAGACCTCGGTGAATACCTATCTGCCTGACGACGAGATGCACGACTACTGGAACCTGGAAGGTCTCAGAGATCACTTTATGGGACTTTTCACCGTGGATGACGATTTCAGCTACACCAACGAGGAACTGGATGACGTCTCCAAGGCTGACATCATCAAGATGCTCACCGAAAGAGCCGACGCTATGTATGCAAAGCGTGAGGAAGACTTGGGTACCGAGCTGCTCCGCGAGATCGAAAGAGTCGTTCTGCTGAAGGTGGTCGATACCAAGTGGATGGCTCATATCGACGATATGGACGAGCTCAAGAAAGGTATCGGTCTGAGAAGCTACGGCCAGAAGAACCCTGTAGTAGAGTACCGTATGGAAGGCTTCGAGATGTTCGACGCTATGGTAGATGCCATCCGTGAGGACACCGTCAGGATGCTGTTCACCATCCAGGTGAGAAAGCAGGGCGACGAGGCTCAGGCTCCCAAGAGAGAGCAGGTGCTCAACGAGGGCAATCAGCATCACAACCTCACCCGCAGAGTGAAGAAGATCGGCCCCAACGATCCCTGCCCCTGCGGAAGCGGCCTTAAATACAAGAAGTGCTGCGGCGCCAATAAGGCGGAATAATAACGAAACAAACGGGACGGCAGGTTTGCCGTCCTGTTTTGGGATATGGCAGCCGAAAACGTTTAAGGGAGGTGTGGCCCGCAGTAACAGGCGGCGCGGGAGCTGCCTTGCTCAGCTTTTCTGAGATAGACGTATTTTTCCTGACCGGACTTGCCCTTGCGGGAGCGGGAATACTCTTTGCGACTATGGCGGCGATATGCCTTATCGCTAAGTTAGCCGGAAAACCCCGTCCGCAGAGCGCTCTGATGTTCGCCGCCGGGGATGCGGTGCTTATGGGGGCGTTGTGTATTTACTCCGGCAGCATTCACGGGCTGATCGGAGGGACTCTGCTGCTGATGGTGCTGCCTGCTCTTGGGATCGTATTTTTTGCGGCGCTGTCAATATGGCTGTCGCTAAGAAGCAAAGCCGTCCGTGAAGATCACCTCGGACAAGCCGAAGATCCGGACCAGGATAAAACGGAGGTATAAGCCATGCCAAAATATCTTAAACCTGCCGCAGTGTTCGGAGCGGCGGGAGCAGTACTGCTGCTGCTGACATTAGCTGTAAAATGGTCAATGACCCTGTTTGCGATGGGAGTGCTTTCCCTGGGCGTAGCAGTGGTCTTTCTGCTGATGACAGTCATGGCAGCGATAGGAAAGCGAAGAAATAAGAACATCTCGGGCTGGAAGCTCTTTGCCTTAGGCAATGCGGTACTTATGATCATAGCGGCGGCGATAGGCACTGTTGACCTTATCACATCAAAGGATGCCGAGTTCTTCGGCCCCGGGATGCTGGGAACTGTAATTTTCTACTACGGGCTCCCCGTGCTTGCTGCTCTGCTGCTGCTGGAGCTGTTCGTCTGGAAGATCTACAAGCAGATGAAGGAAACATCCGAAGCTGAGGAAAAGAGCGAGCAGAAGCTCCCGCAGAGAATAGCTTATCCCCCGCAGACGGATGACGATAAAAAAGAATAACGGAGGTAAAAACAATGACTGCATTTTCAAAAGCCGATATACTTCTGCCGAAGAACGCCGATATGGAGAAGTGGGCGGTAGTCGCCTGCGACCAGTACACCAGTGAGCCCGAATACTGGGCCGAGACTGAAAAGATCGCGGGTGAGGCTCCCTCTGCACTGCGGCTGATACTTCCTGAGGTGTATCTCGAGGACGAGGACGTTGCCGGCAGGATCGAGGCTATACACGGCAATATGAGCAAGTACCTCGAAGAAGGTGTATTCACCGAGAAAAAGGATGCCCTTGTGTATATCGAGAGAGTGCAGTCCGACGGACTGGTGCGAGCCGGCCTTATCGGAAAGATAGATCTGGAGAAGTATGACTACAGGAAAGGCTCAAGGTCTCAGGTAAGGGCTACCGAAGCTACCGTGGTGGAGCGCATCCCTCCCAGGATAAAGATAAGGAACGGCGCCCCCGTGGAACTGCCGCATATAATGATACTCATTGACGACGCCGACAAAACAGTAGTCGAGCCTGCGGGAGAGGTCAAGGACAGCTTTGAGAAGCTCTATGACTTCAAGCTCATGCAGGGAGGCGGCAGCATAAAAGGCTGGCTCTGCAGCGATGCCGCCGCAGAAAAGGCGCTTGCCGTGCTGGAGGCTCTCGGTGATATCGATACTTTCAACAAGAAGTACGGCCTTAACGAGGAAAGCCCGCTGGTATATGCTATGGGCGACGGCAACCACAGCCTTGCTACCGCTAAGGAGTTCTATGAGCAGCTCAAAGCAGCGAACCCCGGCAAGGACCTTTCTGACCACCCCGCCCGCTATGCACTGGTGGAGATAGTGAACCTCCACTCCGAGGCGCTGCGCTTCGAGGCTATCCACCGCATAGTTACAGGTGTGGACGTAAAAGCCCTTATGGCGCATCTCACGGATGTGCTGGAGCTTTCGGAGAAGCCTGCCGAACAGAGATTCACCGTTGTGGGCGACGGAGAAAGAAAGACTCTCTATGTCCACAAGCCCCTCTCCAAGCTGTCGGTAGGCTCATTGCAGACAGCCCTTGACAAGCTGCTGCCCGGTCTCGGCGGAAAGATAGACTACATCCACGGCGAGGATGTCATCGAAAGACTTGCCGCCGCAGATGATGCAGTGGGCTTCCTGCTGCCTGATATGGGCAAGGAGGAGCTTTTCCCGACAGTAATAGTTGACGGCGCCCTGCCAAGAAAGACCTTCTCTATGGGACACGCCGCTGATAAGAGGTATTACATTGAAGCAAGAAAGATCACTGAATGAGTACGGGATCATCCTCTTCGACCTGGACGGCACTCTGACCGATTCAAGGGAGGGGATCATCCGCTCGGCGGAGTATGCCCTCAGGGAACTGGGACAGCCTGTCCCGGGAAATGATAAGATGAAGCTGATGCTGGGGCCGCCGCTGATAGTCTCGATGCGGGAGCTTTTCGGTATGCCCGAGGAGCTGGCACAGCAGGCAGTGAAGAAATACCGCGAGAGATACTCCACCGTGGGGCTGTTCGAGAACAGGCCGTACGACGGCGTGAAGGATATGCTGAAAGAGCTGAAAGCGGCAGGCAGACGCCTTGCCGTGGCTACCAGCAAGCCCGAGGTCTTTTCGGTTAGGATACTTGAAAAGTTCGGGCTGGCGGGATATTTTGAGAACATCACCGGCAGCGGCCTTGACGGTTCGAGGGACACCAAGAGGGAGGTCATCGAGGAAGCTTTGTCAAGGCTGGGCGTCCGGGACAGGAGCAAAGCCATTATGGTCGGCGACCGCAGCCACGATATTATCGGAGCAAGAGAAGCCGGGATCCCCTGCATAGGTGCCGGCTGGGGCTATGCCCCGGAGGGGGAGCTGAATGAAAACGGCGCCGCCGTTATCGCATCCTCTCCCGGTGAGCTCCTTATGCTGCTGACAGGTAGGAAATGATATGAAGAAAATACTTTTGACGGCTGCGCTGATCTCTGCGCTGCTGTTTGCGGGCTGCGGCGGGAAAGAG
The DNA here is from genome assembly GCA_017526445.1 of Ruminococcus sp. Lineage (GTDB taxonomy): Bacteria > Bacillota > Clostridia > Oscillospirales > Ruminococcaceae > FB2012. Next base: position 4,397 of record JAFXRI010000062.1, on the reverse strand, counting down.
ACCTCCGGTGCGGAGCCTGCGGTGCGCACTCCCATGGAGGAGCTGCTGCCTGCCAAGGCTGCGCCACCATCAGGGACGGAGACCGTACAGTTCGACAACATAAAACTGGATCTCCCCAAGGCCTGGAGATATGAAACAAAAAACGGCGTGCAGGCTTATATCGACGACGGGGAGCACTGCGCCTATATGTTTCTGGGCTGCGTGGAGAGCAAGGGGCTCTCCCCGGACAAGATCATAAAGCAGTACCTCGGAAAGGAGACCGGCACCGAAAAGATAAGCCCCCTCTCCGAGCCGAAGAAGGACAAAAACGGTGTCTCCTATCAAACGGCGATGCTCTCCTATAAGAAGGGCGGGAACTCCGACCTGCTGCTGCTCATCATATCAAATGAGCAGGACAGGTTCTGGGTGCTCAAGGGCGAATCAGCAGGCGACGGCAACACCGATGCCGCTGCGGAGGCTTTGAAGGCCGCAGCAGAGACTGCTGAACTGGGGCCTGCCCCGGTCGTCGAGAAAAAGGAAGACGAAGACAAGGACGTCATCACCGGGCACACCGTCTCAGCAGAGGAGTACCGCAACTACGTCATCCAGTTTAAGAAAAAGAACAAGTTCCTGCTCTATTTTGACAAGGACAACAAGAACAACGAGCACTTCTCCGGCACCTACAAGGTATTCCGGGGAAAAGATGCCATAAAGGAAGCCGGCCGGCGCCCCGAGCTGGGCCTGACCGAAGCGGATATAAAGAGCCGGGCAAAGGACTCGGAAAGGAACGTGAACGATTTCTATATCGTAGTGCTCAGCGTGGACGAGGTAATGCGCTGGGGAGCAAAGACCAACTACAAAACCTATGACTGGGTGTTCAGCGGCCTGCTGGACAGCAGCGGAAAGATTGATATGCGCGACCATTTGCAGCTTATTAATGTAAAGTGGACGCCGAAGGAGTGAAAACTATGATCGCAGATGAAACAAGACGCGAGCTGGAAGAACACATCGTCCCCTTCTGGGCAGGACTCAGGGACGATGAGAACGGCGGCTTCTGCGGATATATGAGCTTTGGGCTCGAACCCGACAAAAAAGCCGACAAGGGCGTTATCCTCCACTCGAGGATACTCTGGTTCTTCTCAAAGTGCTATGCGGTGCTGGGAGATGAAAAGTACAGGGAACTGGCCTTCCACGCTTTTGAGTATGTGAAGAACTGCTGCATCGACTACGAAAACGGCGGCGTTTACTGGATGACCGACTTCAGGGGCGCACCCTCGGATACGATGAAGCACACCTACAATATCGCCTTTGCAGTATATGCTCTTTCCTGCTACTACAACGCAGTGGGAGACAGGTTCGCACTGGACCTTGCCTATAAGCTGTTCTCCGATATAGAGCAAAACACTCCGGACGAGTACGGCTACCGTGAAGCTTTCAGTATCAGCTGGGAGCCTGTCCCGAATGACGCTCTGTCTGAAAACGGCCTTATGGCTGATAAGACTATGAACACTATGCTCCACCTGATAGAAGCCTATACCGAGCTTTACAAGGCAGAAAAAAACGAGCGCGTGGGGCAGAGGCTCCGCTGGCTGCTGTGTGAGATGAAGGACAAGGTATATGACCCCGAAAGGCGGGCTCTCAGAGTATTCTTCGATGAGAAGCTCAGCGTCATCGGAGACATACACTCTTACGGTCACGACATCGAGACCACCTGGCTGATAGATCTGGCTTGTGAGACCCTGGGCGACGAGGAGCTTACTGCAGAATGGCACAAGATCGACCTGAGCATAGCAGAAAACATACTGAACATCGCCCTGGAGGACTGCGGCGCCGTCAGGAACGAGCGTGAGAATGACAAGATCGACCGTACCCGCGTGTGGTGGGTGCAGGCCGAGTCAGTGGTGGGCTTTATGAATGCCTATCAGCACAGCGGCGACAGAAAATTCCTCGAAGCATCTGAAGCAGTATGGAAGTATATCAAGGCAGAGGTCATCGACAAGCGCCCCGGCGGCGAATGGTTCTCGGAGGTGGAGGCGGACGGTACTCCCCGAGAGAGCAAGGAGACTGTCGGCCCCTGGAAATGCCCCTACCACAACGGCAGGATGTGTCTGGAGCTGATAAGCAGGGAAAACTGCTCCGGATAAATATTCCCCTGCATAGAAAGGTCTGTATTCTATGTTCAAATACGATACCCATGTGCATACGGCAGAGACGTCCGACTGTGCCTCGGCTCCGGGAGCGGAGCAGGTCAGGCGCTATAAGGCGCTGGGCTACGACGGAATAATCATCACCGACCATTTTATAAACGGCAACTGCCGCCCCGCCATAAGAGAATGTCAGGACAGGCGTGAACGCGCTGAGCTGTTCTGCAAAGGCTATGAAGCCGCAAAGGCCGAGGGCGACAGGATAGGCTTCAAGGTCTGGTTCGGATGGGAGTACTCCTATCAGGGCGCCGACCTGCTGACCTACGGACTCGACAAGCAGTGGCTGCTGGATAACCCTGATGTCTGCGACATAAGCGTTTATGAATACTGTGACCGCGTTCACAGGGACGGAGGGTATATCGTCCACGCCCACCCGTTCCGGGAGGCTGACTATCTCAGGGAGATAAAGCTGCTGCCTATGTGGACCGATGCAGCGGAGATATTCAACTGCGGCAACAGGGATGAAGCTATGAATGAGCGGGCAAAATGGTATGCCGCCCAGTACGGACTGCCTGTGACGGCAGGCTCCGACAACCACCATCTGTCTGCCGCGAAGCTGAGCGGCGTCATCACTCAAAGACCGCTGGAAACGGTCTTTGATTACATCGAAGCAGTGAAGAACAGCGAGGTACAGCTGATAGTGCCTCCTGATAACATATGATATACGAAAGGAAAATGAAAGATGAAGCTTAAAAGAATACTTGCACTTACTGCGGCCTCGCTTATGGCTCTGACAGGGCTCGCGGGCTGCGGCGACAGCTCCTCCTCCAAATCGGATACGGCAGAAAGCAAAGCTGAATCCTCTGCTGCGGAAAGCACGGCTGACAGCGCTGCCGCCGAGAGCGGTCAGGACGACAGCAAACAGGACGACAGCAAGCCCGCCGACGACACCCCCAAGCCTATAAGAGACATCTCGGCCTGGGACCTGGTAAAGGAAATGACCTACGGCTGGAACCTGGGCAACACTATGGACGCAACAGGCAAGAACGGTCTCGGCAACGAGACTGCCTGGCAGCCGGTCAAGACCACCAAGGGCGTTTTCGATCTGCTCACCAAGGACGGTTTCAACCTTGCACGTATCCCCGTGACCTGGGGCGACCATATGGACGAGAGCTACAAGATCGATCCCGAGTGGATGGCAAGAGTCCACGAGATCGTTGACTACGCTATCGACGACGGTATGTTCGTGATCCTCAACACCCACCACGAGGAATGGTACTTCCCCACCGAGGAGAACAAGGAGCAGGACAAGGAACAGCTCAAGGCTCTGTGGGAGCAGGTCGCCGAGGAATTCAAGAACTATGACGAGCATCTGATCTTTGAGGGACTCAACGAGCCGAGGCTCCGCGGCACCGCCAAGGAGTGGAACGGCGGCGACAAGTCTTCGAGAGAGATAGTCGCCGAATACGAGAAAGTCTTCTACGACACTGTAAGAGCATCTGGCGGGAACAACGCCAAGCGCATCCTTATGATGACGGGATATGCTGCATCAACGAATCAGAACTGTCTGAAGGCGGTATATCTGCCGGAGGGAGACGACAAGATCATCGTATCGGTACACGCCTATCTGCCCTACTCCTTTGCGCTGGACACCAAGGGCACATCGAAGTACGATCCAAACAACTCCGATATAAAGAACCTGTTCCGAACTCTGAACACGACTTTCATCTCGAAGAACATACCTGTTATCGTAGGCGAATACGGCAGTATGAACAAGACTCATGAGAACGGCGAACAGAATATAGCAGACAGAGTACAGTGTGTGACCGATTATCTGACGGCCGCGAAGGAGCTTGGCATCCCCTGCGTATGGTGGGACAACAATGCGGTATTCGGCAACGGCGAGAACTTCGGCCTTATGAACCGCGACGTTATGGGTGCAGAGTGGTACTTCCCGGAGATAGTCGAAGCTATCAAGAAGGTTTACTCCTGATCAAAGCATACAGTAAGTACCTTCAGATCCTTACAAAGCAGTGTAAAATACGCCACATCCAAGGGCAGCGTATTTTACACTGCTTCTGCTTTGAGAGGATATACTGTCGTATGCCGGACCGCGGCCCGCACAGGTAATTGAGGCAACACCGCACAACCCGCGGCTTGCGCCTCTGCACGTCATCTGCTTGCATATTTCCCGTCATAGCACACAAATTTTCCTTGCCGGGCGAAAAGCGAATTGGTCTTCGCTCGCCCGCCTGCGTCAAATTTATGCACTCT
>JAFXRI010000005.1 GCA_017526445.1 Ruminococcus sp. | reverse complement strand
GCGGCTTGCGCCTCTGCACGTCATCTGCTTGCATATTTTCCGTCATAGCACACAAATTTTCCTTGCCGGGCGTCAGCCCGCCTGCGTCAAATTTATGCACTCTGACGAAAAATCTCAGCTCAACTTTATTGAGCTTGCGCGTGATCTGACGCACAGGGGTTGTGCGGTATTGCCCTAATGTACAAAGATCGGGCGGATTTTTTGTGAAGAATAACAACTGACAATTTCTGCGTATCGGTTTATAATAGAAGTATCAGATACGGACCTGTCAATAGATCTACAGGAGGTAAAGAATATGTCGTACTCAAAGGATTACCTGGCAAAATTCAAGGGAAAGAAGGTCACTTTCAGAAAGGTGACATCCTTCCCGGATCTGAAGATCCAGTTCGTGGACAGCTTCGGCGACTACGAGTATAAGGAAGCTTCAAGCAGTTCGTTCTCGCAGGAGATAATAAAGGTGCAGGTCGTCACATCCTTCCCGGATGTGAAGCTCAAAAAGGTGCAGTCCTTCGGGGATCTCGAGATCTATTTTGAATGAAAAGGCTGATAGCTGTGACACTCGCCGCTCTGCTCCTGTGCGGCTGTGCCGACAGTTCCTCCCTTACATCCGGGGAGAAGTTTGAGTCGGCTTTGGAGGAATACACCGAGGAAACGAACCCATACGCTTTCCTGCCCGACGGGGTGCGAATGGATGACGAGGAGCACGTCCGGGAGATACAGCCGGACGGTGAGGGATACATCACCTTCGACAAGCTGGGGGTGAAGATGCCCTATGCCGGGAAGACATACATCTATGAACGTTCCCCTTGGGACGAACAAGTAATAAACCTGTGCTGCAGCGCAGCAATGTTCATTACAAACGATTTCTTTCCGAAAGTCAATGACTATGTGATGATCTCTTACTATACAGACATTGATCCGGAGATCATATCCTATCAAAGAGCCAAAGAGATCTATCCAAAAGAGATGCTTGACATTTTGGCGCCCGACGAGGCTTCTTATCTGAGCAATGTGAAAAAGGAGCTTAACGAACTTCAAGGATTTATTGCCGCCCACGAAATAATGTATGACTATGATTATTTTGATTTGCCGAAGGATGCGGTCTTCGATGAAACATCTCACGAAGATTTCAATATTGACACGAAGCTTTCTCAGAAACTTAATTTCGTGGGGATAAGCTATGTAAGCAGGAGCAAAAAAGCGATAGCTCCCGAAACGTCGCACACAGAGCTCGCGGCGGAAACAGTCGAGCTTGAAAACGGATATTATGCGATCAAGCTGACATATGAACAGAAACGTTACGGGATAGACTGTGAAAAGGAAGTTTACTGGACATATCACCGCGGAGGGACGAGAATTCACCGCATCGAATTCTCCCACGACAAGCGTTCGGAGAACAGGATATTCAACGCAGCAGATGTCCTGTCATCCATTGAGCTCACAGATCCGACGATAATTGCCGAGGGCGGTGCTGACCAGAACTATTTCGGTAACCCGATGCAGAAGTAACAAAACAAATACCTCCCCTTTGGCGGGAGCAAGAGATGTGAAAGGATTATCAGCCTATGAAACCGTTTAAAAGTAAAGATTTCCGTCCGGATGAGGAGGTCGAGGACCTTTATGGGCCGCCGGAAATGTTCGGGCTGCCGGATGAGAGGACCGACGAGTCGGATGATGCCGCCCCGGAATTTATTGACGAGGAGCAGGAAAGGCTCCGTCAGCTGAGAGACACACAGGTCCAGCTGGCCTATGGGCCGCCGGTAACAATGACTCCCGATCTGCTGAAAGATCAGGAGGTGCAGCCTGTTTACGGACCGCCGGAATGGTTCTCCAACACGCCTGACGGCTTCTTTTCCACAGCACCGGAAATTCCTCCGGTACTGCGCGGAGACGCTATGAACGGTATGACCGTACCGGGATTTGACAGGCTTATGAAATGCTATCACCAGCTGCGGGCAAAGACTGACTTCGTCCCGAAGGTGGCGCTGGTGCTGGGCTCGGGACTGGGCGGCTTTGCCGACGAGGAAGTTGATATCACCTGCACGGTGGACTACTCGGAGATAGAAGGATTCCCGCGCTCAACGGTGCTGGGGCACAGGGGAAGGTTCGTTTTCGGCTTTGTGGGAGACGTGCCGGTCGTTGTGATGCAGGGACGCGTACACTACTACGAAGGTTACTCCATGACCGATGTGGTGATGCCTGCAAGGCTTATGTCTATGCTGGGAGCTGAGGTGCTGTTCCTGACCAACGCTTCGGGCGGGATAAACGCGGACTTCTCAGCCGGGGACTTTATGCTGATAAAAGATCATATCTCCACCTTTGTGCCGAATCCCCTCATTGGGCAGAATATGGAACAGCTGGGAACGCGCTTCCCGGATATGAGCCGTATATACAGCGAGGAACTCAACGGGATCATCAGATCGACTGCTTCGGAGCTTAACATATCCCTCAAGGAAGGCGTGTATGTCCAGCTGACAGGGCCGTCCTTTGAGTCCCCTGCCGAGATCAGAATGCTCCGTGGGCTCGGGGCTGACGCGGTAGGAATGTCCACCGCTGTGGAGGCTATCGCTGCAAACCATGCAGGTATGAAGATATGCGGGATATCCTGTGTTGCAAACCTGGCCTGCGGAATGACTGACAACCCCCTCACACACGCTGAGGTACAGGAATGCGCCGACAAGGCAGCGCCGAAGTTCAAGGCGCTGATCGGCGGGGCTATCAGGAAAATGGGAAAGATCGGCGGATAAACGGGAATTATGCTCTGAAAGGGGCTGTCCTTACGGGAAAGCGTTCCTTGACCTTTCACAGATCCTGTGCTATAATGAGTATATATTCCGTTATCGGGAGGTGCCGGTGCTATGCTGTTCTTTAAGAAAAAGCCCGCTGAGGGCGGAGATGTGAGCATGAAGAAAAAGACTGCCTCGATGAAGTGCAGGCAGATAAGCTATGTTGACACGGATTTTTCTGAGCTTTGCCGCGATATGAGGGCTGACGGACGGGCAATACTTAAACTGAAGCCTGTTAACTACTACGCCGTCAAGAACGAGTACATAATGGCGCACATCTACACTAACGAAGACCTGACGGACAATCTCGTGATGTTTACCCGCGTGGAACACGAGCACCGCACTGACAAGAGCGAGTACTATCCCCTGGATGCCGAGACGCTGAAAAAAGCTCTTGCTAAGGTGGGGATCATTCTGTAAATAAGGGAGTACTGTAATGGGTGATAAAATACTGAACTGGCTGGAGACTTACGGCCCGATGATACTGGCGGCACTGCTGATATTCATTATCGGGATAATAGCCTCAAAGATCATTCTGAAGATTCTTTCACGGGCTCTGAAAAAAAGCCGGCTCGATCCGACAGGACACGCTTTTCTTGTCTCGATAATCAAAGTCGCTCTGTATGCGCTGGTAGTCATCATAACCCTCAGCAAGCTGAGCGTTCCGATGACTTCTATCATTGCGGTGCTGTCGGCGGCTGGACTGGCTATCTCGCTGGCTCTCAAAGAGAACCTCTCCAATGTGGCAGGCGGGTTCATCCTGATGTTCACACGTCCCTTTACTATCGGGGACTATATCTCGGTGAGCGGTGCCGAGGGCTTTGTTACCGAAATAACCATAATGCACACCAAAATGGCCACCATCGACAACAAGAGCGTTATGATACCGAACGCCGCCGTGACCAACTCGGTCATAACAAACTATACGGTGGAAGACAAGAGAAGGCTCGAACAGCATTACACTATTGCCTACTCGGCGGATTTCAACAAGGCTAAGGAAGCTATCCTCTCTGTGATACGCAATGACGAGAGGTTCCTGGCAGCTCCCGATGCGCCGATGATCGTTATGGACGGCCACAAGAACAGCTCCATAGGCGTGATGCTGAGAGTGTGGGTAAATCAGAAGGATTACTGGCCGGCGTATTACGACCTTTACAGGCTCGTCAAAGAAGCCTTCGATCGCGAAGGAGTGGAGATACCGTTCGATCAGCTGGACGTTCATCTCGACGGACTGAATAACGCCCTTCCCGGGAAAGATCAGGAAGCCTGAATCTCAATACAGCGAAGATATGCTCTCCCCGCTTATGTCGGGGAGATATTTTTGAGGGCAGGCTGCCGTTCCCTGGACGAAAAAGGTCCGGCTATAAAATATATGCAATATGCGTGAAAATATATGTAAAAAAAGTATTAACGGGTATTGTAATTTGAAAACGGTTAGTGTATAATAAATGTGTATGGGTATCTAAATATGCCGTCAGCCGACGGCTTGCATACACAACTATTTGTAAGAGAGAGTGATCTATTTGAGTGAGCTGTTGTATTCCGCTCCGGAGCTGCTGTTAAAAGGCTCCGACAAGAAGCTTGACGGCGGTACTATCACATCAGTCGTTATCACGGGCCTTACCGTGGTGTTCATAGGACTGATACTGCTTATCCTGTTCGTTTCAATTTACGGCAAGGCCTTTGACTTCTTCAATAAGAAGAAAGCCGCCAAGGCCAAGGCTGAGTCTGAGGCCAAGCTCAAAGAAGCTGCCAAAGGGGCTCCTGTTCCGAAAGCGGCAGTAGTTAAGAGCGATACGCCCGCTCCTGTTGTCGAGGACGGCATCGGGGATGAGGTCGTGGCTGTGATCGCGGCAGCTATCGCTGCTATGGGTGCAGCAAACGGCAAGAAGCTGGCACTCAGGAGCATCAAGACGGCCAAAGGCGCACGGTCGGCGTGGGCATCTGCCGGCGCGGTAGAAAATACAAGACCGTTTTAGTATGTGAGGAAAGGACAGTGTAAAACAAGTGGGTATTATAGACAGCTTTTTGGATACTATGGCCGACCTCGCAAATCAATCGGGCTTTGCAGGCTTCTTAGCTGACGGCGGCTGGAAGAATATCATTATGATACTGATATCCTTCCTGTTCATGTATCTTGCGATAGCAAAAGGATTTGAACCGCTCCTGCTGCTGCCGATCTCCTTCGGTATGCTGCTGACCAATCTCCCCTTTGCAGAGATGTATCACCCCGAATACTGGGAGTACATCGAGGGCGTCAAAGAGCAGAGCGGGATAATAAATGACCATTACATAGACTACGGACGAATATTGCAGCACGGAGGGCTATTGGATATACTATACTGCGGTGTAAAGCTGCAGATCTATCCGCCGCTGATATTCCTGGGAATCGGCGCTATGACAGACTTCGGTCCGCTGATCGCCAATCCCAAGAGTTTCCTGCTGGGTGCTGCGGCACAGGGCGGTATCTTCTTCACCTTTATCGGTGCTGCCCTGCTGAATATGTCGGCTGCTGAGTGCGGATCTATCGCTATCATCGGCGGTGCTGACGGACCTACGGCGATATATGTTTCTTCAAGGCTGCTTTCAAAGACCGACACCATAGGTGTCGGAACGATAGCGCTGGCGGCGTACACGTATATGGCGCTGGTTCCGATAATACAGCCGCCTATCATGCGGGCACTGACTACAAAGAAGGAACGTTCGGTAGTAATGGGACAGCTGAGGAGCGTTTCAAAGATAGAAAAGCTCATCTTCCCCATACTCGTTACGGTAATAATCTCGCTGATGGTGCCTTCGGCGGCGCCTCTGGTAGGTATGCTGATGTTCGGTAATCTGCTCAAGGAGAGCGGATGCTGCGACCGTATCGCAAAGACGGCCCAGAACGAACTGATGAATATAATAACCATATTCCTGGGTGTATCCGTCGGTGCGACCACAAGGGCTGACAAGATCCTTACCCTTTCCTTCGGAAAGGTCATCCTGCTGGGCGTTATAGCTTTCTCCATCGGTACTGCCTGCGGCATACTGCTCGGAAAGCTTATGTACGTTATATCAAGAGGAAAGATCAATCCTCTTATCGGTTCGGCCGGTGTATCGGCTGTTCCTATGGCAGCACGTGTTTCTCAGAAGGTCGGTCAGGAAGAAGTCCCGACCAACTACCTGCTGATGCACGCGATGGGACCGAATGTTGCCGGTGTTATCGGCTCGGCCGTTGCGGCGGGCGTACTGCTGAGTATCGTTCAAGTATGATATCATTAAGGCGGAGGATCGTTCTCCGCCTTTTATTATGCAGTTTTTTGGATGTATGCTGCGAAAAGGTATTGAAAAATCACAGATGCTGTGTTATAATATAGAAAAACCTAAAAACATTATGCTTGGAGGTATCATTATGTTTTGCAGAAGCTGCGGCAACAAGCTTGCCGATAATGCGAAATTCTGTAATCTATGCGGTTCGCCTTTGGATCCGGACCAGCTGGCGGCTATGGCTGGCACTCAGGGTACGCCCGCTGCCACCGGCGCAGCTGCACCCGCTCAGACAGCAGCCGCTCCCGAGAAAGTCACTATGGACGAGGCTGTTGTGCCTCAGAAGATGACTTCTCTTGAATCACCGCAGGCCGCTGAGGCCGCAGCTATCATCGAGGCTGATCCCGTTACTGAACACGATCCCTCGCCAACAGCTCAGCCGGGACAGTATCAGCCCTATCAGCAGCAATACAATCAGCCGACCGCAGGCCCGTATCAGCAGAATTACCAGCAGCCTATGGCGCAGCCCTACCCCCAGTATCAGCAAGCTCCGCGGCCGTTTCCAGCCTACGGCGCCGCAGCTGCACCCAAACCTCTTGATAAGCCCGGTGCCAAAAAGATACTGGCTGCGATACTCTTTGTAATATGTGCATTTCTCGTGACCTCGTCGCTGTTCAAGGTGTACGGCGTGACCGGAAAGACTTTCTATACCGGTACGGCAAGATACCTCTTTGACCTGTCCGATGCCGGCAAGTTCTTACACAAGAACATATTCGAGATGACCGGCGAAATGTTCGATGACGCAATGTCTGCTGTCCTTATAATAGGCTTCTGGGCTCACGCGTTATTCGAGATATTAGCTGCGATATATGCCCTTGCAGCATTTTTCAGACTTTTTTCCAAGAACTACAAGGGCGATTACAGGCTGTGGGCAGACCTGGCAGCAAGTGCCGCTTTCTCCTTCTTCGGAAATCTGCTTTCCTTTGCCGGCGTAGCAGCCAACAATATCAAGGAAGCGGCAGACCTCCACAAGGGGATCTTTGAGTGGGCAGTCAAGCCGAATGTTTTGGCATATCTCTTCCTTGCAGGCTCACTGACTGTAATGATAATCACGCTCGTTATCAGGAGCGAAAAGAAGCGCGCCTACCGGACCAGTTCGGCATACAACTCGCCGAACATATACGCGGCGGCACCTCAGCAGCAGCGTTTCCAGTAATATGAGCTTTCAGCATCCCTTCCGGACAGCGGAGGGATGCTTTTTTTGTCCCGTCACAGCAAAGCATATGCTGTGTGACGATTTTCCTTGACTTTACTGACAAAACATATTATAATAAGAATAGATATGTGCGCATTGTGTCGAAGTGGTGGACGCGCAGTTAATTCCTGCCCGGAAAGGGATGAAAGCTATGGCAAAAAAGGTATATGACAACCGCGAGGTCTCGTGGCTGAAATTCAATATGCGCGTGCTGGAGGAAGCTCAGGACAGCTCGGTGCCTATTATGGAAAGGCTGAAATTCGCTTCGATCTATTCAAGTAATCTGGACGAGTTCTTTATGGTCAGAGTAGGTGCGCTGATAGATCAGAAAAACTATGACGACAACGAAAAGGACTCAAAGACCAAGCTGAAGCCCTCGGAGCAGCTGATGGAGATCTACAGCCGTGTTGCTAAGCTTGCCGATAAAAAGGACAAGACCTTTCACACCATCTGCCGTGAGCTGGAGGTCAAGGGAGTTTCCCGCCGCAGTTTCAAGAGCCTTAATAAGGCCGAGCAGGAATTT
>JAFXRI010000004.1 GCA_017526445.1 Ruminococcus sp. | reverse complement strand
GTGCATAAATTTGACGCAGGCGGGCGAGCGAAGACCAATTCGCTTTTCGCCCGGCAAGGAAAATTTGTGTGCTATGACGGGAAATATGCAAGCAGATGACGTGCAGAGGCGCAAGCCGCGGGTTGTGCGGTGTTGCCTTAAACAAAGGGCTCCCGCAGAGAGCACAGGATACAGGAAAGAAGATCACCTTATGGACAAGCTTGATGTCTTAAAAGAATATTTCGGACACGACAGCTTCCGGCCGGGACAGGCGGAGCTGATAGATGCCGTTTTGGCAGGGAGAGACGTACTGGGGATAATGCCCACAAGTGCTGGAAAGTCGATGTGCTTTCAGGTCCCGGCGCTGATGTCGGGCGGGACGGCCGTGGTGGTCTCGCCGCTGATCTCGCTTATGAAGGATCAGGTGAATGCTCTGATACAGTCGGGGGTGAACGCGGCATACCTCAACAGCTCGCTGACTCAGGGACAGTATGAAACAGCACTTGCCAATGCCGCCCGCGGGGCTTACAAGCTTATCTATGTTGCTCCCGAAAGGCTATGCACTCCGTCGTTCCTGTCGCTTGCTTCAAAGCTGAGGCTCTCGATCGTAGCGGTGGACGAGGCACACTGCGTTTCACAGTGGGGGCAGGATTTCCGACCGTCGTATATGCGAATACCGGAATTTTTATCCTCGCTGCCTTACAGACCTCCTGTGGCGGCTTTCACAGCGACGGCCACCGCCGAGGTCAAACAGGATATCATCGCCATGCTCGGGCTGAACGCTCCGCTGACAGTAACGACGGGCTTTGACAGGCAGAACCTGTTCTTCTCGGTAGTACAGGCATCTGACAAGTATGCAGAGCTAAAGAAAGTGATGAAACGCAGCAGCGGCAGCAGCGGTATAATCTACTGTGCAACGCGCAAGACCGTGGAGGAGGTCAGTGCGAAGCTCACCCGGGACGGCTACGTCTGCGGACGGTATCATGCCGGGCTCTCAGACGAGGAGCGCCGCAGGACACAGGACGATTTCATCTATGACCGGATAAAATACATCGCAGCGACCAACGCTTTCGGAATGGGCATTGACAAGTCAAATGTGAGGTTCGTGGTCCATTACAATATGCCCAAGAACATAGAGAGCTACTATCAGGAGGCGGGGCGTGCGGGGCGCGACGGCGAGAAGGCCGAGTGCGTACTGCTTTACGGATCGGGAGACATCCGCACAAACCGTTTTATGATCGAAAAGAACAACGAGAATGCCGAGCTCGATCCCGAGACGGCGGCTATACTCCGCGAACGCGATCTTGACCGCCTGCAGCAGATGATCTCCTACTCCACGACGTCGGGCTGCCTGAGAGAATTCATACTCCGATACTTCGGGGAGGCTCATGAGGGATACTGCGGCGCCTGTTCCAACTGTGTGAACGGCTTTGAGGAAACGGACATCACCATCGAGGCGCAGAAGATACTATCCTGTATATACAGGCTCAGGGAGCGGCGGCTGTCTATGGGGGCGGCCAACGTTGCAGCGATACTTCGGGGCTCGAAGGCTGAACGTATAACTTCACGAGGTCTTGACACGCTTTCCACCTACGGGATAATGAAGGACGTTCCCTCAGCACAGATCAGACAGATGATCGCTCTGCTCTGCACCGAGGGGTACATAAAAGTCGAGGGAGACTTCAGCGTACTGATACTGACAGCCAAAGCGAAGGAAATACTGTCCGGCGGTAAGAAGCTGATGATGAAACTGCCCAAGGGACGGGAGAAGACTCGCCGCAACCGAAATACCGTCGGCGGGATATACCAGCTGGATCAGGACCTTTTCGGCAAGCTCAGAAAGCTGCGCACCTCTCTGGCCGAGGATGCAGGCGTGCCGCCCTATGTCATCTTTACGGACAGCACTCTGCGGGACATATGCGTGAAGCTACCAGTGACCGATGAGGAACTGCTGAACTGTTCGGGCATAGGCCGCGCCAAGCTTGAACGATACGGCAAGAACATATTATCGGCGGTAAAAGAATACATCGCCGAGAACGGCGACGCCCCCGGGAAGAAGAATAACGGGGTGCAGTCCGGCGGCAGCAATATGCTTTTCAAGCTGATACGCTTCAACCGCTCGAAGCTCACTCCCTCGAAGGAGCCGCTGACGCTCAGTTCGCTGTGCGACAGGATACTGGAGTGCCTGAGCATAGCTGCCGACAAGAAACTGATACAAGAGGCTATCGGCAAATGGCTGATCGAGAACAGCTACCTTGCACCGAGCCGTGACGGCAAAGGCACCGAGCTGACTATACTCTCCGAGGAGGCCGGGCTGGTGGAGCTGAACCGGATCTCACGGTTCGGACAGGAATACAAGAACATATATATCACCGCGGAGGGGCAGGCATTCATCTTCAGCAATGCCGATGAGATCTTTTGCGAGGAGGTCAGAAAATGAGCAGCATCAAGGCAGACCATTCCGGTCACCGCGAAAGGATGAGACAGCGTTTCGCTGAGATACAGAGCTTCAAGGGCTTTTCCGAGCACGAAATACTGGAGATGCTGCTTTATTACTGCATCCCGAGACTCAACACCAACGAGCTGGCTCACAGGCTGATAGACCGCTTCGGCTCGCTCAACGGCGTGCTGGATGCCTCGGCGGAGGAACTTGAAAGGAGCAAGCTCGTCAACAGAAACACGGCGATCTCGCTGAGATTCTTCTTCTCGCTCTGCGGATATTATCAGAAAAAAAACGGCCCGCAGTCCGTCAGTGCCTCGGCCCACAAGGATGTAATGGAGTTCATCACCCGCAGCTTTGCCGGCGAGACCGTCGAGGTGGTAAAGCTGTTCCCTCTGGACAGGCAGCGCCGCCTGAAAAACTGCTGCACCGTCTCTATGGGCAGCACCGACAGCGTGAGCTTCTATTCCAGCCAGCTTGTCCTGAAGATAGAGGAACTGGGGTGCAGGTCGTTATTCATCGCCCATAATCACCCCGGGCAGTCCGGCGTGCCATCCGACGAGGACGTGGTTTACACCCGTCTGCTGATGAGCAAGCTGAAAGAAAAGAACATAACCGTCCTTGACCACGTCATCGTCGGCAGCGACGGCACCCACTCTCTCCGCTCCAGCGGACTGGTGTTTGATATCGTATAGGCAACACCGCACAGGGGTTGTGCGGTATTGCCTATAAACAAAAAAACTGTGCAGGGATCATTTCCCCACACAGAATTTTGAGAACACTTCATCTACAACGGCTTCGGAGGCTTTTTCTCCGGTGAGCTCCATAAGCCTGGCAACAGCGGAGTCTATAAGCACGGTGACAGCGTCGAGAGTTTCTCCCGAGGCGGAGGCCTGCTTTGCAGTCATGAGCCTTTCAAGGGCACGTTCGGCGCAGTCCTTCTGCCGCTCGTTGGCAAATATGGTGGAGTCGGCATCAAAGCCGGAGGTACCGAACAGCTCGCTCACTGCTTCGGTAAGCTCGTCAAGGCCCTCGCCGTTCTTGGCGGAAAGCTCCAGTATGCGTGCGCCAATGCCGGAAAACTCGCCGGAGTCGATCTCGGCGCCGAGGTCGCTCTTATTAAGGACGATGACTGTCGGCTTGGCCAGCTCCTTTAACTCCCGCAGGAGTTCTCTGTCCTCGCTGTCAAGGGGG
The DNA here is from genome assembly GCA_017526445.1 of Ruminococcus sp. Taxonomy (GTDB): domain Bacteria; phylum Bacillota; class Clostridia; order Oscillospirales; family Ruminococcaceae; genus FB2012. The sequence goes on along the minus strand of JAFXRI010000004.1, from coordinate 2,914 downwards.
AGCGAAGTATCAAACACGGCGATGACCAGTGCGCACTCGCTGAGCCGCTTTTTGGCGAGGGATACTCCCAGCTGCTCCACTTTATCGTCGGTATCCCGTATGCCGGCGGTGTCGGAAAGCTTCAGCTCGATCTCGCCGAGACGGGCTGTCTCCTCGATAACATCGCGGGTAGTACCTGCGGCATCGGTGACTATCGAGCGCTCGTACCCCAGCAAAGTATTCATAAGCGTGGACTTGCCCACATTGGGTTTGCCCGCTATAACTGTATCTATGCCCCTTCGCAGGATCATACCGCTGTCGTAGTCACGGATGAGCTTTTCAAGCTGTGACACTGCCTCAGACAGGGTGCTGTCTATGGCTTCCATGCTGACTGCGGGAAGATCCTCCTCGGGATAATCCACCCAGGCTGCCAGCTCTCCCAGCAGAGCGACCAGCCGTTTTTTTATGCCTTCGATACGGTCAAAGAGCCTGCCCTCACGGACGAGCCTTGCCGAACGCAGCGACTGCTCACCTCGGGCGGAGATCATATCCATTACCGACTCAGCCTGAGTCAGCGAGAGCTTGCCGTTCAGAAAGGCTCTCTTGGTGAACTCTCCCCTGTCGGCCTGAGTGCAGCCGTTCCTGAGACAAAGCCTGAGTATCTGTCTTGTGATGAATACTCCCCCGTGGCAGGATATCTCCGCCGTGTCCTCGCCGGTATAGGACTTAGGTGCGCGGAACACGGTCAGCATTGCATCGTCAAGGACCTTGCCGGATGCAGGATCCGTCACTTTGCCGTAAGCGCAGGTATATCCGGGCATCTCGCTGACCTTTTTCCCGCCGAAGGGGCGGAAGATCTTTTCGGCACATTCAAGGGCTTTGCTGCCGCTGATCCTTATGACTGCCAGGCCGCCCTCGGCCAGCGGAGTGGATACGGCGCATACTGTGGATACGGGCCCTGTCATCTCTTCACCAGCTTTACTATCGCCGAGATGCCCACGAAAAGCGCCACAGCAAGAGCTATAACAAGGCAGGCAAAGCTCGGGGCCTGATTTTTCACGAATGACGAATAGGAGCCGCTGCCTATGATCTTATCGAGCATATCCTGATCGTCGATGCCGGCGAAGAACAGCGCCAGCATAAAGCGGATGCTCAGCAGGGCTGTCAGCACGCTGACGGCTGAGAAAAAGGCTCGCATTGCATCGCCCATCTGCTTAGACCTCTTGAAGGCTATAAAGGACATCACTCCTGCGGCGGCGGACACTGCAACAAACAGCACATAGCCTGCTGCGGCGCTTATGGCCTTAGCGAACTGGACGCTTTCACTGCCGCTGTCAAGGTCGGGGATGAGTATTATGAACAGCGCGGAAAATATGACCGCCGCGGCCATCATAACTGACGATAGCGCTGCTGCCGCCTTCTCGCTCTTTTTTAGTTCTCTTTTCTTTATCTGCTTAGGCATCCTTGTTTTCCTCCTGCTTAACTTTTACTATAAGGCTGTCGATCTTATGCTCGTCAGCCATCTGAACGGTCATATCGAAATGCTCGCTGCGGACGAACTCGTTATGTTCGGGCAGACGCTCCAGCAGCTCCATCACATAGCCTCCCACGGAAGTCATATCCGTTTTGACCGTATCCTCCGGCAGGCCGAGACGGTCGAGAAAATCGCTGACCGAAAGGCTGGCCGAGACTTTATATCTGTTCTTTCCGAGTTTGATGAAGGATGTATCCTCGTCATCCGACTCGTCATATATCTCCCCCACCAGCTCCTCGATTATATCCTCAAGGGTGCAGATGCCTTCGGTGCCGCCGTACTCGTCCACGACCACCGACATATGCATCTTTGCTTTCTGCAGCTCCCTGAGAGCCTCGGAGATACGCTTGCTCTCTGACAGGAACACAGGGGGCTTCATAATATCCTTGATCCCGCCGGTGCCGGAAAGATAGAGCTCGAAGAAATCCGCCTGATGTATTACTCCGACGATCTGATCTATCGTTCCCTCATATACAGGCAGGCGGGAGAATTTGGTCTGTATAAACACATCCTTTATCTCGTCGAGAGCCGCATCTGCCGGGACACCGATTATGTTTATCCTGGGAACGAGGACCTTGGAGATCGTTATCTCGTCGAACTCCAGTGCCGAACGGACGAGCTCACTTTCCTGCTCCTCAAGGACGCCCTCGTCCTCGATCTCGTCGATGATATATTTAAGCTCCTCCTCAGTAACGGAGGGCTGGTCGTCCTTATGGCCGACGAGTTTTACTACCAGGTCTTTGATACCGGAAAACAGCCAGATCACCGGGGTTATAATAATTATGAATACTGACAGCAGCGGTGCCATAAACACCGAGAAACGCTCGGAGTTTTCCTTCGCGAGACTTTTGGGGAGGATCTCGCCGAAGATGAGCACCAGCACAGTCATGACCAGCGTAGCGATGCCGACGCTGCCGCTGCCGAAGTGCTCGGTAAAGAACACGGTAGCCAGAGCAGACGAAGCGATATTCACCACGTTATTGGCGATAAGGATGGCAGTCAAAGCCTTATCGAAATCCTCGGCCAGGGCGAGGGCTTTTGCGGCTCTTTTACTGCCCGATGCGGCCATATTTTTCAGTCTTATCCTATTGGCTGACGAGAACGCAGTCTCAGTAGCCGAGCAGACTGCCGAGATCATCAGCAGCACTGCTATGACAAAAGGTGTCAAGAAAAACTATCCCTCCGTAAAAGACTCAGGTACTGCGGCAGAAGCGCCGCTAAGGCAATACCGCACAACCCCTGTGCGTCAGATCGCGCGCAAGCTCAATAAAGTTGAGCTGAGATTTTTCGTCAGAGTGCATAATTTTGACGCAGGCGGGCGAGCGAAGACCAATTCGCTTTTCGCCCGGCAAGGAAAATTTGTGTGCTATGACGGGAAATATGCAAGCAGATGACGTGCAG
>JAFXRI010000061.1 GCA_017526445.1 Ruminococcus sp. | reverse complement strand
TGCACGTCATCTGCTTGCCAGCTTTCCGTCATATTACCCAAATTCTCCTTGACTTGCGCCAGCAAACCTGCGTCGAATTTAGGCAATCTGACGAAAATCTGGACATCGCATCTGACGCACAGGGGTTGTGCGGTATTGCCTCAAATTTTTAGCATAGCAGAAAAGAGGAAATCAAAATGAAACTTGACACAATGGGAAATCTCCGCCGTACCGTTTACTGCGGTGAGGTCAGCGAGATCGGCAGCGAGGCCGTTGTATGCGGCTTCGTCGAGAGAGTAAGGAATAAGGGCGGAGTAATATTCATCGTCCTGAGAGACCGCACAGGCGTGGTCCAGCTGTTGTTCAACGATAAGACTGATCCCGCCGTCTTTGAAAAGGCCGAGCAGGTCAGGGGAGAGTATGTCCTTATGGCAAAGGGCAGGGTAGTCGAGCGCGAGAGCAAGAACGACAAGCTCCCCACCGGACATCTGGAGATATTCGTGGATGATCTGAGAGTCCTCTCCAGAGCCGAGACCACACCCTTTGAGGTCACCAACTCCGATAACGTCCGTGACGAGCTCAAACTCAAGTACCGTTATCTTGACCTGAGAAACCCCAGACTCCAGAGAAATCTGATAATGCGCCACAAGATCGCTCAGGTGACAAGAGAGTACTTCTACGAGAACGGATTCCTGGAGATCGAGACTCCTATGATGATGAAGTCCACTCCTGAGGGCGCAAGAGACTACCTCGTGCCCTCCCGTGTACATGAGGGCAAGTTCTACGCCCTGCCTCAGTCGCCTCAGTTCTACAAGCAGCTGCTGATGATCTCCGGCTATGACAGGTATGTACAGCTGGCCCGCTGCTTCCGTGACGAGGACCTGAGAGCCGACAGACAGCCTGAGTTCACTCAGGTCGATTTCGAGATGTCTTTCGTGGATGCCGAGGATATACAGACCTGCGTCGAGGGCTATATGGCAAGACTCTTCAAGGAAGTGCTGGGCGAGGAGATAACCCTCCCCCTGCCGAGACTTACCTTCCGCGATGCTATGGACCGCTTCGGCTCGGATAAGCCCGATACCCGCTTCGGCTTTGAGATACAGGATATTTCCGGGACCGTAAAGGATATTGACTTCGTTGTGTTCAAGGACGCGCTGGCAGGCGGCGGCTCGGTAAGAGCCATAAACGTTAACGGCGGCGCCGCCACCTATACGAGAAAAGAGATCGACAAGCTCATCGAGCACGCCAAGGGCATAGGCGCCAAGGGCCTTGCCTATATCCGCTGGGCTGACGAGCCTAACTGCTCCTTCAAGAAATTCCTGGGCGAGGGTGATCTTGAACGCATCTGTGAGGCCGTAGGCGCAAAGCAGGGCGACCTGGTGCTCATCTGTGCCGACAAGAACAAGGTGGTGCTCCCCACTCTCGGCGCAATAAGACTTATCTGCGGCAAGCGTCTCGGCGTTATCGACGAAAGCAAGCACAATTTCCTGTGGATCACAGAGATGCCCTTCTTCGAGTACGACGAGGATAACGACACCTGGGTAGCCGCACATCATCCCTTTACTATGCCTATGGAGGAATGTCTTGAATACCTCGACACCGATCCCGCCAATGTCAGAGCCAAGGCCTGGGATCTGGTGCTCAACGGAACAGAGCTCTCGTCCGGTTCTATGCGTATCACCGATTATGAGCTCCAGCAGAAAATGTTTGAGGCTCTCGGTATGACCGATGAGGAGATCGAAGCTAAGTTCGGTTTCCTTGTGGATGCTTACCGCTATGCTGCACCGCCCCACGGCGGAATGGGCATCGGCCTCGACCGCATCACTATGATAATGTGCGGCGCAGACTCCCTCCGCGATGTTGTAGCTTTCCCGAAGGTGCAGAATGCCAGCGAGCTTATGAGCGAGTGCCCTTCCTATGTCGATACAAAGCAGCTTGACGAGCTGCATATAGCTCTCAAGCTTTCGGAGAAGGCTCCCGGGGATACGGAGGAATGATCTCCGGCCAGTAAGACAAAGACTGAGCAGCGTTACCGCCGCCAAACAGCATTCCCTTCGGGTGAATGCTGTCGGCGGCGAAATTGCGCCTTTTGCGCCCGGTTGCAACTGACGGTTGACAAATTGAAAAGCCTGATTGGTAGACTGCAGCCGGCAAAAATGATATGCTTGTATCAAAGAAACGGGAAGGTTCCACGAAAGAAAGGATAAGAGCTATGATACTTGCAGACAAGATAATCGAACTGAGAAAAAAGAACGGGCTCTCCCAGGAGGAACTGGCAGAAAAGGTCGGCGTTAGCCGTCAGTCAGTCTCCAAGTGGGAGGGAGCACAGTCGGTGCCTGACCTTAATAAGATATTAGCCCTCAGCGAGATATTCGGCGTTTCCACAGACTACCTCCTGAAGGACAGCATAGAGGAAGCTGATAATACCGTCAGGGAGGAAAGCGAGTCTGAGCCCCCTTTAAGAAAGGTCAGCATGGAAGAAGCCAATGAGTTCCTGGAGGGCAACAGCAGATTTGCCGGCAGAGTTTCCATCGGAGTGCTTATGTGCATACTTTCAGTCATCCCGATGCTGATGCTCGGAGCCCTGTCGGAGGTGTACGGGAACAATATCCTGGCAGGAGCCGGCATAGGCGTGATGATCTGCATTATAGCCTGTGCCGTGGGGCTCTTTATCAGCACCGCCCCCTTCACCCAGAAGTATGCCTTCCTCGACAGTGAAAAGATCGATACCGCCTACGGCATCGACGGTATGGTGAAAGACCGTCTCGACAGATATGCTCCCGTGTTCTCGCGCAATATCATCGCAGGAGTCATCCTCTGTATCATCGGCGTGCCGGTGCTCATCATAATGGGCATCATCGGCGAGCAGTACGGCAAGGATCAGGAGACTATGCTCGGTGCAGCGGGAGTATGCATAATGCTGATCTCCATAGCGGCCGGCGTGCGTATGATAGTCAGGTCTTCGGTCATAAAGAGCGGCTATCAGAAGCTCCTCCAGGACGGAGACTATACCCCTTCTGCCAAGGACGAGAGAGAGCACGGACTCAACCTTGTTTCGATCTACTGGGTGCTCGTAGTAGGCGTCTTCCTTGCCATCAGCTTCTGGAAGAATAACTGGGGCCGCAGCTGGATCATCCCCGCAGTCGGCGGAGTCCTTACACCTGTTGTGGTCGAGATACAGAAGCTCATAAACGGCCGCCGCGGAAAATAAGGTATTCTTCCGGCACAGCAGAAGCACCGGGATACAGCAATATCAACAAGAGGACCCGTGTCAGATTTGTGCATTAATGGCATTGTATTTTCATACAGAATATGTTAAAATAATTAAGGCAAAGCAAGTCCTTATCAGTCGTGATAAGGCTTTTGTTGTCAATAGGAGAATATATAAGGAGTGATAGTTCTGAATAAACCGGTCAGATTTTTATCGGCATTCTGTATGACGGTCATCATGCTCGGCGGAGGAGCCGGGATCGCAAACGATACGGTGTTTTTCCCGGACAGCGCGATCGAAGTCTCTGCCGCTGCTGCTGATAAAGCCTATATAAGCAAAACAGTTCCCAAGCTTACACCCACAGTTGCGGCGAAGTCAACAAGAGACAGCATTACGCTTTCGGTCTCAGGCGTTGAAGCTTACGGCAAGGTGGTTTACCATATCCTTGACAATAACGGCAAGGAGATCGCTTCTGCTGTGGGCGTCAAAAATAAGGATAATGACCTGACTTCCGCTGTTTACACTGTAAAAAAGCTCAAACCCGAGACAAGCTATACCTATAAAGTGTACGCTGAGGTCAGCGGTGACGGCAAGCAAAAAACACGTACAAGATCGGTCACCGTAAAAACAGCTGAAAGCTATGCTCAGTCCTGCGATCTTAAAAACCTGAAAGTATCGAAGGTGACCGACACATCTGTCACACTTTCCTGGAGCAAGCCATCAAAAACCATGACTAATTTCAACTACTACGTCAACGCCAAAGGCAGTGCAGCAGGGAAGGTGAGCGGGACCAAATACAGTGTAACTATTACAGGCCTTAAACCCAATACTAAATATACCTATGGAGTAAGGGGCTGGAACACGAATAATTACACCAAGACCTCGCTTGAAAAGATCACGTTTACCACAGACTATTCTGTTTCGCAGAAGAGAAAGATAGTAGTTGACTATGTTAAAAACAGCTTTGGATATGTCTATAAGCATAAGCTTAACGGATATGTCGCTGCTCCTGATGCACCTGCGGAAGAGCATATCCGGATAATGTGCAAGGGCCTCGATGCCAATATAAAAGCTGACGGGCTTGTGGGGCCTACGGATTGCTGCGGACTGACGCTGCTGGCATACGATAAGATAGGCATTCATTTTTCCTGGACCTGTGAATCGCAGTTTGAAGGCGTGACCGTCGTCGGCCGCGATAAAAACGGCAAGGCGTATATAGGCGAGGATGAATACAGCATCCCTATGAAGAAGCTCAAAAACGGTACCGATTATGTATGGAAAGCATCCACCAGGACGCTTTCGAGCTATTCGGGACTGAAGCCCGGCGACCTTATCTTCCTCTCGTCCAATAATCTGAGCAATTCCCGGAGGGCTTGTGCCCATGTCGTGATGTATATCGGTGGCGGAAAGATCATCCATTGCACGAGCGATAACAAGGGCTCAGATCTTAACGGCAAAACTGTCTATGACGGCGTAATGATGAACAGCCTGAAGTCTTATCTGAAAAACTCGGATTGGATCGAAGATATAGTCGGCGTGCGCAGATATATTTTCTGAGCATTTTACGGCGATGATAAATTGAACATATACGGCCTGCGCATCCTGCGGCGGCCGGACAGTCAGAAGATACTGCTGCAATACGGAAAACTGCAAGTTTACCGGACGTGCAGCAGTCCCTTTTTTATTTGCACCGAAAGTACAGTCAGAGTCGGATGCGTTATTAGCGTTATGCACAAGCATTATCCCTATATTTTGTGCAAAAGGGTAATTTTCACGGTAAATTTGTACAAAATATTGACGATTTAAAACAGGGTGTGTTATAATTTATAGTGTATAATTGTCTGGTACTGAAACGATGTTAAGGCAATACCGCACAACCCCTGTGCGTCAGATCGCGCGCAAGCTCAACAAAGTTGAGCTGAGTTTTTTCGTCAGAGTGCATAAATTTGACGCAGGCGGGCGAGCGAAGACCAATTCGCTTTTCGCCCGGCAAGGAAAATTTGTGTGCTATGACGGAAAATATGCAAGCAAATGACGTGCAGAGGCGCAAGCCGCGGGTTGTGCGGTGTTGCCTATAGTCTTTCCCTGCTCCTTGCAGCTGAGAAGATACTCCCGCATCTCTGCGACTCCCTCTTTGTCGAGGCCGTTGAATGGCTCATCAAGTATCAGAATCTTCGGATTCTACATTCTCGCCTGAGCAAGCCCGAGGCGCTGTCTCATACCGAGGGAATACTTGCGGACGTGCCGTCTGAGGTCAGGGTCAACAGTCATTTGAAAAAGATTGATCTATTAAGCAGATTTTGGCAGTATGCTCTTCTTCCTCATAAACCCCACCGCGATCATCACAGCCGACAGCAGTTCTATCACCACCGCTGCACCGACTGCAAAGGCTATGCTGATACCTCCCGCAAGCTGCGTGCCCTGCCATGCTGCAAACTGCTTTGACGCTCCAAAGGACAGCGGCAGAGCTATCGCTATGCAGACAAGCATCCGCAGCAGATAAAGCACCGTGATATCCCGCTTCTTTGCACCTATAGTTATCATCACAAGATAGTTTCGCTCATTTTTCTTGTAGGTCAGATAATTGTTCGCCAGCAGACCGATGGTTGAAATAACGGCTATCCACACACCGATTATCAGTATTCCCGATACGGCTGCAAATTCCTTTTTCAGCGCATCATCGGGAACAAAGCGCTCATACCCGGCGATTCCTTCGGCCATGTCAAGCCGGGCTGTGACTTCATTCATTCGCTCCGAGCCGACTTTCATAAAAACACAGCCGTTGACAAACTCCGCGCCGGGGGCCTTAAACCTGTCGGAGGCCATAACGAATGCCGAGCCTGTGCCGGCGGTGCTCATATAAAATACTGTATCATTCGGAAGCACACCACATACATAAAAGCGCCTGCCCGCTATGGCGTGCTCCTGACCTGCGGGATATTTATCCGCTATCGTGCGGGAGACAAGGCAGGGCTGTGCGCCGTTATAGTCAGCGTCAAGATCCACCGTAATGCTGCCTGCTTCTTCTGCGATCTTAAATGCCTCGTCCGAGAAGCAGCTGATGAAAATGCCGTCATCATGTTCGGACATATAGTGCTTCACAGTAAAGCTCTGCTCCGGGGAGATGCTTTCGGTCAGGGCGGCTGGCTGTTTCAGGTCATCATCGTTGAAATAGACCCGTACCGAGTTGCCTTCGTAGTTATCGGCAAAAAAGCTGCGCAGGCCGAGATAGTCCTTTGTTAGCGAAAAACACAGCTGATAGCAGACTATGGAAAATATAAGCTCTATGATTATCAGCACGGTGGAAAAGCGGCTGCTTTTCAGCTCGTGCAGCGTTCTCCAGATCAGCTTCATTATTCGCCCTCCGTGATAACGCCCTCGGAGATGTAAACAGTACGGCTGCACATATCCGCAATGCGCTTGTCGTGGGTCACGATGATGAGAGTGCGTCCCTCATTCACCAGCGAGAGCAGCAGCTCCATTATCCTGTCGGCGGTCTTGTGGTCGAGGGCGGCGGTGGGCTCGTCCGCGAGGATGAGCTTTGGGCTGTTGACGATAGCCCGCGCTATCGCCACCCGCTGCTGCTGACCGCCGGAGAGCCTGGAGACCCTCTTGCGGTTGAGTTCGGCTATGCCCACAAACTCCGATATCTTCTTTGCCTGCCGTTTCATTTCCTTGTATGATACGCCCTTTGAAAATGCCAGCGGGAACATTATATTTTCCAACGCAGTCTTTTCGGGGATAAGACCGTAGTCCTGCAGGACGAAGCCTATCTTCTCGTTGCGAATGCGGGAAAGCTGGTCGGAGAGCTTGCGGGAAACATCCTCGCCGTCAAGCTCGAAGCTGCCCTCGTCGGCCTTGTCAAGGCAGCCGATGATGTACAGCAGAGTACTCTTGCCAGAGCCGGAAACGCCCATAACAGCAAGGCTCTCACCCTCATTGACCTCAAGAGAAACGCCTTTCAGAGCCTCCACAGCATTGGGAGTGCCTTTGTTGTATGTCCTTGAAATACTCGTGAGCTTTACCAAGTCAATTTCCCTCCTTCCCGATGGGCGACTTGCGTACAATAAGAATTGCCGTAGGAATCGCCGCTGACAGATTTATTATCATCAACGCTCCGACTGCTATGTACATACAGTAAGACCGCCAGGCATAATTCGAGTTAATATTCTCATACAGTTTCTGCATCGGTATGCACAGCGCCCCGCCGATCACACCCGCTGCAAGGGTGATGCACATTATCAGTATCACCACAAGCCTTGTGACAGCTGAATTTGATGCTCCGTAAACTCTGAAAGTTCTCAGGGTGCCTATCTGTTTAATACACAGCGACCACACCGCAAGGATGATGTTTGCAATGCAGAACAGTCCGAACACCGCACATTCCGTGATCGTTGCCTTGTAGAATTTGCCGTATTCCTCGTCGAGCATGGCGGTGTAGGGCATCTTTATCTGCCCGCGTTCGGTGCCGCAGACCTCCGCAAGGGTCCCCACCTGCGAGAAGCTGATGGGCGAAGCATAGACCATTCGGTCAAGAACCAGCAGACAGTCATAGCCCGCAAGATCGGTGAAATGGTCGGGTGCGAATTCATACTCGCGGATGCCTTTGAAGTCAGACATCCCTTCTTCAAGGAGCCAAAAGGGAATGGGAGAGGCGGTGAAATCATCCCCGCCGTCAACTATCCCGATGATCTCCAGCTCACGGTCTCCGACCTTTATCCTATCGCCCAAAGAGAAGGGCTCCTTTTTGTCCACCACCAGCACGGGAGCGTGAGAGGATATCTCTTCGGGGGTGTAATCTCTCCCCTCGCAGAGCTTATATGAGAATTTCGTAATATTGATGACCTCGGCAAAGCGGCTGTCCTTTCCCTCAAAAACGGCCTCGCCGCCGAAATTGTAAAAGGGCGCGCCCTTGGCTTCATACCATGTCTTTCCGTTGATGCCCGTGACCTGCAAATACGCGGTGGCGGAATAATCGGCGGGATTTTCCAAAGCGGGAGAAGGCATCGGCAGGCCGGAGGCAAGATACCGTTCCAAAAATGCCCTGTCGCATTTTATCTGATGCTGAGGATAAAGCCGTTCGGACTCTTCAAGCTCTTCAAATGAATCCGTGCTCATTTTCGGGGGCTTGACCGTGTAGGCCGCATTACAGAAGCGCTCAAGAAAAATACTCTCAATGTTCTCGCTCGCGTTTTTGGTCGCAACGAAAAACAGCGCCTGCACCGAAAGCATCATTGTGATAATGATTATCAGTGTGTACTTCCGGTGGACGCTCATCCAGTCGCGCAGCATTACCCTGATTATGAATAAGGCTTTCACAGAGTGCCCTCCCTTGCTTAAGACAACACCGCACAATCCGTGGCTTGCGCATCTGACGCACAGGGGCTGTGCGGTATTGCCTTAAAGATCCTGATCCCGGTACAGAGCCATGTAAATCTCATATTCCACTACTGTCCGCATCATTTCTCTGTCGCTCTCGCTTGCGGCGTTTTCAATTTCCCTTTTGATCTCAATGTCCTCTGTGGTGAGATGCCAGTCCTTTGAATACAGCAGATCGATATAATAGTTCTCGTTGGGCGCATTATTAACGGTCAGGTCGATGCTCGGCTTCGGCCCCATATCCGCGCTGGCGAATATACCCGACAGCAGTGAAAAAACGATGACCGCTTTCATGGGCCAAAATCCGTTTTGTCATTGTGTTTCTCCTTTAAGGTGCATCATTACATAAATAAGTATACTATCTACCCCGGGGCAGAGTCAACGCCGAATGGGTTTTTCGGATATCTGTACAAAAACCGGCGGCATGACATGTGGAATATCACCAACAAAATGTAGGCATAATAATTCTTATGCCTGTATTCTTCATTACAGCTACTCGATAATACCCTTATCCATCTCATGTACCGTCTCGAATAACACCGAGATGTCCTCCACCGAATGATGCGGCTGTTATTATTGGCTTAGTAACGAGAAGCTGTTCCAAAGCTGAATCAAGTATCTCGTTGCTTGTATGTTCAAGAGCTAAATCCGCAAGATTCTCAGTAACATCTTCAATGAGCCGTTTATCGGTCTTGACAAAGAAGGCGTTGCGGAGATGAGGGAGTATCTGCTGTCCTACAAAGAGCAGGGAAAAACGATACTTATCTGCTCGCACTCAGCGGAGGATATTTCGGTGCTGTGTGAGACAGTGCATGAGATGGATAAAGGGATAATATCGGAGCTTGAAAAATAGGGCAATGTATTATCCTCAGTGTATTGATTTCATATTCTAAAAGTGATATAATGTACTAAACACCAAGTTGTGGGGGGACAGTATATCTAAATGTGCTTTTATTATGGAGGTTCAAATGAAAAAGGATATTACACCTGCGGAAAGAAATCTCTTATCTTCGATCAAACAAATGCCCGGAATCTATATCGGCACAAAGAATCTGCTGTTCTTAGAGCATTTTATTCATGGTTACGATTTTGCGATGATATGCCATGATATAAAAGATATGCATAATATCATGCCGGAAGGCTTTGAGGAATACATAGAAGCAAAATACAGATCAAATACAACTAAAAATCTGTTTATGATCATTACAGAGAATTCAGAGAATGACAGCGATGCGTTCGATACCTTTTTTGAATTCCTTGACGAATACCTGCTAAGTATTGATTTGCAGCCGCTGCCAATATGGGATAGTACGGTAGATAAGATAGAGGACATCAAAAACTCTTTTGCAAAAGAAAGGAACCCACGATGAATAATACCGATACAGCCGCCAAGCCCAAAAATAAAAAGCGAAAAATACTGATCATACTGTTGATAGTTTTTATCGTTCTTGTGGCTCTGCTGACGGCAATATATATCCGTGTCAATCCGACGTGGAGGGCTGCAAAGCTGACTATTGAGAAGTCGGATATTGATTACCACGTTCAAAATGTTGACCCTGACGGTGCGACCGTTTCGACCCGTATCGCCCCGCCTGAGGGCTATACCCGCATTCCCGTTGACAAGGGCAGCTTCGGGGAGTACCTGCGAAATTATCCCGTTCTTCCCGACGGTGTCAAGCTGCCTGTTTATGACGGCTCGACAATGAGCCCCTATGATGCCGCCGCAATATTTGATATAAGCCTGGGCGACGAGGGCTATCAGCAATGTGCCGACAGCATAATCAGGCTGTACAGCGATTATTTTTATGAAAACAAGCAGTATGACAAGATCTCGTTCCAGCTCTCAAACGGTGACGAATGCAATTATGAGCGTTGGCGTGACGGACACAGAATGCTTGTCCTCGGAGGCTTCTCAATGGAGATAACTGCCGCCCTTTCCGATGACAGCGAGCAGCAGTATCGCAACTACCTCAAAGAGGTCATGAATTATGCAGGAACAATTTCCTTGCAGAATGAATCTACGGTAATTCCCGTCAGCGAGCTGAAGATCGGAGATTTCATTTGTAATGACACTCACGTTGTAATGATCGTTGACATAGCCGAAAATGACAAGGGCGAGAAATGCTATCTGATTGGTCAGAGCTTTATTCCTGCGGTGTGCTTTCACATAGTCATCAACAGACAAGGTGACGAGGCAAGTGCATGGTTCACACAAAAGCAGCTTGAACAGGACAGCTTTGAGGTCGGTGTTTACTCATTCGATCAGAACAATATCAGGCGGTGGAAGGACGGATTTTGACGACGGTGGATATGATTCGTAAGATGAACACAGGTATAATTTAATAGCACAAATAAAACAGCCTCGGTACTCGAATGGGTATCGGGGCTGCTGCTTTGCAGGGGAATGTGTTGTTTTATACTTGTGATTATATAAAGTTGTTTTCATATGGTTGATATGTCTGAATGTGTGGATTCCGTAGAACGGCAGGCCGTGCCTCTTGCATAGCCGTCGAGGAGTTTGTCAACAGCACCGTTTCGTTACGCACCTGTGCTTCGTAAAACTTCGCCATCATATATCCAAATCCTTTTATACTTGACAAACTGTAAAATAAGTGCTATAATATAATCGTTAGCGGTTGCTAACATTGTTTTGAGGGCGGAAGTTAGCTATGACTAACACTTTTCTGCCACATTTAACCTATGCTTCCGGGCAGGGCACCACCTTCCTGTCCGGTACTTGGGTAAAAATATTATTGAAAGGAATGATCGGAATGATCGCATTAAAGCATATCGCATTGTTCGTGGGAGGCACTCTGTTCGGAACTGCGGGCTTCAAGCTCCTGAAAAGCAAAGAGGCAAAGAAGGTCTATGTCCACACCGCTGCCGCAGCTCTGAGAGCTAAGGAAAGCGTTATGAAGGATGTCACCAGGACCCGCGAAAGCTGCGGAGATATCCTTGCGGAGGCAAAGCTTATCAATGAAGAAAAGCGCACCGCAGCTGTCGAAAAGACCTGTATCATCGAGGACGAGAGCGGCGAAGAGCAATGAGGTGCAGCATACTCCATGAGTGCCGGGGGCGGATCAGAGTACATATCCTGCACCCTGACATGACGCTCTCCCAGGCCGACATCCTTGAATATTATCTGCGTTCAAAGCCGTTTGTCCGCAGCGCTAAGGTCTATGACCGCACCGGCGATGCTGTGATCGTTTATACCGGCAGCCGCGCTGAGGTCGTGTCGGCGCTGGCGCGGTTTTCCTATAATGACAAGTCAGCTCAGGCGCTTGTTCCCGAGCACACCAGCCGTATGCTTGACCGGGATTTCGAGGAAAAACTTGTCGGTGCGGTCATAAGGCGGGCAGTACGGCGGCTCCTGCTGCCGGCGCCGCTGAGATTCGCTCTGTCGGTGTTTCACGCTTCGGCTTATGTAAGAGAAGCCCTGTCCTCCCTTTCAAAGGGCAGGCTGGATGTTTCCGTTCTCGATGCGGCGGCGATAAGCGTTTCGCTGATACGCGGCGAGCATAAGACCGCAGCTTCGGTGATGTTCATGCTGGGCATTGGCGAGATGCTGGAGGAATGGACCCGCCGGAGATCCGTTGACGAGCTTGCAAGCGTGATGTCTCTGGGCGTTGACAGGGTTTGGCTCCATAAGCCGGAGGGGGATACGCTGGTGCCCCTTACGGATATCAGTGAGGGCGATGAGATAGTTGTCCGCACCGGCAGCATGATCCCCCTTGACAGTGTTGTGCTTTCGGGCGATGCCGCTGTTAATCAATCCTCACTGACCGGCGAGAGCCTGCCCATCCATAAGAGCGAGGGCAGCTATGTCTATGCCGGAACTGTCGTTGAGGACGGAAGCGTTGTACTCCGTGTGGATAAGACCACCGGCAGCGGAAAATATGACCGCATAGTAAAAATGATCGAGGAAAGCGAAAAGCTGAAATCACAAGCCGAGAACCGGGCCTCCAACCTTGCTGACAAGCTGGTGCCTTACTGTCTCGGCGGCACTTTGCTGACCTATCTGCTGACAAGGAACGTCACAAGGGCGGTGTCGCTGCTGATGGTGGATTTCTCCTGTGCGCTGAAGCTTGCTGTGCCGATCTCGGTTATTACCGCAATGCGGGAATGCGGCTCCCGTGGGATCACCGTCAAGGGCGGAAAATTTCTTGAAGCAGTCTCACAGGCGGATACCATCGTTTTCGACAAAACAGGCACACTCACCCACTCCACCCCCCGCGTTGCCGGGGTGATACCCTTCGGCAGCAACGATGAGCAGGAAATGCTGCGCCTTGCAGCCTGTCTTGAAGAGCATTATCCCCACTCGATAGCCAATGCCGTTGTGGAAGAAGCACGCATCCGCGGACTCGATCACGAGGAGCGCCATTCCACGGTGGAGTATGTTGTCGCTCACGGCATATCCAGCCGGATAGACGGCAAAAAAACAGTCATCGGCAGCTATCATTTCGTGTTTGAGGACGAGGGCTGCAAGGTGCTCAAACGCGATCAGAAGAAGTTCAGCGAGCTGCCGGAGGAATATTCTCACCTGTACCTTGCAGTGGGCGGAAAGCTGGCAGCGGTCATCTGCATTGAAGACCCCCTCCGCAAAGAGGCGCGGGACGTCATCAACGGGCTGCGGGAGCTGGGTATCAGCCGGATCGTAATGCTGACCGGCGACAGTGAGCGGACGGCTCGTTCTGTCGCAGCAGCGGTGGGCGTGGACGATCTCCGTTACGAGGTGCTCCCGGAAGACAAGGCGGAGTTCGTTAAAACCGAGCATAAGCAGGGGCGCAGGGTCATTATGATCGGCGACGGCGTGAACGACTCTCCTGCTCTTTCCGAAGCAGATGCCGGCATAGCCATAAGCTCCGGGGCTGCCATAGCCCGGGAGATCGCCGATATCACCATTTCTGCTGACGATCTGAACTGCCTGCTTACTCTCAGAAGGATCGGCAGCGAAATGATGCAGCGCATCAGCCGCAGCTACCGCATAATAATCGGCTTCAACTCCATGCTGATGCTCCTCGGCGCGGCAGGAGTGATAACGCCGACGGTGTCGGCGCTCCTGCACAACTCATCCACGATAGCGACAGCGCTTGCAGGGATGAGAAATTATCTCCCCGGGGAAGATTTAAAACCACAGTAAAGACAGACGGCATGATGTGTTACGATGCAGTACGCAAAAAGCTCCCGGTGAAGAGCGTCAAGTCCTCTCACAAAATGGGAGAGACTGTCATCATCGCCGGAGAGGAGTTCTCTGCCGCCCAGATCACCTCCGCCCTGCAGGACTCGGGCTATAAGGTGGTTGATGTCAGGTCGGAGCCCTATCAGAAGCAGGGGCTTTTTGGCAGAAAGAATACCCGTTGAGGTCACAGACGGGAGCGGATGAATAAGTCCCCGGACAATAAGAAATGAACTGACCCCAAAAAGTTAGACAAACTTTTCAAAGAAAACTTATACAAAGCGACTAAGAGAGATCTTGGTCGCTTTTGTCATGCAGCGTTGAGCCTGTATTCAACAGGTGACATACCATCAAGCTTAAGCTTGATGCGCTTTGTGTTGTACCACTCTATGTAAGCGTTAAGCTCGGATATGAAGTGTTCAATTGATGTGAACTCCTGCAAATACAATAATTCCGTCTTTAATAACTCAAAGAAATTTTCTGCGCAGGCGTTGTCGAGACAGTTTCCCTTTCGTGACATACTTTGTCTTATGCCTTTATCTTTGAGCATTTTCTGGTACTGCTTGTGCTGATACTGCCAGCATTTCCCATACCTTACCAATTATATCATAACCTTCCCCATATTTCAATCCGAAATCTGAAAAACCGGGAGCAGCAGATGTCCCTGCAATAATACAGAGAATGTGTTTTTGTAATAAATGACTAAATTCATTGGTCTTTTAACAATGATTTTGCGGCTTGTTGGTAAACATTGTTCACACATCTTGACAAAGCTCCGGCGGTGTGATATCATAGGTATGTAAACAGTGTTTATTTATCATTGCCGGGCGGTGAGAATATGCCAAGAGACAAAACAGAAGCACACAAAAAGATCATAGCTGCAGCTGTGGGCGAGTTTATGGAATACGGCTTTGAGAATGCGTCTATGCGCAGGATAGCCTCCGAGGTCGGGCTAACTGTCGGGGCGCTGTATCGGCATTTTCCGAACAAAGAGGAAATGTTCGCGGCGCTTGTGGGACCGACGATAAACGAGCTGATGGCAAAATATCAGGAGTTCTGCGAGCAGGGCTACGAAGTTATGAAGTGCGGCGATGTGCACAAGCTGTGGGATGAGAGCGAAAGCGAAACAAAGTGGCTGATGAGCTTTATCTACGATCATTTTGATGTGTTCAAGCTGCTTGTCTGCCGTTCGCAGGGAACAAGGTTCGAGAACTTTGTTCACGATATGGCGCTGCTGGAGGAACGCACGACGCTTGATTACTTTGAGCGTATGAAAGCTTACGGTATGACCGTCAACCGGCTCTCGCAGCAGGAATTCCATATGCTTGTAACTGCTAATGTCTCGGCACTGTTCGAGGCGGTGATACACGATTTCAGCCGTAAGGAAGCGATGCACTATGCCTCAACGCTGGATGCGTTCTTTTCGGCAGGCTGGAAAAAGTTACTCGGCATCTGATGCCGATTTCTTTTAAGCAAGAGTTAGCTAAAGCTAACTGATTAGGAGGAGAAATATGGAAAGATCAAAGAAGCGCTCTGCGGTCAGCTGGGTGATCGAATTTGCAGGGCAAAAGAAACCGAATTACATCTTCAGCGTCCTGCTGGCGATGTGCAAGGTGATCTGCGGACTTGTGCCGTATCTGTATATGGCGGATATCGTGAAAAAGCTGCTCGAGATGCACGCCGGCACGCTTGATAAGGATATGAGCCTGCTGACGGCAAGCATAATAAAAATGGCAGTCTTCTGGGTGTTGAGCCGGGTATTCCACGCGCTCTCGACAACGCTTTCACACGCCGCGACCTTTGAAGTGCTTGCAAACATCCGCAGACAGCTCACCGAAAAGCTGTCAAAGCTGCCGCTCGGATCGGTGCTGTCGCAGTCCAGCGGAACATACAAGAACATCATCTGCGAGCGTGTGGATTCTATCGAAACAACGCTGGCGCACATCATTCCCGAGGTGCTTTCCTCGGCGTTCATACCCGTTGCACTTATCGTATATATGCTGACGATCAACTGGAAGCTGACGCTTATATCCTTTGTCTGCGTGCCTGTGGGCGTGGGCTTCTTTATGCTGATGATGGTCGGCAGCAAGGAGAGCTACGAAAACTGTGTAGTAAAAACCAAGCGGCTGAACGATACCGCAGTAGAATATATAGGCGGCATCGAGGTCATCAAGGCATTCGGCAAGGCAAAAACATCCTATGAGAAATTCGTCACTGCTGCAAAGGAGGGCGCAGACTGCTTCATCGACTGGATGCGGCGCTGCAATCTCTGGCAGAATATCTCCCTGCTGATAATGCCCTATTTCCTCCTCGGACTGCTGCCCTTCGGCGCGGTGTTTTACAGGGACGGGAGCATCTCAGGGCCGGATCTCCTTATGCTTATCATTCTTTCCCTCGGCCTTGTTTCTCCTGTTATGACCGTTGCTTCCTACTGGGACGGCATCGGGAAAATGGGTACGATCATCGGCGAAGCAACAGAGATACTGGAGCGTGAGGAGCTTATCCGTCCCGATACCGCTTTGGAAAAACCTGTCGGCACAGATATCGTTCTGCATGATGTGCATTTCGGATACAAGGACGAGGAGATCCTGCACGGGATCGATCTGGATATCAGACAAGGCACCGTCAACGCACTGGTCGGGCCCTCCGGTTCAGGTAAATCGACTATTGCAAAGCTGATCGCTTCTTTCTGGGATGTGGACAGCGGCAGCATCTCATTCGGCGGAGTCGATATCCGGAAGATACCGCTGGAACAGTATAATAAGAATATCGCCTACGTTTCGCAGGATAACTACCTGTTTGATGAAACGATCATGGACAATATCCGTATGGGCAGGCCGGATGCGACTGACGAAGATGTGATGAATGCAGCGAAAGCCTGCGGCTGCCATGACTTTATCATGCAGCTTGAAAAAGGCTATAAGACGGTAGTCGGCGGTGCAGGCGGACATCTTTCGGGCGGTGAACGGCAGCGGATTTCCATAGCAAGAGCGATGCTGAAAAATGCGCCGGTCATCATTCTCGATGAAGCGACTGCATACACCGATCCCGAAAACGAAGCGCTGGTACAGTCCTCCGTCGCAAGGCTGGTGCAGGGAAAGACTCTGCTTGTTATTGCTCACAGGCTATCAACTATCGCTTCTGCCGACCAGATCATTCTCATAAACAACGGCAATGTCGAAGCAGCAGGCACACAGGAAGAATTGCTTGCAGGATCGCCGCTGTACCGTCAGATGTGGGAAACACATATGGCAGTAAAGGAGGAAGCATAATGTTTACAACACTGAAACGCTTTTTTGATTTCTGCAATAAAGAGGACAGGAAAAAGCTGTATCTTGCTATCGGGCTCGGCACGGTCAAAGCGGTCTTTGCAGCGCTGCGCATTTCTGCGATCGCTGTGATCGTCATGGGCGTTCTCGACGAAAATATGACAAGCAAAAATATATGGTTAGCCGTTGCAATTCTCGCTGCATCGGTACTCGGTCAGCTTTTCATCAATCTGAAAACAACGATGATGCAAACCGAAGCGGGCTATCATTCCTGCGCAAACAAGCGTATTGAGATTGCAGAGCATCTTAGGTATCTGCCGATGGGCTATTTCAATGACAACAGCCTCGGACATATCACCAGCGTAACGACCAATACAATGGAAGCGCTTTCTGATGTCGCAACAAGAGTTGTTATGCTGACAACACAGGGCATTCTGACCACATTCGTTATCACAGCCTTTGTCTTTGTTTTCGACTGGCGCATAGGGCTGCTCCTGACAGCCGGAGTCGGCATTTATGCTCTGATCAATGCAGCAATGCAGAGAAAGACGCGCAAAGGCGCACCTGCTCAGCAGAAAGCAAACAGAGAGCTTGTTGCCGCAGTCATAGAATTCGTTCAGGGCATCGCGGAGGTCAAAAACTACAACCTTGTCAGCAGCCGTGCAAAGAAGCTGGAAGCGGCGATCAAGGCCAAGCAGTACGGTGATACTCACCTTGAATTTGATGTGATACCCTACATCACCCTGCAGGAGATAGTTACAAAGCTGACCGGCGTTCTGATGTGCGCTGCATCCGTATATTTCTATATAAGCGGCAGTATGTCGCTGCTCTACTGCATAATGATGACAGTCAGCTCGTTTATGATCTATGAGAGCCTCGATGTTATGGCAGGATTTTCGGCTCTGATAAGAAGCGTTTCGATCTGTGTCGATCAGGCGAATGAGATACTTTCTATTCCCGAAATGGATATCGACGGCGAAGAGATAAACCCCTCAAGCCACGGCATCGAGCTGAAAAACATCTCTTTCGCTTACGAAAACAGAACGATCATTGACGGCGTTGACCTGAAAATCCCCGAACACACCACAACTGCGATCGTCGGCCCGTCCGGAGGCGGAAAGACCACACTGACAAGTCTTATGGCGCGTTTCTGGGATGTAAAAAGCGGTGAAGTACTGCTGGGCGGTAAAAACGTAAAGGAATACAGCTTTGACAGCCTGATGCGGAATTTCAGCTTTGTGTTCCAGCGGGTATATCTGTTTGAGGACACGATTGCCAACAACATCCGCTTCGGTGAGCCTGATGCACCAATGGAAAAGGTCATCGAAGCTGCGAAAAAGGCACGCTGCCATGACTTCATCATGAGCCTGCCGGACGGCTATGAGACCGTCATAGGTGAGGGCGGCGCAAGTCTTTCGGGTGGTGAGAAGCAGCGCATTTCCATAGCAAGAGCAATAATGAAGGATTCGCCGATCATCATACTGGATGAAGCGACTGCCAATGTTGATCCCGAAAATGAAGCAGAGTTGACAAAGGCCATTGAGGAACTGACAAAAGAAAAGACGATCATTATGATCGCGCACAGGCTGAAAACAGTCGAACACGCCGACCAGATCATCGTCATCGACAGAGGCAGGATCGTGCAGCAGGGCAAACACGCTGAGCTTATGCAGCAGGACGGCATCTACCGCACATTTGTCGAGGACAGAAAACGTGCTGTGAGCTGGAAACTCTGACCAACTGAAGGGAAGATCAAAAATGCTTGTGACTATTTTACTTTCTTTGATGATGATGGCAGGGCTGTTTCTGCTCCTGCTGGGCGGAGTGGGCTTTCTGCAGAACAAGAAGTTCTTTTCCCCTCTATAATGAAGTCACTTAAGGCAATACCGCACAACCCCTGTGCGTCAGATGCGCAGTCAGATTTTTCGTCAGAGTGCATAAATTTGACGCAGGCGGGCTGACGCCCGGCAAGGAAAATTTGTGTGCTATGACGGAAAATATGCAAGCAGATGACGT
>JAFXRI010000060.1 GCA_017526445.1 Ruminococcus sp. | reverse complement strand
TGCATAAATTTGACGCAGGCGGGCGAGCGAAGACCAATTCGCTTTTCGCCCGGCAAGGAAAATTTGTGTGCTATGACGGGAAATATGCAAGCAGATGACGTGCAGAGGCGCAAGCCGCGGGTTGTGCGGTGTTGCCTTAATTCTATTTTTGTCACGGTACTTGAAAAATATATTATAATGGTGTAAAATAAAGGCCGGAAGGAAAAAATCCGATCCCCCAAAATTTTTTTGAAAAAGTGAAACTTTTTTCCTCCCTGCAGCGACTTATATTATGAAGGCTGATGAAAAGAGGTGAGACCGTGAGCGACAGCAGTATAAAAGAACGCTTTGAAGAGATCTACGAAAAGACCTATGACAGCATCTACCGATATCTTATAACAAAGGTCAGTCCCCGGGAGGCTGCCGAAGATATCGTTCAGAACTGTTACCTCGAGTTCTATAAGAAAATGCTTGAGGGCGAACAGATACTCAGACCAAAGCATCTGCTTCTGACAATGGCGAAAAGACGTGCAGCAGACTATTACAGGAGCTGCACACCGACAGAAGATCTCGATGAACAAATAGCTATATGCGACGAGAAGGCTCTCAGAGAACTCGAAAATGACGACAGCTATGAATACGAGCAGATCATGAAGCTGATAGCCGAGTCAGACGATACAGCATACCGGATCTTTTATCTGCATTTCCATTGCGGTCACACACTGGAGAAAACAGCCCGGGAGCTTTCGATGAGTGAATCCACGGTAAAATCAAAAATCTACCGTATGCTTAAAAAGCTCAGAAAACAACTAACGGAAGGTGAGGAAAATGCGTTTTTCGGACGGAGTAAACAAATACCATGACGAAAAGAAAAAAAGCATACTGAACTCTGTTCTTAGCAGTGCGCAAGCACTTCCTTCCAACGAAGAAGACAGAGAGGGGATCATTATGTCAACAAACAAAAGAAACACAGGAGCAATGGTAAAATCAAACAAGAGCGGTGTCATCGCAGCAGCATTAGCTATTCTGATGCTCGGAGGAGCAGTCGCACTGTTTTCAACAGGAAACAAAGACGGCGGCACACAGATAAAAACAACACCAGGCGCTCAGTCCGGAGTTTCAGCAGTGATCAATGAAAGCAGCAAAACGGATGAAAGCAAAACAGATGTAAGCAAGGCAGAAGACAGCAAGACAGAAGACAGCTCGTCGGCACCCAAGCCGGTCGTTCCGGTGGCTGACGACGGAAGATATCCCACAACATCCCCCGCAGCAGTCATCGGACCCGATGACAAGGGTACCATCAAGGAAGGCTTTGAGGGCTACAACATTGAGGTCAGGTACCTTATGGAGGATCCCTGGAAAGGGCTTGAGAATTACGCGCAGCACGCCTACGGTATAGTTATCGACGTGAGCGCAAAGGACGGCTATGAGCTTCCCTGGGCTGACGAGGAACCGACGAGATTCTCGCACTTCGGTGATGTGTGGATCGATAACGGATTCACCGGTAACTCCGGGTATTTTGAGAAGATAAAAGCCAACACAGTTCTCTCTTACGGCTACAAGACTCAGAACGAGGATGGCGTGGACGTCCTGAGATTTATGCTCATCGCAGAGGTCGATGATGACTTTGAGATCGCCAAGGACACCAAGATCACATTCAATGTTTCGACGATCTACTGGGGCGTCGGTGATATCATCAAGACAGAGGGCAAATTCACTGCCACTGAGACCTTTGACAGTGCAAGAACTCTTGACCTTTCCCTTACGTTCCCCTATCAGTCGGAAAAATAATATCTGAAAGAAGAACTGAGATAATATGAAAAACAGACATCCGGCTTTACTTGCTGCACTGATGATGCTTGTCTCGGGCGCCTCCTGCGCATCCGGGGACAGCTCCTCGAAAAACTTATCTTCCGCTGCGGAGCCTGCGGTCACGACCGTCAGCACCACCGCAGCGGCTCCCGCCGGGACCTCGGAGAAAGATACGGAAAAAGTCACCGGGAAGACCACGGAAAAAATCACTGATAAAGCCATAGAGAAAGTCACCGAGGCTCCTTCCGATGAGCTGCCTGCTATGGGCACGGCATACAAGGAGCTTGATTGCCTCGACGTTGAGGGTATCCCCGATGCTATCCATTCCTGCGGGAACATTGTCGCCCTCTCTTGCTACACCGTCGGCAAGGACGGCCAGCGGTCTGTAAAATACTACATCATTGATGCTGTAAACGACAAACTGCTCCGCACGATAGACGCAGAAAACAGCAGAGAGATCCTTCTCGGGACAGATGCCGAAGGCACCCTGACTGCCGAGATCTGGAAGGATTGGATCAACGAGACCAGTGATAAGCAGGAGCTGGTGTTCTACAAGCCTGACGGCAGCCGTACAGCGGAAGAATATACCGGGGATATGATGTTTTTGAAATACGATCCGGATCAGCTGTACGATCTCAGCAAGGGGATCGCAAAGCTCGGCACCGGCGGCAGCAGGGAGATCGTTTTCGATAGCCTCGAAGCAGAGGAAACACAGATCTTTGACGCTTCAAAAAACAGGGCCGTTGTAACCTACTCTGCCGAGAGCTTTACAGAGCCCACTGCGCTGATGCTGGCAGATACCTCCACAGGCAAGGAGATATCAGAGCTTAAAGCTGAAAATGTCGTCGGTGTTTACTTCGCAGGCGACTATGCAGTTGTCAGCTGCATTCCGGATTATGATACCTACGAGCAGTACACCTCCGTGTATGAGATCGGGACCGGCAAGCTGGTATGGACCTTCTGCGAAAAAGAGGATGAGAGGGGCCGCTACGGTTTTTATAGCAACAGCTGCTACGGTCTGAATTACGAAAATCTTCAAAGCTCCGAGCCTTTGACTTATAATTTCCTGAGAGTTTCCGACGGTGCAGCAGGTACGCTCAGCACTGACATCCAGGACGTATTCCAGGCAGAAAGCACCTCGGTCACATCGGCGGACAGGTTAATAAGCGCCATAGCTGTCGGAGATCCCCAAAAGGACGGGACAAGAGTCAGACTCATTATGATCGACCCCGCGCAGGTGACCTTTGACGGTGAGATCGAAAAATGCGACCCCTATGAATATAAAGAAAAGGACAACAAGTGCGGAGAAAAGTTCAGCGATCTCAGAGCCAAAGCCGATAAGATAGAGGAAAAATACGGCGTCAGGATGCTTATAGGCGACGAGGTGCTTGATCTCGATAATACACATGATCCTTATCAGTTCGTTTCGGCAGAGGGTGAGGATGCAGACGAAAGATCATACAAGAATACCGAAAGAGCGCTGAACACCATTGATGAGATGTTGGGAAAATACCCGGAGGACTTCTTTGAGCAGTTCAGGATAAACGGCAAGGCCGGTCTTTGCATAGCGCTCGCTCAGGATATTGTCGATAAATACAACGATACCTCCTTCGAGGCAGGCGGTGTGACTTATAACTACGGACTCTGGTCTATCATTGTGATGAGACCGGATGGGATAGAGCCTACCGGTACTATGCTCCACCACGAGATGTTCCACGCTGTTGAGTTTATAGTCGAAAAAAAGTCCGGAGAAATAAATGAGGATGAGTGGGCTGCCCTCAACCCCGAGGGATTCAGTTACTCAACAAACTTTGAAGGCTATGACGAAGGTGATGCGGCCAGCAAGTATGTATATTCAGCAGACAATGATCCTTACTTCTACCGTGAATACAGCAAGGTAACTCCCATGGAGGACAGAGCCACGCTGATAGAGGGCCTTTTTACAGATGCCTATTCTGATTCCGACGATTATATGACCTATATCGAGGACATTCAGAACAAATGCCCGCACCTGAAAGCCAAGTTGGATTATCTCGCCGAGTGGACTAAACAGCTCTTCGGATATGTTTACTGGGAGAAAATGACGAATGTCGGTATATAGGCCCTGATCTTTATGATATTATTTTTTTGCACCGCGCAATGCCGCCTTTTGCAAGTCTGCAGAAGGCGGTTTTTTATGTGACGGCGGGCGCCTTTTGCGTGCCGAAAAATTTTTTCAATTTTTTTAAAATCCCCTGTTTTTTGTAAAGGTAATGTAAAGGAAGCTATGTTATTATGTAATCACAGAAAGGAAAACAACAAACAGAAAACAGATCAAACGAAAGGAGCGAGTTAAATGGTTATCGGTACGGTAATCGCGACAGGTATAGCGATCGGTGTGGCCGTTGCAGTTTTCTTCGGCTGACAGAAAATAATTCAAAACAGGAAAGGAGGGTCATCAATGTTTACAGCATATCTTATCTGTGCAGGTATAGTGGCGTTCGGGCCTCTCGTTTACGGCATTATTGTACAGTACAGCTGAGAGCCGTTCAGGCAATAAGGAGTTTCAAAAATGACAATGGATATCGGGTAAAGCGTCCGTGCAACAGTGCGGGCGCTTTTTGCCGGCTCGGGAGCGGAGCATACCGTAAGCAGGCCTTGTCAATATTTCAGTTCTGTTCTGAACTCCTTCTCCGAGCAGGAGACAGTCAGCTTCATTCCGTTGGCCTGAGCAGCGCGTTCCGCTATCGAGAGGCCAAGTCCGTTTCCGCTTGTATTACTCCTTGCGGAATCCCCGCGGACAAACGGTCGCAGCAGGTCTTTTGTGTCGAGCTTTTCAGAAACGGAGTTAGTTACGGTCAGACGTTTTTTATCGAGTGTCACTGTTATCGCTCCGTTCTCCGGAGTATACTTGACTGCATTAGAGATAAGGTTTTCCGTTATCGCTTCGAGAGCTGTCCTGTCCGCAGTGGGCTCGGCACTGCCGTCAATGCTGAAAGTTATCTGCTTTTGATCAAGAAGGATATCATATCTGCTGAACGCCTCCCGTACCAATTCTTCAAGCGGTACAGGTTTGGTATCCGGCGCTTTCTTTGATCTCATGTGATTTAGATACAGCGTCCTGCTGACAAGAGAATCCGCATACGCCACATTGTCAAGGATTGAGCTTAAATACTTCTTCCGCTCATCCTCAGAGAGCTTGCAGTTCAGCACATTTTCGGCATATCCGCTTATCGCCATAAGCGGCGTTTTGATATCGTGGGCAAGGTGATCCGTAAGGTCGCGCTGATAGTCCTCAAAGGCATATTTCGCCTTGTTCATCACATTTCTGTGCCAACACCACAGCAGTGCGGCCACGGTCAGCAAAACAGCAAATATCACTACCCATTTCCAATACAGAGCTGTGAGCTGCGGATCGTTGAAGTTGAACATAAAGCGAAGTATCAGCCAATAAGGCTTGCCGTCAATATAGATACGTGTGCTTTCCGAAAAAACAGATCTTCCGTCTTGCAGGGACGAATTACCGCCGAGCCCGTAAGAAGTCCGCGGCGCAACATATTCAAAAGGCTGCTCTCGTTCAAATTCTTCAAGTACAGACCGGCTTTCACCGTAAAAACCGGAGTAAAAGCAGCGGGGGCAGGCATCGTGCTCCAAGGAGATCAGCTCATATTTTTTATCGTCAATGTTTATCTGAACGGGATATTCTTCCGTTATGTCGGTTTGATCGACAGCTCCGTTTTTATCCAGACGGTAATAGGTGATCACTCCCTCGTGAGGGATAAATGTATGCGTCTCGCGGTCAACATACACACTTGTAAAATGTGTCTCTCCGTAATAGTTTTCGCCGTCTTTTTGTAAACGCTGCCGGTATTCGTAATAGAGCTTATCCACCTGCTCCATCTGCAAAGCCTCGTTGTCACACAGATATATCCCGTTGTCGGAATCGTTATTCCCAAACTTCATATTCGCAGTAAGTATTTGTCGGTTTGAGGAGACGATATTGTTATTCTCGTCCAGCAGCACCGCGCAGTAATGACAGTTCGGAGAACGCTGCGACACAAAATGCAGACTGTCACCGAACGGCTGATCAAAGTTGATATCAAAAGAGCTGTAGATCGCCAGCTCAGCGCTGACGGTTTTCAGTATGTTTTTCTGACCGTTTTCCGCCTCCAGCTCGTTGATGTCTTTCTGTATCATGTTGATCTTCATGCCGATCTCATCACTGCATTGGTTTGTTATTGTATGCCTCAGATATTCCTTATAAACGAAAGCAAATACCACAGTAAGCACCGTCACCGCGATCAATGCACGAAGCAGCAGCGACTTTAGCGTCGTGCGTTTCATCGGGTCAACCATTTTCATCTTTGATCTCATATTCACCCCTCCTTACTTATCGGTCAGCTTGTAGCCTCTGCCGATAACGGTGTGTATCTGACAGCCTGCCGACCCCAGCGCCTTTCTAAGTCGTTTGATGTGATTATCCACAACGCGGTCAACGCCGAAATAATCATTTCCCCAGACCTTGTCAAGCAGTGTGTCACGGTCGATCACCCAGCCCTTATGCTCCATAAGATAATAAAGTATAGCAAAGCTCTTGGGAGTCAGCTCTGCTTCATGACCGTTTACATAGCAGGTAAGCCTGACTGTGTCCAGCTTTATTGCTCCGCAGATAAGAATGGTGTCGGACTTTTTCTCTGTTCGTTTTGCAATAGCGGAGCATTTTGCATATAGCGCCGACAGCAGGAAAGGCTTCACGATATAGTCATCACAGCCAAGCTCATAGCCGTGCAGGATGTCCTGCTCGCGTCCCCGTGCGGTAATGAATATGACCGGGATATCACTGTTCCTGCGGATGCTCCTGCAGACCGTAAATCCGTCAGCCCCGGGAAGCATAATATCGAGCAGGACAACAGAATAACCGTCAAGACCTTTTTCAGTAAGCTTCAAAGCGGCCTGACCGTCTGTGACCCGTACGACCTCGGTCCCCTGATCGGTAAAATACTTCTGAATGACTTCGCAGATCTGCAAGTCATCTTCGATAAGCAGGATCTTCACTACTCATCCCTCCTGTTCCTTTGAGTTTATTATATCACAGGTGTGTGTCATTTGTATATCATTTTGAAATAAATCTTGCAGCGGGGATATATACTATGCACAGCAAATCAAGGCTTCCAAGCCGCGTAAAATCATGGGCAACACCGCGCATATGCGCGGTGTTTGCGTCTATGGAGATATAAGCTCAGCACAGATCTCCAAAATTTTTTTGAAACTGAAACTTTTTTTCTTGCTGCTGCGACTTATATTATGAAGGTTTGCGATTTCACTGCTGCTGAGCCCCCTGACAAGGCTGGAGCAACGCAGAAAACAGATAAGAAAGAATGGGAAAAGTATGAAAAAAAGATACCTGAGTTTAATTGCAGTACTTATGATGCTCGTTTCCGTCACCTCCTGCGGATCTGAGGACAGCACATCCGGTGACGATCTCTCCGGGAGTGTATCCTCCGCAGCCGGGACTGCTCCTGCTGCTGTCACTTCCGTGAAGGAAACCGAGACTGCGTCTTCCGCAGCTGACTCCGAAAAGGAAACCAGGGCTGCATCTTCCGCGGCTGATCCCGGGAAAGAGACCGAAGCTCCTGCCGACGAGCTGCCGGCTATGGAACAGGCATACAAGGTGCTTGACTGTCTCGACGTTGAGGGCACACCCTCGGAGATCGCCTCCTGCGGCAACAATGCCGTGATAAAGTGCCTCTCCGCCGATGAGAACGACAGGATCGTTTTGAGATACTATGTCGTGGATGCGGTGAACGACAGGCTGCTGCGCACGATAGATAACTGTGAGCCATTCGAGATGCTTCTCGGGATAGATGCAGAAGGCACTGTGACCGCAAGTGATATGTCGGAAGATACGCAGAAGCTCATATACTACAAGCCCGACGGCTCCCGCACCGTGAGGGAGACGGAGGACATCATCGACCGTATGGAATGTGATGCCTCAGGTCAGCTTTACACTCTCGACAAGGGCGTGATCGGCATAAACTCCGACGGCAGCAGGCAGGTGATATTCGATAGCGAGGAAGCAGAGGGTGCTGAGTTTTACGACGCTGCGAGAAGCAGAGCCATGGCCGATTACTGTAACGAGAGCTTCACAGTCAGAAAAAGGCTGGTGCTCGTCGATACCTCCACAGGCCGGGAGATAGCAGATCTGGGAACTGCCGCCGTTACTGCTGCGGAAAGTGCAGGCGACTATATCGCCGTCACCGGCACATCCGATCAGGACAGCAGCGAACAGATATGCTCCGTGTTTGAAAAGGAGACCGGCAGTCTGACAGGCACCTATTCCCTTAAGGACAGGAATACGGACTACAGCTTCTGTGCCGGCAGCAGCTACGGCATCGCTGCCGAAAGGCCCGAGGGCAGCGATTCACTCGTTTTTGATCTCCTGCGGGTCTCCGACGGCGCGACCGGCAGTATATCTGCCGATATCCCGGATGCCGTGCGGGCGGTGAGCACAGGTATCACAGCTGCCGACAGGTTCCTGAGCGCTGTTGTCATCGGAGGTCACGGCGACGGTAAGTTCAGAGCCAGACTTGTTATGACCGATCCCGGACAGGTAAACTTCGACGGCTCCCTCGTCAGAACCGATCCTCCCGTATATCCCGAAGAAAAGGAATGTAAGTGCGGGGAGAAGTATAAAAAGCTCCGGGCCGAAGCGGACAGGATAGAGGAAAAATACGGTGTAAGGATACTCGTGGGCGATGAGGTGCTGGCTATCGAGGATGTCAGCGATCTGTACGGCGTCGTCTCCGATGAGAGCAGCAGCGCTTCAAAGTTCGCTTATGAATCTTCCGAAAGCGCTTTGCAAACTATAGACAGTGTGTTTGCCGGATACCCCGAAGGCTTCTTTGAGAAGTTCAGGAGAAACGGCAAGGGAGGCCTTTGCATAGCTCTCTGCGATTCCTTCACAAACAAGCTCACAGAGGACGGCTTCTATCCGGGCGGCGAAACTATGTCCTTCGGCGCCTGGGAGATCATAGCCATCGCCTCGGCAGAGGTTGACAGTCAGACAGGCAATATTATCCACCACGAGATGTTCCATGCGGTGGAGGATACAGTCAGCCGCAAGCTGGGCAGCATCAGGGATGCAGAATGGGATGCCCTGAATCCCGGGGATTTCTCCTACACGGGAGATCTTGATGAGTACAGCGACGGCAATACACCCTCCGACCATATTTACGGCTCCGACGAGGATCCCTTCTTCTGCAGCGAATACAGCAAGGTAACTCCCCAGGAGGACAGAGCCACCCTGATAGAGGAGCTTATTACAGCTGCCCGTTCTTCATCGCCCGATGATATGGCCTATATCAGGGACGTTCAGGAAAAATACCCGCATCTGAAAGCCAAGTACGAATATCTCGGGAAATGGACCTCTCAGCTCTTCGGATATATCTACTGGGAGAAAATGCTTGGTATCGAGCTTTAAACACCTATCTTTCTGATGTCATTTTCTGCACCGCACTCATACGACTTTTTGTGCAGAAAAGGCAGTGCCTGAAGCCGCGCATCTGCACGGGCGCTTTGTCCCATTCACAGTGCTCTTTCTTCCCTTATGCTTATAATACCGGCCATACAGACAATGCAAACAGCCCTCCTGTTAAAAAAATGTCAGACTCTTTATCGTTTGTTTATTGACTCTTAAAAAGTTTGTGATATAATATTACGATAGACTCGGAGCAGGTCAGACTGAATGTCCGGGACTGAATAACTATCCCCTCGGATATGCGCATCGGAAGCGGGATCAGATTCAGAGGAGTAATGCAAACAAATGTGGATCACGAGCTGTTTATTGCTGATAATCGGTACTGTGGCGGCTGTCTGCGGAACAAGCTTTTTTATCATGAACCATGAAGCCGCAGGCAAGATACGCTTATATATGTTCTCTTACGGCATAAGTGCCGCCATATGGTGCATCTTCTTCGGATGCATCGGCTTCTGCGAAGACTTTGAAACTTGCTTCATTCTGAGAAAGATCGCCGATATAGGAGTTGACGGCTTCCTTATCACCGAGACCTTTCTGGTAACGAACATCTCCGGCGCGGGGAAGAAGCTGGCAAGGACGTTCTGCCTGCTTTCAGTCATAACAGCTATTATCGATTATTATTTCTTCTCGCAAAACAAGGTAAGCAGCTTTGTGAGGACCAACGGCTGGACGAGCTGGGTCGCAAACCCCGATGGAGCGTTCAACAGAAATGTCCACACACTGTATATCGTTTTCACTTTCCTTGTCCTTTTCTCTTTCGGTATCATCTGGTTCAGGAACAACAAAGCAAAGCGGCTTCGGAACTTTCTGAAGATAGTTTTCATTGCGAACTTTACCATGCTGTTTTTCACGATCCCCGATACTTTTTTACCCGCAATGGGGCTTACAGCCATACCTACTTCGGGTATCGGCGCAGCCGTCTGTGTTATAGTTATTTGGTACGGCGCCACACAGCTCAGTTCCTTCGACCTTCGTGCGGGCAACATCAGGGACAGAGTCTTCGACTTCATTGAAACAGGCGTTCTCGTTTTTGACACCGATCACAGGATCGCCGTGATAAACCGCTATGCAAACGCCCTTGCCAAAAAGGAAGGTCTCGGCAGCAGCAGCCTTACTGATTTCTTCGACATCGGCGAGGAATCGGCAGACGAAATGTTTCTCAGCTCCGATAAGGAGATCGTCAGCAAAAGACTCTGGAACACAGAACACTCCAAGGCGTATTCCGTAAGGCTCAATGCAGTTAAGGACAGCTTTGACGAGATCTTCTGCTATATCTGTGTCTTTGTGGATGTCACGGAAGAGGTCCGGGCTGTATCCAAATATGAAATAGCGAGCCATGCAAAGAGCCGCTTTCTGGCCCAGATGTCTCACGAGATACGCACACCGATAAACGCCGTTCTCGGAATGAACGAAATGATCCTGCGGGAGTCGGAGGACGAGAATATCCTTTCTTATGCCGAGAACATCGGCTCAGCCGGGAATACCCTGCTTTCGCTCATCAACAGCATCCTCGATTTTTCCAAGATCGAGGACGGTAAAATGGAGATCGTCACTGTCCGCTACGACACAGCTTCGTTTATAAACGACCTTGCCAATTCTATCATCCAGCGTGCAGACTCCAAGGGGCTGAGGTTTGATGTAAATGTGGACAGCAGTCTGCCCTGCTCTATGATCGGAGACAACGTAAGGTTCTCGCAGATCATAATGAATCTGCTCACCAATGCCGTGAAATACACCGAAAAGGGCTCTGTCACCCTGAACATCAGCGAGGACAGCCGGGACAGCGAGAATATAAATATCCGCGTCTCGGTGAAGGATACAGGAATAGGTATCAGGGAGGAGGACAGGGACAAGCTGTTTGAATCCTTTGAAAGACTCGACGAGGTACGCAACCACAGCATCGAAGGCACGGGGCTTGGAATGTCCATCGTCACAAACCTTCTCAGCCTTATGGGAAGCAGGCTCTGTGTCGAGAGCACCTACGGAAAGGGATCGGAGTTCTCATTCGTGATAAAGCAGCAGATCGCCGACGCCGAACCTTTGGGTGATTACGAAAAACGGCTCAAGGAGATCTCTCACCACGAACAGAGAGATGCTCTGATAAGCGCCCCCTCTGCGCAGATACTCCTTGTGGATGACAACGAGATGAACCTTAAAGTCGCCCGCAACCTGCTCAAGCTGTGCAGTATAAAACCGGATCTCGCTTCTTCAGGTGAGGAAGCCATAGAATTAATGCGCCGCTACGAATACGATATAGTGTTCCTCGACCATATGATGCCCGGAATAGACGGCATCGAGACCTTGAAACGTCTCACAAATGAAGGACTGATCCCCGAACATACCGTGATGATCGCCCTAACAGCCAACGCTGTCGTCGGTGCAAGAGAGAATTATCTCTCGGCAGGGTTCAGGGATTATCTGTCAAAACCGATCGAGATCAAGGAACTTGTTAAGGAACTGCGGGCATATCTTCCGAAGGAAGCCTATGAAACAGAAGATCCCCGTGAAAAGACATCCTCCGGGGACGAGGAAAAGCCTGTTCCCGATCCCGGGACCGCCCCGCCGGAAGAAGAGGATGCTTCCGGACTGTCCAGGCTCTCCGCCCTCGGGCTGGATACTGAAACTGGCATGAAATACTGTATGGATGATAAGGATTTCTATTATGAGATGATAAGGGAATTTGCGTCGTCAAGCACAGACACAGCCAATGCCCTCGAAGAGTTCTATAAGGCCGGGAACTGGAATGACTACAGAATAAAAGTCCATGCCCTTAAAAGCAATGCCCGCTCCATCGGCGCTGTCACGCTCTCAGAGCAGGCCCTGGCTCTCGAAACTGCCGCAAAGGAAAACAACATCGAAACAATAACAGCCGAACACAGCAGCTTCATCTCGTCCTGCAGAGCTCTTGCCGAAGCCCTCGGCAGGATATGACCTTTCCTCATCTGAATAAACTCAAGGCAATACCGCACAATCCCTGTGTGTCAGATGCGCCGTCCAGGTTTTCGTCAGATTGCCTAAATTCGACGCTGGCTTGCTGACGCAAGTCAAGGAGAATTTGGGTAATATGACGGAAAGCTGGCAAGCAGATGACGTGCA
>JAFXRI010000059.1 GCA_017526445.1 Ruminococcus sp. | reverse complement strand
ATGATCTCGTCGCCCTCGTTGATCTCCGAGAGAGGCACAAGTACATCACCCTCCGGCCTGTGGAGCCACACCTTGTCAACGCCGAGGGACATCACGCTTGCCAGCTCGTCAACCGACTTGCGGCGCGTCCAGTCCTCAAGCATCTCGCCGATGCCCAGCATGAACATCACCGAAGCAGCGGTTTTCTGCTCGCCGCGGATAAGGGATACGGTTATTGCCGCCGCATCGAGAACAGAGACATCAAGCCTGCCCTTTGAGAGGGAAGCGAGCGCCTCTTTGATATACGCCGAAGCGTGGATCACCGACAGCGCAAAACGGATGGGCGAGGGCAGCAGCATCCGCCTTGCGACCCGCCTTATCACCGAGCCGATCAGCTTGTCCTCAAATTCGCGGTCAAGGGCTCGGCTGGTATGTTCGGGAACGAGAGCCTGTGCAGCCTTGTCCTCGTAGGAAAATTTAGCAAGCGCACGGACAACATTCTCACGCGCTCCCGTATAAACGATCACCGCATCGCCTGTGCGGTCATAGACCTTTGCAGTGCGGACGAAAGGCTTCGCCCGCAGATAGTATTCAAGGATATCCGCCTGTGCGAGGGTCATGTCCGGGCGCAGGATATGTACGCGGATGCGCCCTTTACACTCGTGGAGTATGCTGCACCTCATTGTTCTGCGCCGCTCTCGTCCTCGATGATGACGGCTTCCTCTGCGGCCTTTATACGCTTCTGCTCGTTGAGCGCCTTCGCCTCGGCAAGGATATCTCCGCAGCTCTCACGGGTCTTTGTGACGTCTTTCATCACGCTCTCCTTTGCACGCAGAGCAGCGGCTGTAGTGTGGACATAGACCTTCTTTGCCTCCCTGCTTTTCAGCAGCTTGAAGCCTGCCGTTCCGAACAGCGTACCTCCCACAAATAATGCAGCGTGCTTGAATGCGATCATATTTATCTTCCTTTCTGTATATAGTTGTTAGCCGTAGCTAACTGATATCCAAAATAAATGTTAGCTGATGCTAACGGATATATAATAGCACCTTTTCTGTCGATTGTCAAGGGGTGGGGGACAAATAATTGCAAGTTTGCTGCTGATGTTTGTACGATATGCTTAAACCTCCCCTCTGCACTGGATATATACGTACTGCAATACGCCGAAATCATCACTGCTCTATTGACATTTCAGATTGTCAGTGATAAGATAACATTGTTACGTAACGCTGTTATCTATGAGGTGAGCCTATGACTTATGAAAAGGAGAGCCGTGAGCGGCTTATAAAACGTGCCAAGAAAGAGTTTCTTGAAAAAGGCTTTGCAAAGGCTTCTCTGCGTTCAATTAGCTCCGGGGCAGGGCTGACTACCGGCGCTGTATATTTCTTTTTCAAGGATAAGGACGGCCTCTTCGGAGCAGTTGTGGGGCCGACACTTGAAAGGATAACAGCCATCATCACAGAGCACTATCAGGCCGAGAACGACGAGGATTTCACCACCTACTCTCACGAGAAGGGCGACCACGACGACATAGCCGAAAGGCTGATCCCAGCCCTTTACGAGGACTACGACGCCGTCCTCATCCTGCTTGAAAAGGCGGCAGGGTCGAGTTACGACGGCATAGCGGATAGGATGATCGCTCTGACAGAGCAGTTCTATGAGCGTATTGCGGAGAAGTATGCGGCGGTCTGTCCCGGCAAGCGGGTGAACAGGTATATGCTCCACTGGTTCTGCCACGTACAGATAAACGCATTCACCCACCTGATAACTCACGTTTCCGACGAGCAGACAGCCCTGCGGGAGATAAGACCCGTTATGGATATGCTCATCGAGGGCTGGATGAATTATATTTTAGAGGACGACATTTAGCAGTATCGCACTTGCGGTACTGCTGATATAAACGCTACGAGTTAGCTTAGGCTAACGACAATCTCAGGGAGGTAACATTATGTATTTACAGGTTAGCGATGTCAAGAAAAGCTACGGAAAGGACACAAGCTATATCCAAGTTTTAAAGGGCGTGACCACCGGCGTTGAGCGCGGGCAGATGTGCGTTATACAAGGCACCAGCGACTCGGGAAAATCAACGCTCCTGAACTGCATCGGCGGACTTGATACTATGGATTCCGGTTCCGTCAAGGTGGACGGCAAGGAGATATTCGGGCTGAAGCCTGCGGAGCTTTCGGATTACCGCCGGGACAATTTAGGTTTCATTTTTCAGTTCTATAACCTTGTGCCGAACCTGACCGTCAGGGAGAACATCCAGATATGCCAGCATATCGCAGAGGCGCCCCTCGATATGGAGGAGCTGCTCGACACTCTGGGCCTCACCGAGCATCAGAACAAATTTCCGCCCCAGCTTTCGGGCGGTCAGCAGCAGCGGTGTGCTATCGCAAGGGCGCTCATCAAGAACCCCAAGCTCCTGCTCTGCGACGAGCCTACCGGCGCACTCGATTCCAAGACATCACGGGATATTCTCGTTCTGCTCGAAAAGATAAATCAAAAGTACGGCACCACCATGCTCATCGTCACCCACAACAATTCGATAAAGAACATGGTGCACAAGGTCATAATCCTCAAGGACGGCATCATCAAGAAGGACTATGAAAACGAGAGCCGTGTGCCTGCGGCGGAGCTGGAGGATCTGTGATGAACGGAGTATTGAGAAAACGTCTGCCCAGGGAGCTGCGCTCGGGCTTCGGCAGATATCTTGCGCTTATGCTGCTGATCGTCATGGGCATCTATCTCGTAGTGGGGATAGTGGGCTCGGCGGAAATGATAATGCAGGGCACCGAGAACAAGCGCAGCGTAAACAAGGTGGAGGACGGACAGTTCACGGTTTTCCTGCCCCTTACGGAGGAAGAGATTTCTGATATATCCGAGGGCGGAACGGTCATTGAGCCTCACTTCTCCCTCGACCTCAAAGCCGAGGAAGGCTCGGTGCTGCGTATGTTTGAGACAAGAAACGATATCGACCTGATACAGCTTGACAGCGGCAGGCTTGCGGAGAACAGGGGCGAAGCCGTCATCGAAAAGGGCTATGCCAAAGCGCACGATCTCGGTATCGGGGATAAGGTCAAGGCGGCGGATACAGAGTTTGAGATAACCGGCATCGGCTCCGTTCCCGATTACGATCAGATGATCGCATCATTCGCTGATACCGCCGTGGAGCATTCGGGCTTCGGGCTGATCTTCGTAACGCCCGAACAGTACGCCTTCATCCGGGACAACACCACACAGAAGGCCGAGGAATACACCTATGCATACCGCCTCGGAGACGGCGTCACCGACAGCGATCTCAAAGATAAGATCAAGTCGCTGAAATTCGACTGCACCAAGGTGGATAACAAGTATTTCAGGGAGAGCATAGACGAAGCCCTCCAACAGCGCTCGCAGATCGAGCAGGGGCTCGGTATGCTTGCCGCCGCAGGACAGACCGAGCTTGCCGACAGTCTCACGGAGCTTGTAAACAAGAATTTCAACATCGACATCCACAACCTGACCTCGTTCATCGAGGCGAAGGACAACACCCGTATCGAAGCCGCTTCCGGTGATATGGTAATGGACAAGAGCGCAGGGCTTGTGGCAGGCGTGATAGTGCTGATACTTTTCGCCTATGTCATCTCGGTATTTGTGGTGCATCAGATTGAGCGTGAGCAGAGCGTTATCGGTTCGCTGTATGCTTTGGGCGTGAAGAAGAACGACCTCCTGCGGCATTATATCACTCTGCCGACTGTCGTTGCATTCGTGGGCGGCGTGATAGGTGCGGCCCTCGGTTTCTCGCCCCTCGGAGTGGATATGCAGGCGCAGGACGCTTACGCATATTTCTCCGTTCCCGAATACGATATGATCTTCCCGCCCTATTTGGTGATCTATGCGGTTGTCCTGCCGCCGCTGATCTGCGCTGTTGTCAATGCGATATTCATCAACAAGAAGCTGAACCGCACCGCGCTTTCACTTATCAAGAACGAGCAGTCGGCCGGGAGCTACAGGCAGGTAAACATTAAGACCAGGAGCTTCACAAAGCTGTTCGCCATACGCCAGCTTATGCGCGAGAGCCGTTCGGCGATAGCTGTTACCCTCGGTATGCTTGTCTCTCTGCTCGTTGTTATGCTTGGCTTCAACACCTTTATCCTCTGCACGAAGGTCAAGGAAAACAACGTCGCCGACACAAAGTACGAGTATATGTACCTCTATAAATACCCCGAAAAGACTGTCCCCGAGGGCGGCGAGGGTGCCTATATCGAGACCCTCTCCACCGACTGCATGGGTTACACCCTCGATGTTTCTGTGATAGGTCTTGAGGGTGAGAGCAGGTACTTTTCCGCCCGACCCGAAAAGGGTAAAACAAGGGCTGTCATCAACAACTCCCTTGCCGAGCGTTACGGCTATAAAAAGGGCGACAGGGTCATCTTCACCGATGCCGCCGCCGACACGGACTACTGCTTCACCGTCACCGATGTGGTGCAGTATTCTCCGGGATTCACTATCTTTATGGACATTGACAGTATGCGTGAGCTCTTCGGTCAGGAGGAGGGCTATTTCAACGCCGTATATTCCGACAAGGCGCTCGACATCGACGAGGGCAGGCTCTACTCCGTGACCACAAAAGAAGACATCAGAAAGAGCGCCGGCGTGTTCATCGACATGATGACCTCGCTGATAGCCATACTGTTCTCGGCGGGTATCGTGATCTTCTGCGTGGTGATGTATCTGATGCTGGGGGTCATGATCGACCGTTCCGCTATGGGCATCTCGCTTATAAAGATATTCGGCTACCGTCCCAAGGAGATAAGGCAGCTCTACTTAAACGGCAACCTCGCAGTCATAGCGATCGGCGGTATCGTGACTGTCCCCATAGCGAAATTCCTTATGGACAGACTTTACCCCAGCTTCATCCCGAACGTTGCCTGCACAATGGAGCTTAGCTTCCCTTGGTATATGTATCTGATGATCTGGTGCGCGATGATGATAGTTTATCTCGTCATAAACAAACTGCTGATGCGCAGGATAAACAGGATATCCCCGGCGGAGATACTGAAAGACAGAGAATAGAAAATGATCGGGCAGTGCCGCTTAGCGCGGTGGCGATATAGAAGTTTTTTAGATCATAGCTTTGTTTGCGCCACCGCTAAGTTAAAAGTGAATAATGAATAGTGAATAGTTAAGGTATCGCCTTTGGCGATGAAAAGCCTCCCCTGAAAGGGGAGGTGCCCCGCAGGGGCGGAGGGGTTCCGTCTGCGCAGCGGACCCCTTTACTATTCACTATTCACATTTCACTATTCATTATTCATTTAGCAGGCGCTGCACAAAGAAACGTAAAGGCACTTTCGTCAGTTTTCTGACAAAAGTGCCTTGAATAAAACTTCTTTATCGCGCCTGCGCTTTGCTGCTGTCCTCCTTCTGGACCTGCATCTGCGAGCCCTTTATCCACGGTATGTCCTGGAACAAGATAAAAGAGCATTGTCATACCGTCTGTCGCTTCTTCAACTGGAAGGACGTTATCATGCTGAAAGAAGGAACTGAAAATGATTAACAAAGTCAAGCCCTATATGGGCGGATATGTCCGGTACACCTACGGGGCGCTGGCGGTGATGCTTGCGGGGCTCATCGCCTATGCGGTGCCGTTCTTTATGGTCTATCGCATCATCAGGCCGCTGCTTGAGGGAGAAAAGCTGTCGGCAGGCTATTATGCTGTGCATACAGCTATTATTTTTGGATGCGAGTTAGCCTATTCTAACTTATATGTTCTCGGACTGAAATTCTCTCACATCTCCGCATACAACACGCTGAAGAATATCCGGATCTCTTTGCAGAAAAAGCTGGAGCGTCAGCCCCTGGGCACCATTCAGGATATGGGCAACGGAAAGATAAAGAAGCTGTTCACCGACGACATAGACCAGGTGGAGCTGCTGCTCGCCCACGCTATCCCGGAGGGTATAGCAAATCTCTGTATGGCGCTGATAGCGATGATCTGTATGTTCTTTGCCGACTGGAAACTGGCGCTGCTGTCCCTCTGCTCGCTGCCCCTGGGGATGTTTGCAATGGGGATGATGTTCCGCACGGGAATGAAGCGGATGAACGATTACTACTCCGCCTCCGCAAAGATGAACTCCACCATAATCGAGTACGTCAACGGCATGGAGGTAGTGAAGGTCTTCGGGCGGGACGGGGAGTCCTATCAGCACTATGAAAATGACATCAAAAACTACCGTGATTTTACCCTCGCGTGGTATAAGGCTTGCTGGGGCTGGATGG
This sequence comes from Ruminococcus sp., assembly GCA_017526445.1. Lineage (GTDB taxonomy): Bacteria > Bacillota > Clostridia > Oscillospirales > Ruminococcaceae > FB2012. Next base: position 5,087 of record JAFXRI010000059.1, on the reverse strand, counting down.
CTCTTTACAGCGCAATACTGCCCTGCGTTGCGCTTGTCATGCTCCCCGTGGGGACGCTGTTCGTCATAAGCGGTATCTCCACCCTTGCGGATTTGGTGCTTGTGTTCTGCCTGTCCCTGTCTATCGGTCTGCCGCTGCTGAAAGCTTTGAATTTCGCAGGCAAATTCCCGCAGCTGAACTACAAGATAGACGAGATCGAAAAGGCTATGGACAGCGAGCCCTTGAAGTCGGCTGGCAATTCTTTCAACGGCGTTTCTCATGCCGTGAAGTTTGAAAATGTCCGCTTTGCCTACAAGGAAAAAGAAGTCCTGCACGGGGTAACTCTTGAACTGGGTGAGGGTACTCTCACAGCCCTTGTGGGGGAATCCGGCAGCGGTAAATCCACCATAGCAAGCGTCCTGCCCCGGTTCTGGGATGTGCAGTCGGGGGAGATACTTCTTCGGGGCACGGATATCAGAAAGATGCCTCTTGCGGTGCTTATGGATAATATCAGCATGGTGTTCCAGAGGGTCTATCTGTTTCAGGACACGGTGTATAACAACATCGCCCTAGGCAGACCCGATGCGAGCCGCGAGGAGGTCATCGAAGCGGCGAAAAAGGCTCGGTGCTATGACTTCATTACCGAGCTTCCGGACGGCTTTGATACGGTCATCGGTGAAGGCGGCGCAAGTCTTTCCGGCGGTCAGGCACAGAGGCTTTCCATAGCAAGGTGCATACTGAAAGACTCGCCTATCGTCATCCTCGACGAAGCCACCGCCAGCGTGGATGCCGACAACGAAAGCTACATACAGCAGGCTATCTCCGAACTCTGCATGGGCAAGACCCTTCTGGTCATCGCCCACAGGCTGAATACCATAGCTCACGCGGATAAGATCATAGTCATCAAGGACGGTCAGATCGCCGAGTCGGGCGATCATCAGAGGCTTATGGATAAGGGCGGCATTTACTGCTCTATGGTCACAAAGCGGGCTGTCGGTGTGGGGTGGAGGAACTGAAAAACATACGCCCTCTGTCCGAAGCTGTCAGACAGAGGGCTTTGTTATTATGTTTTACGCAAGCTCTGCTGCAAGAGCCTTTATCTTTGCAAGATCATTATCAGAGGGCGCATCGTTGACGATGAACCCCTCGCCGCCCACAAGCCCCGCACCTGCTGCGGTAACACGCTCCTGCCAGCTGCGCATCCACTCGCCGTCGCCCCAGCCGTAGGAGCCGAAAAGCAGGACTTTCTTGCCAGAGAGCTTGCCCTCAATGCCTGTGAAGAAAGGCTCAAACTCCTCTTCTTCAAGCACCTCCGCACCCATCGCAGGGCAGCCGAGAGCAAGAGCGTCAAACTCCGATACGTCGCCTGAGAATTCCGAAACTGTCTGAGCCGTGACCCCCGCACCCTCTGCGGCTGCTTTGGCAAGTGCCTCGGTGTTGCCCGTACCGCTCCAATAAATAACTGCTGTTTTCATAAATGTACCTCCAACTATTTATATTGATATATCAAAAGCTACGCCACGCAGGCGGCCAGCTTTTTTCCCTGTTCAAGCTGCGCACAGAGTTCCGTGCAGCAGCGGTGATACTGCGCAAATATGCGCCTTGCACGCTCCACATCTCCATAGACCTTCCACACTCCGCAGAGCTTGCAGTTCTGTCCGCAGTTGTCGATGAAGCCCTTTACGTCCTCCAGAGGATAGTCAAGAAAGATCCCGATCTCGTGGGGGAATCCATCCTCCGAGAGCCGTTCCGAAAGCCTGTCAAGGCACTGCTCCGCGGTCATATCAATACCGTACCCGTACCCCGAAAGAAAGCGTCTTACCGCCCTGCACCGGAGCCTCTTTTTCAGCATCTCCCCGCTGTAGATATAAACCAGCTGCCGCTTTTCGCTGACGGGGATGAGCATTATCCGCAGCCCCCGTTCCGCAAGCTGATTGCCCATAAGCTCCGCAAGTCCCGACAGGTCATATTCCTCGCAGGAAAGAGAGAGCAGACTTCCGCACTTGATGCCCATAAGCGTGGGCGCGGCGTGATAGGCGAGGGCCATTTCAAATTTGTTTATCTCGGATGCCGACATTGTTTCACTCCGTTCTGTTATAAGGTTAGCAATAGCTAACCAGCGTTCTGTATTATGACCGACAGGTAAGTGCCTGTCGGTCTATATCGAGTAAGCCGATGCTAACTCACAGCTGTTATTATACACCCCTATTTCTGATTTGTCAAGAGGGGCAGAAAAAAATACTGTCACATCCGGCTGAGTTTTCGTTTTTCCGCAGTTGATATATGCAGTGAGCAGAAGTGCTGCCGCTGTGCCGGTTTTATCTCTGTTATACGCAATAAAAAATGCAGTTAGCTATTGACAACTCGGATCAAATGTGCTAAAATGTCTGTTAGCATAAGCTAACCGCGCTTTATGCAGGCAAGTAAAATATCAGGAAAGTATGGAGTAAATTCGGAGGGAATAATATGTCATTTACAGATAATTTCGGCAACCCGAAAGGGCTGCTGGGCAGGATGATGCTTGTGAGCATGGACAGGGAGCATCTGCCTATGGCAAAGTGGGCGTATCCGCAGATCGGGATCCCGCAGGAGGGCGTTATCGCAGATATCGGCTGCGGCGGAGGATATAACATCAAGCGTATGCTTGCTATGTCAGACAAGGCGGGATTCGTGGGCCTCGACATCTCGGAGGAGAGCGTCTGCAAAGCTAAAAAGGTGAACAGGGACGAGCTTGGCAAGCGAGTAAAGATAATCAAGGGCAGCGCCGAAAAGCTGCCGTTTAAGGATAACAGCACCGACCTCGTCACGGCCTTTGAGACGGTGTTCTTCTGGAAGGATATCCGTGCAGGCTTTTCAGAGGTGTTCCGCTGTCTGAGACCCGGCAGCAGCTTTGCAGTCATCAACAACTACGGCGATCCTCGGATGGATATGCGTAATGACAGCTGGATAACGGAGGCTGACAATGTTCAGAAAAACAACAGAGGGCTATGTTTCCCACAATGATAACGGCCTGATCGGTCGAAGCGCAGACTTGGACCCTGTTCAACATCCTTTGCCTTGACCGGTATAGACTATGAGAATACGCTGTTTCAGAGTTTCCTGAGACAGCGTATTTCTTTGTCCTGCCTTGACTTCATAATATGATAATGATATAATTAAGAAAAGCCGAAATCTGCCGCATCAGCTCTTATCTGGGACAGAGGGGAATGATGTCCGGGCAGGCAAAGCATAAAACGCCGGCGTTTTCCGATGCCGGCGGCCGGGAGGTATATCGAAATGTTCGGAAAGAAGATCGTTACCATAAAGAAAGAATTTCCTGCTGACACTGCCGATCTTGAGAAAACTGCAAGGGAATACGTCTGCGAAGAGCTTGCAAAGCTGGGGATAGGCAAGAGGCTGATGATGAAATCGGCGCTTCTCACCGAGGAGTCTGTAATCCAGTTCCGGCGTTTTGCCAAAGAGGGAGCAAGGCTCCACATAAAGATAAAGCACTTTCTCGGCGACACCAGCGTTGTGCTGTCTATGGAGGGGGATGAATTCGACCCCTATGCCGAGGAAAAGGAAGACCTGGACGGCGAGGAAGAGATCACCGAGAACACAATCCGTTCCATACTGTTAAGGTCATACGGCGAAGCCTTTAAATACACCCACCGCAACAGGCTCAACAACGTCCGCATTCTCACCGGAAGGTCGGAGCAGAGGTCGCTGCGTATCACATTTATAGCCCTTGTGCTGGGCATCGTTTTCGGTGTGTTTGCAAAGCTTGTGCTGCCGGAAGCGGCAACGGCTGCTATCTGCTCGGAGCTGTTTGAGCCGGTCAAGACCTTGTTCCTTAAAGCGCTGCAGAGAGTGATCGCCCCCGTGGTGTTCTTCTCCATAGCAAGCTGCATCTCGCAGTTCGGCAATCTTATGGAGCTTGGAAGGATAGGTCTTAAGGTGTTCGGGATATATCTGCTGACCTCGGCCATAGCGGTCTGTCTGGGTATGGGTGCCGCGAACCTGATACAGCCCGGAGAACCCGGCTTTGCCCTGTCTCTGGCGTCGGAGGAATCCCTTGAACAGCTGGGCGAGGGGTTTGAACCCTCTATCAAAAATATTATCATGAACATCATCCCCAAGAACTTCATCGAGCCCTTCTATACTTCCGACACTTTGCAGATAATCTTTCTTGCAGTCGTCTGCGGCATCGCTGTGGGGATGACAGGGGAACACTCCTCAAGGCTCCGCGGTATGTTCGACACCCTCAATTCGCTGTTCCTGACTGTCACCACCATTATTTCAAGGTTCATCCCTGTGGCGGTGTTCTGCTCGCTGGGGCTGCTCATAATGAAAGTCGGCGGAAAAGAGCTGCTTTCGGTGCTTTCCTGAGTGGGCGTGCGGATACTGACTATCCTGACGATGATATGTATCTACGGACTGCTAATCCTTATGATCGCCCGTATCAATCCGCTGACCTTTTACAGAAAGGCTAAGGAAGGTATGCTCACCAGCTTTGCCCTTTCCTCCAGCTCGGCTGCTATGCCCACCAATATGAGGGTGTGCACCGACAAGCTGGGTATCTCTCCAAAGATATGCAGCTTCTCCATACCTCTCGGTGCAACGATCAATATGGACGGCGTCTGCATATATCTTTCGGTAATAGGTATGTTCCTGGCAAGAGCCTACGGAGTGACCGTCACCTTCTCGGGGATAATGACCGCAGCGATCACCATAATCCTGCTCTCCCTGGGAGCTCCCGGGGTCCCGGGTTCGGCACTTGTCTGTCTCAGCGTTGTGCTTCGCAGCATAAACGTCCCGGTGGAGGCGATAGGGCTGATAATAGCGGTCAATCCCATTATGGATATGTTCGACACCATGAACAACACCACCGGCGATATGGCAGCTGCTCTGATTGTCGCCAAAAAAGAAAACCTTCTCGATGAACAGGTCTATAGGAGTTAGAAGCGCAATAAAATTTGATCCCTTACCAAGCCCGATGCCGAAAGGTGCCGGGCTTGATGTGTATATTATAGGCAACACCGCACAACCCGCGGCTAACGCCTCTGCACGTCATCTGCTTGCCATTTTTCCGTCATATTTCCCAAATTCTCCTTGAAAGGCGCCAGCCT
>JAFXRI010000058.1 GCA_017526445.1 Ruminococcus sp. | reverse complement strand
TATGTAAAGATTCGTTCCTTCGTAACTAAGGACGGAAAGACCACATCCACAAGATACGGCAACTACAGCACGGTCAAGAGCATCAAGGTAAAGTGAACGCACTCTATCACAATAAGCAAAGTGTCTCTGTTCAAATGAGTAGGCGGGATTGAAGCCCACATAGCTCTGATGCCGACAAGGCGGAAGAACAAAGACGAATAATAACAGCAAAGCAGACCGTCCGATCCGGACGGCCTGTTTTGTTTATATTCTGCTGACTTCATTCGCTCTTGGCGGGAGCCGTTTAGGGTTTTTGATCTAATACGCGTTCGAGCGCCACCCAGCCCAGGTATTTCGGATGACCTCCGGTCGGTGCTGTCAGCTTTTCGATTTCCGGATAGTCATCGATCCGGACCGTGTCCCATGCGTGGATCACACGGCCGTCCCCCAGACTTATGCCGCAGTGTCCCCAGCTGACCGGACCGTTTTCGCTCGGACACAGGCAGTCATAGAATACGAAAGCACCCCGTTCCGGCACTTCGCCCCGCAGCGCGTCCTTATACAGTTCATAAGATCCCTTTGCGGAATCTCCGCCGAATATCTCGATATTATTGCTGATCTCAAGTGCGTCCTCGATAAACGCAAGACACCAGCCTGCATACTCTGAGCTGCCAAGTTTGCTTTCAGCCCAACGGATCATATTCTCTGTTAGTTTTTCCATTTGAAAACCCCAAGCTTCCACAAATATCTATTTAACTTACTCTCGTTTTCCTCACGCGCTGTGCAGCACCCTGATACACAGATCGGACAGCTTTGTCAGATCTGCTCCAGGATCAGGCTTTGTTTTGAATGTATTATATCACAGACTGCAGGGATAGTCAATGCAGATCAATACAGAAATAACAAGGGACCGCTTTGCAGCGGCCCCTGTCAGTTTGGCTTGTCAGATCATTTCAGATCTTTATTTTTCTTTTTTCTTTATCAGTACGACGGCTGCTGCCGCGAATACCAGTATGCCGATGCCTGCAGCTGCGCCTGTTGCCGGGTTAGCTGCCGGTGTGTCGTTATTTCCTCCGTTGGGAGTACTGTCGGGCTCCGGATCAGTCTCGGGAACGGGAACTGAGCTGTCTTCCGGCTCAGAGCTTTCATCCGGCTCAGAGCTGTCTTCCGGCTCAGAGCTTTCATCCGGCTCGGAGCTGTCGTCTTCCTGAGGATCAGCTATCGTTACCTTGATAAATGCAGGCTCGCTGTCATTGTGGTTTTCATCACCGACTACCTTGTACCATACATAGTATTCTTTGGCATCGACAGCTGTGGGGAGAATCTCGGTGTACGGCTCGAGCGGTCCGTTTTCGTCGCCGATCGCATACATCATAGTGCCCCAGTCAGTTTTGCCCGCGGAGACGAGAGCCTGTCCCTCGCCGGAATAAACGAGCTTGTTCGGAACGGGTGCTATTGACTGCGAATCAGCCTTCTTGATCTCGGCCTCAACGCTGAAACGCTCGGAATCGTTGTGGTTCTCGTCGCCCAGGACCTTGAACCAGACGATATATTTGCCTGCTTTATCAAAGGAAGGAACTGCCTCGGAATAAGCATTGTCATCGAGGTAGTCGCCGTCGCCCTCACGGACATAGATCATAGTACCGTCCTGGGTGGAGCCTTCGGTCACAAGATCCTGGAAATTGCCGTTATAGGTCAGATCAATGGCTGTGGGTGCGGAATAGACCGGGTCAGCCTTGCTGATCTGGACTGTAACGCATTCGGGATCCGTATCTGATTGAGGTTCGAGACCGAATGCCTTGTACCATACATAATAGGTCCCGGCGTCGGTAGCTGTGGGGATGGATGTGGTATATCCGGTCGTCGGGGCTGTGGCTGCGTCCGTGCCGAGGACATACTGCAGCTCGCCGTCTGTTGCTGTTCCGGCGGTCACAAGTTCCTGCACAGAGCCGTTGTAGGTCAGGTCCTTTGCTGCCGGTGCTTGTGTAACAACAGCATCAGGCAGCTCCCACTGGGCATAGAGCTCGAGGTCCTGGTTATCGTCCAGCGTGACCATTTCCTTGTCGGCATACTCCGTGCCGCTGCCGTCCGCCTGGGTGTTCCAGGCCGTGAAGCTGTGGGCCTTCCAGGTAAAGGGGTTGGCTCTCAGCTCGGTTTCCGTCTTCGGCAGCACATACTGATACATCGTTTTGGGATCAGAAGCTATGTTGTTATACAAGGTGACTTTATTTGCCTTGACTATCATGACCTCGGTCCCGGTGTCGTCCCAGAGCACGCCGTGATGGGCTTCGTCGGCATTGAAGAAGTCCGCCGGGTAGGCGTCCGGCATTTTTGCTTTAAAGCCGCTGGTGATATCTTTGTAAGTTCCGGCTCTTACGCCAATGGGCTGGGTATTTTCCAGCTTGCCCTGGACAGTGATGACGTCATTTTCAGTACCAAGACGCACGTTGCTGCTGCCAGAGCTGTCCGTGTTCCCGCTGATGTCAACCTTGCCGGACAGGTTGAACGTGCTGTTGTACATGTACACGCCGCCGCCCTGCTTCGCGGTGTTCTTTTCATCGGCTGTGCCCCCGATGGTGCCGCCGGTCATATTGAACGTGCTCATAAACACGAACACGCCGCCGCCGCTGCCATTGGTCACCAAGTTCTCACTGATCGTGCCGCCATTCATGGTGAACGTGCCGTCATACACGTACACGCTGCCGCCATTAGATTTCCCCTCGTTCTTGCAGATCAAGCCGTTCTCCATGGAAAACGTGCCACTTTCGTCCACATACACGCCGCCGCAGAGCCATAGTCAAATATAATGATACTGAAAGCAAAAGCGCCCCTGCTGTACGCTTATCCCTGAGAGAACGCTCTCCGTAAACGAACAATGATCTGTGAAAATCCGAAGATATGCTGTTTCTTTATCTGTCTGTTCGTTAAATCGTACAGTAATGGTGCTTTGTTGCAGAGAGCTTGTGTAAAATCTGTGCGGTGTTGCCTTAATCATAATGCCGATATTTAAGAACCAATATATAAAAAGTTTTTATATTTAATTTATCAATGACTGTGCAGTCCGCAGGGCGGACCAACAGCTCTGATAAAACACAGCGGGATACTTGCAAAAACGTTTTAACTGTGCTATAATACTTGGAGGGCCTGCAAGCAGATGACGTGCAGAGACGTTAGCCGTGGGTCGTGCGGTGCTGCCTATATAAAATGACAAGGTAAGGAATTCAGGAATGATAATAACAGCAGTCATAAAAAACGAGTTCGTCAGGATCAGAGAGAACTCAGCATATCATTATCTCGCTGCGGGTGCGGCGGCTCTGGCCTATACGGCTGTCGGGGTGATGAGGTCTCCGCTGGGTGTGATGAGCCTTTCGGCAGTCCGGTGGGCAGCGGCGCTTTTCTCGCCTCTTTCGGCGCTGTTTTTATTCTATATCCTCGTCCGGAAGCCGGAACGCTCGGTGTTCTGGGCTGCGAAGAATCTGTACTGCATAGCGGCGCCGCTGCTGCCGGTATTTCTTGAAGGCTCGTTTTTCAATGTGAACAGGGCCGAGGTGTATTCGCAGAACTTTTTCGGGAGCTTTATGCCGGGCTGGGGTGCCTTGTGGTGGGGGAGCATGGCCGTGCTGTACATCCTGATGCGTGCTGTGGAGACGTCCCACAGGCGGGGCATAGCCCATGGGGACCTTACGGCGCGGTTCATGTGCGATCTTGCGGCGATGTACACTCCCCAGAAGCTGATAAGCAAGCGCAAAAGGCCTGGCAGGGGCAAATGGGTATGGCCGTCGGTATGCATGGTGCTGATAGCTCTGGCGGTGTTCCTGCTCACAGTGACTGTCTTCCTCAGGACGGTGTATTCCAATATGGAATTTGAGGCCATACTGTTCACAGTGACCTTTGCAGCCGGCGGACTTGCGGCAGAGGATCTGATACAGGGCTTTACTCTTGTGGTGTTCTTCTCGCTGATAACGGGATATCTTTGCCGGCACCTGTTCAAATGCTTCCTCAACGATGAGCTTGTGGTCGCTCACAACAACAGCGAGGGCAAATACACCCTTGTTATGGACGGCAAGAAGAGAGCGATGCAGATAGCTCTGTCGGCGGCAATGCTGATCGGCTGCTTTGCGATGTTCTCCGGGCAGACGCATTTTATGCACTATATAGGTATGAAGCAGGAGAGATCCAGCATATATGACCGGTATTATGTCAGTCCCGACGAGAGCGTGGTATCCTTCCCGGGGGAGAAGCGCAATCTGATATTCATATTCCTTGAATCCATCGAGAACACCTATGCCTCCAGGGAGGAGGGCGGCTCGCAGGAGAGAAACTACATCTCCGAGCTGACCGCGCTCACCAGGGAAGGGGACTGCGTGAACTTCTCGAACACTGACAGGCTGGGAGGGGCGTCAGTCTTTGTGCCCTCGATCACCTATACTCAGGGCTCGACGGTGGCGCAGACCTCTGGCATCGCGCTGAACACGCAGCTCTCGCAGTTCTACACGGATCCGGAGTTCCCCGCCGTGAGAAGGCTTGAGGACGTTCTGCACGACAACGGCTATGAGCAGCTTTACATCGAGGGCTCGAAGGGAGAGTTCTCGCTTTATGACAAGTATGTGGGAAGGTATGACAACAGCCGGGTATTCGACCGCAGGACCGCAGAGGAGGAAGGCTTCACTGATGAGAGCGAGGACTACATCTGGAAGTGGGGCATAGAGGACAGTAAGCTCGTTGAGATAACGAAGGAGCTCATCACCGAGATGTCCCGGAAGGACAAACCCTTCTTTGTGACGATGTACACTATGGACACTCACACCTTTGAGAGCGGACACCGGTGTCAGGACTGTGACAGCGGCATACTCAACGATTATCTTGCCGCGGTGGACTGCTCGTCCAGGCGTATAGCCGGGCTGGTGGACTGGATCAGGCAGCAACCCTTCTTTGAAAATACCACAGTGATACTGGTGGGAGATCATCTCGGCAACCAGAAAACGATGAATGTTGACATTGATGAGGGATATGTAAGGACCACCTACAACTGCTTCATCAATCCGGCGAAGAAGCCGGAGAAGACCGAAGGCCGCATATTCTCGTCGCTGGATATGTTTCCAACGACGCTTTCGGCCATAGGAGCCGAGATAAAGGGTGACAGGCTCGGTCTCGGGACCGATCTGTTCTCCGGAACGAAGACTCTCTGTGAGGAACTGGGCGAGGAGGAATACAAGATCCAGCTGGAGCGCAGCAGCGAATACTACGAGAAGGTATTCTTCGGGCTGCCGGGTGAAACGGAGTAAACAGCAACAATGCCCCGCTGCAAAGCAGCGGGGCATTGATATTATCTGTATTATTTGCGTCAGACAAAGCCTTTGAGCTGTTCCAGGTTGTCCTGTGTGGTGTAGGAGAGAGGGATGTGATATACTGTTTCGTATATCTCTTTCCACAGCTCGTAGTTCTTTTTCATCATATACTCTGCCTGCTGGCGGCGGGTGAGCCCCTCCTTGGGGAATATGGGAGGCGAGATATGGATGGTATATTCCTGAACATAGAAGCCGTCCTCACCCACTACGTCGGAGTCCTGCATAGTGATGAAGCAGGGAAGTACCGGAGCATTGCTCCTGGCGGCACACAGGAATGCTCCCCGCTTCAGGGGCTTGGGCTTGCGGTAGTTCCACCACATACTCTGCTCGGGGTAGAACAGCACATAATCCCCGGTCTCGAGCAGCTCGTCTATCGCGGAGAAGAATTTCTTCATAGTGTCAAGGTTCGAGGACAGGGGCAGTGTGTTGCAGTGGCGCATCAGGAAGCCGTAAAATCCCGGGAAGGAGGTGTAGTTGCCTTCCCTTATGACTCTCCAGAAGCTGCGATGGGGCTGCTCGGCAGCCTCGTAGGCCAGCTGTATGGCAAAGCTGTCAAAGGCGTTGAAGTGGTTGCAGGTCATAACTGCGCCGCTGTTCAGGTTCTTGATGTTCTCAAGTCCTTTGATCTCCTTGATTATCAGCTTTTTGTCGGCGATAAGGCCGTCCACGAACTTGTGTGCCATTTTGAAGGCAAACTTGGTCTTCATCTTCTCGGCTTTGGTCTTGCGGACGTATTCGATCTCGTCGGGCATAAGGACACGTCCGGGAGGATCGTTCTCCACATCCTCGTCGAAGCGGCCTTCCTTTTCGTACTGTTCGATCTTATAGAGTATCTCGACTCTGTCCTTGGCGCGTTTTTCCTTGTTGAGACGGTTGAGGAAGTTGTCCTCGCGCTCGGTCTCGCTGACAGCCAGAGCCACCAGCCTTCTGGCAGACTCGGCATCCCGGGCTTTATCCTCGTCGGTATAGGAGGCCAGAACGGAGCGAAGCTCCTCATAGACCTCGGTCTCGCGGGCATACTCCCAGAAATACTCACTGTACGGGCAGTTATCGTAATGCCAGGGCTTGTTTACCATAATATAGTGGATCATCTCGGCCTGTTCGATGGGATACGAAAGCTCACCGTAGGCTTCGGTGTTCCAGCGCTGATCCAGCCAGTAAACGTGGTCCTTGCATATGAGGTTGAGATAATCCTCGTCCTGAGTAACGACGAAGTTGTAGTGGTGCAGGTAGTCGATGAACTTATCCAGCACGAAATGCAGTCTGAACTGCTCACAGTTTATGAGCATAAGGCCGGCATTGAAGAAGTTATAGCGGGACACGCCCACGACCTTTTCGACATAGGTGCCGAACTCTTCTGTCTGGACCATTACCTGCTCACGGCAGGCGCCGAGGTAGGCGTCTTTTATATCTGTGAGATAGACCTTGCTTATGTCGCCTCTTACCACCGTATCGCTGTCGATATATACAGCTTTGGTATAATCGGGGAACATCTCGGCGATGACCAGCCGGTAATAGGTCGTCGCCGAATAGTAGTCGCGCACCGGCAGTTTATCGGATATGGTCTTGAGGTACGGGGTAACGTCCACGAAGCGGATCTCAAAGCAGTCATCCGCCATTTTGTTGACCACAGATTTCATCTCGTCGGATATACCGGTATATAAAATATGCACAACATACTTGTATTCCCGTGAAGCATTCTTTATCAGCGAATGCATTGATACCACCGTATATTTGACGAAGGCATCGTCACAGGCATAGAATATAGGTATGATCGTGTTACTCATAGTTTCTCCTTTATGGAATGCTTGATTTTTTTATATTCATCGAATACGTCATCGAACTGGCCGTATCCGAATACAGAGTGTACCTTGTCTATGTGCCACTGCTTGATGTTGTCGGTATGGGGATAGGGCAGCCAGAACAGGCGCTTCGAGAAATGCCGCACTACGGTATGCTTATGCAGGAATTTCTGATCGTTGAACCTCTGGGGGAGCATTTTCTTCCTGGTGGTGGAGCGTATCAGGGCGCTCTGGTCGGCAAAGACCAGCTTCCGGCGCTTTATCCACCGGCGGGCTTTCCTGAACAGACCTGTCTGCCTTGAATAATCCATATTGAACAGCAGGACGCCTGCATTTATGTAGTTGGGCTTTATCAGGTATTTGCCGTAGTGATCTCTTGCGGCGGCGTACTCATAGTCTTCGATATCGGTATCCCACAGCAGTCTGACGTCACGGTTGAACATTATATCCGCGTCGAGGTAGAGTATCTTTCCGGGGATGCCGGGTACGACGTCGGCAAACAGCCTTATCAGAGTATAAGGTGAGCAGTATGCCCCCTCGTTGGGACAGCCGGAAAAGGCTTTCATATAGTATTTCGTCACGTCGTGGAGCATTACGGTATTGTTTGGATTGTACCGCCTTACAGCGTCCCGGAGGACTCTGATATGCTCCTTTGATATGCGAGTATATTTTTCGTCGAGGTGGGAAACGTCCATTGTGAATATATGGAAGCAGAAGGGTTCCTCAGTTTCAGTCCTTCTGAGGATCGAGAGCGTACAGGTGAGCACGCCGTCGAACACACCGTCGTTTCCGCAGAACAGAATATCTATCATATGTTTTTCTCTCGCTTGATATATTTTATTTGCACATAGTCGGACTTTTCCGCCCGCCTGCACATAGTCCTATAGACCTTGCCGCGCAGCTCCTTCCGCCTTGCCCTTACGCTTTTTTCCATATCAGGGTAGAAGGGGCCGTCAATATAGGTGATGATCTTAGCCTTGCCGGTGAGTTTCCGCCTGTGGTAGGTATTGGTGAAGCAATAGACCGGCACGCCCAGCTTGGCGGGATAGGCAAAGCTGGTATCGGGGAAGTTCCTTATCCCGGTATAATACGGCCAAATATGCGCCTCGGGGTAGATCACTATACAGTGCCCCTGCGAGATGCGTGTTTCTATAGCCCCGGTAAAATTCTTGTATGCACCGATGCCGTCGGGTACAGGCAGAGCTCCCAGCGAGGGGGTGATCTTACCCAGCACGGGCATCGAGACGTTGTTGGGGTGGACTATCACATAATCCGTTTTCGGAAAGCTTATCACATTCGGGATAAAGGGATCAGCGATGTCCTGAGTATGGTTGCCGTACAAAAAATAGCCGTCATGCAGATGCTTTTTCAGCTTATGCCTGCCCCGCGAGGACTGTCCGAAGACGAGTTTGACATAAGCGAAGGCAATGGGCGTGGCGATGACTCTGTACCAGAAGAAATGGGTGAACCTTTTGAACAGGGAGGAATGGACATAGACATAACCCTCGCCGATACTGCGAGGTGTGATCTGAGCTGTCGAGAACTCGTCATTAAGCTCATCGGAATAATATATAACCTTTCGCTTGTCCATTATACCACCCACCGTACTCACACTCACAGTATATAATACCATAATTTCGACAAAATGTCAATGCTTTTGCAAATAGTCATATTATTTTCCTTTTTTTTCACAAGTACTGCCCGAAAATGTTTGACGGGGAGCTTGAAATAAGTTATAATATAATAAATGTATGATCGTTATCAGAATGTATGATCGTTATCAGGAGGCCTTTTTATGGTATTGTATTATTCTGCTTCGGGGAACACGGAATATATCGCTAAGCTGCTGGCCAAAGAGCTGGATGACGAGTGCGTCAGTCTGCTGGAGCGCATAAGGAACGACGACCGCTCGAAGATATACTCCCGGAAGCCCTTTGTGATCTGTGCGCCGGTATATGTCTGCAAGATGCCCACTTTTGTGAAAAGGTGCATCGAGCACATACCCTTCCGCGGCAGCAGGAAGGTGTATTTCGTCTTTACCAGCGGCGGCTATGCCGGGATGTCGGGCAGTGCTGCAAAGGGTATCATACGCAGAAAGAAAATGCAGTATATGGGACACGCCGAGATCACTATGCCGACAAATCACATAGTCAGCAATGCCTACCCGCCGTCATCGCCGGAGGTGTGCCGCACCCGCATCAGTGAAGCAGAAAAGCGCATCCCGGAGATCGCCGGGAGGATAAAGCGGGGAGAGAGACTGAAAGCCCGCCACGTTTTCCTGCTGGAAAAGCTGGTGATACTGCCGATCAACCCGCTTTGGGTCAGATTCATGCAGCCCTCAAAGGATTTCTATACGACGGACAAGTGCATAGGCTGCGGAAAATGCAGCAGGCTGTGTCCGGTCGGCAACATCCGTATGGCGGACAGGCGCCCTGTATGGCAGCACCCCTGCGCTCACTGTATGGCGTGCATACTCAACTGTCCGGTCGAGGCGATAGAATACGGGGATATCACCCAGTCAAAGGATAAATACAATATCAGGAAGTATGTGAAGCTGTGACCGGCTGCTGAGATCCGTGAGATCTGCATATCACTGCATAACGAGGGCAATACCCGCCGGATCCATGTCCGCAAGCGGGCATTGCCTTTTATATTATGCGGAAAACTGCTGTCTTACAGGCTTGACGCTGCCGCTTTTCATTTACGGGGAATTTTTATCAACGCATAAATAAATTAAACGCTGTAACAAATATTTGTGAGGTACACAAAAATGTGTATTTTTTTACGATTTCTGTACAAAAAAACGTAAAAAGTGTTGACAGCAGCCTGATCGGTATGATATAATATTAAAAGAATTGTATATTATATAAGGATATTTACGCAGGAGGATCTTATGGACAAGAAAGATCTGAGCGATCTGAAAAGGGAAGAGCTTGTAGATCTGGTATATGACCTGATGACCGATGAGGACGGAAAGGCAGAAAAACCGTCGGTCGAGCAGGTAAAGAATGAAAAGCAGAGGATCACCGGAAGAAAGAGATACCTGCGGATGCTGAGAAACACCTTCGCGGTGCTCATCGTCGTGGCAGCTGTCGCTATACTCATATCGACTCTGCTGATGCCTGTGATACAGGTGTCGGGCGACAGTATGGAGCCTGCCCTGAACAACGGCGACGTGCTGCTGCTCATAAGGACGAAGAGCTTTGAAAGCGGAGACCTGTGCTGCATATCCTGGCAGAACAAGATGCTGCTCAAGCGCGTCATCGGCCTTGCTGGCGACGAGATAAATATGGACAGCGAGGGCAACGTGTTCGTCAACGGCAAGCTGCTGGATGAGCCTTACGCGGTGGATAAGAGCCTGGGGGAATGTGATGTCAAATTCCCGCTCACCGTTCCGCCGGATTCCATATTCGTCCTCGGCGACAAGAGAGAGACCTCTGTTGACAGCCGCAGCACAGCCATAGGCTGCGTTGACAAGGAGCAGATCGTGGGAAGGGTGCTTTTCAAGATCTGGTCGGCATAGTATCACGGGATACACCATTTATAATATACTGCTTATACAGCAAGAAAATATCAGCAAAGGAGGGAAAGCGTTTGAAAACCGATGTTTCGGGTTATATTGAACGGGTACGTTCGCACAGAAAGCTGCGTCACCGGGCTGCCGCTTTCCTGACGGCGCTGTCTGTGCTCGTTTCCTCGTCGGTGTTCTGGCAGCTGAGAAGCGTCGGCACCGCTATGGAAGACAGCGAGCTTTGCAATATCCAGGAACATACCCACACGGAAGAGTGCTGCGAGTACAGGCTCGTCTGCGGGTATGACGATGCCGGGGGCTCCGGCACGGCGGGCTCGGGGACTGTGGATGATCCCGGAATGATGTCCGGCTCCGGAACTATGTCCGGCTCAGGAACGGCGACGGGCTCCGGAACGGCAGCCGCTGAAGCTTCGGGGACTGTGCCGGAGGTGCATCAGCACACGGAGGAATGTTACGAAAAGGTCCTGATTTGCGGGCTGGAGGAACACGAGCATACGGAAGACTGTATGCCGGATCTGACGGCTGACACCGAGAAGCAGGAGGACTGGGAGGCGACACTCCCGGCGGATATGCAGGGCGGCGTCAGAGAAAAGATCGTGCAGATCGCCAGGTCGCAGCTGGGTTACATACAGAGCGGGACCAACTTCAATTACACGGATGAAAGAGAAAAACGTTTCTACACCCGCTACGGCGAGTGGTACGGAAATCCATACGGCAGCTGGGGACCGCTGTTCACATACTTCTGTATGTACTATGCGGGAGTGGACAGGGAACTGATCCCCTATGGCTCGGGCATTATGGCCTGGCAGGCGGAGCTTGAAAAGAACGGCCTGCTGCGTGACGCATCGGACGGGAAGATCTCGGCAGGAGATGTGATCCTGCTGGACAGCGATCTTGACGGAACGGCTGACAGCTGTGCTGTTGTATGCGGGGTAAAGGCTGACGGTGACAAGACGCTCGTGCAAGCAGTGCAGGGCGATGTGGAAGGCGCCGTCGCTGAGACCGGATACGGACTGTCAGACGGGCATATCACCGGATATGTGAGCCTGGAGGGCTCCGACGGGGCAGCCTCCTTTGAACAGACCACCGCTTCGGGAGTAACTGTAACGGCTGAGGCTGACAAGGGGACCTTCCCGGCAGGCGCGGAAATGACCGCAGCAGACATCTCCAGAGAGAAAGCAGTAGAGACCGCAGAACAGAGCGTCGGGGACGGCAAGGTCGAAGATGCGGTAGCGGTGGATATAACCTTCAGGAACAGTAAGGGCGAGGAGATCGAACCCGCGGAGGGCAGCAGCGTCAGGGTGAAGATCATACTGCCCGAGAGCATAGACTTCGACGGCGGAAACGAATACAGCCTGCTGCACGTTATCGACGAGGACACAGTTGAAAAGGTCGAGAACGCCAGCGTTACCGCCGAAGGCGCCGAGTTCGAGGCAGAGAGCTTTTCGATATATGTCCTGACGAGGGACAGCGCCGTTACCGAGAAATCGGGCATCATAATGGAGAACGGCGAGGCAGGCGTGAAAGTCAATTCGGAAGAAAATCCATATCTGATACGCCCGGGCGAGAACCTGTCGGTACGCTACCGCGGTGAGTATCTGGATTCAGGAAGATTTACTGTGACCGGAAACGATTTCGGCGACGGAAACAATGATCACCACATCAACAGACGTGAATACGGCCCGTACAACAATGATTATATTGACACAGATGAAAGCGGCTCTGTCAGAAGGGCTGAATTCACAGGAGATAAGGAAGGCATCTGCCGCATAGTATTCCTTAAAGACAGCAATGGTCCATCAGATGATGATGATAATATAGCCGATTCCCTCTGGGTAAAGGTCGTCAACTCGGAGATACTTGTCGAAACAAGAGATAAAGGCTATGTTGAGATCGGCGGCCTTACCATGATAGACGGCTCGGTCGGCTGGAACTCCGAAAACAATCCATATATGATCTACCCGGGCGAAGAACTGAATGTGAGGTACTTCGGAGAGTATAAGACACCAGGAAGTTTTACGGTCTTCGGCAACGATCTTGGCGGCGATACGCATCATATTGACCGAAGAGTTTATGACTTTGATGCGGGAGACTGTAAGCAGGCAGGATTTACAGGCTCGATAGCCGGAAAGTGCCGGCTGGTCTTCTTAAAGGAATCTACCGGCCCGCGGGACGATACCAACGTAGCCAATGACCTTTGGATACAGGTAGTTGAGCCTATCTATGTAATTACCAACTACGGCGACAGGAGCAATGACATTATCAAGGAGTACCTCGGCGGTTATTCCTGGCTTCACGACAAGAACGGATACATCCAGAACACGAGAGGAAAGCCGTATCTGCTCCGTGTGGGAGATAAGCTGAGCGTAAGATCTGATGTTGCCGGCAGCATATTTGAACTGTCGGATAACTCTGCCGACGGCGGACAGGTATATCTGAAAGAGGTATCAGGTCCCGCAGGCTACGTCACCTACGAGGCGATGCTCCCGACACCGAAGGACGGAGACAGCGATATCCCCGTCCGGATCGATAACAAGAGCGGAGATGACATCAACGATACGATGTATGTGAGGATATTCCCGCAGTCGGGACTGGGCTTCACACACTGCGATATGGAGATCGCCGATGACGGAAAGTACACTCTGACCGAGCTTACAGACACAGGAAAGATCGAGAGAGTTTACCGGGCATATGTGACCAATATCAACGACGACACGAAGCTGTACAGTGACACCGAGGGCAAGAATCTTTATAAGACCATGCCGAAGGAGGCGTACAGAAAGATCGGAACTCCCGGTCAGACGCAGTACGAGATGACATCCGCATATTATGTTGAACGCTTCCCGTATGTGGGTGATACATCACTGCTTCACCTTACGGAATACCCGGTGTACAATCAAGACGGAACCCCCTGGATAGAAGGCGTCAGCAAGGGTGATCCCTATTTTGACACCGAAACTCACGAATACCATTTTGACCCCAATCAGGTCAAGTCTGTTGACTTCAACGTCCAGATAACCCTGCTGCCTGATGTTGAGATCATCTATGAAAAAAAGACCGACGGCTCCTATGAGAAGAAAGAGACGGTAGATATCAGCAAGCAGCCGAAGCAGTACCTCGACAACACAAGGGTACACTTTGAAGGGCAGCCTCTCATAGACGCTTTGAACAAGTGTCCTCTGGACAACGGTATGGACTTTACCTATATGCCGGAGGGTGCGCTGGTCAAGCTTTATGCGAATAAGGAGCTCACGGGTATCGATCTTAAATCGGGAGATTACAATTTTGCTATCCGCAACAGATCTGTTCCCGATGAGTACTGCACCCGCAAATATACAGCTGATACCGTGGCCGATCCGGAGACGCTGTTCAACAACCTGCAGCCCACGGATAATGTCAGGGCGTACAAGGTGTTCGATCACGACACGCTTAGGTACACCGACAGCATAGATATGGATGCAGTGAGCGCGATGTTCCCGCGGTACAACAGGGACAATTACGAATTTGCGAATCTCATCGACCGGCTGAACGGTCTCGGTGACAGCCAGCCTCCCCCCGAGGGAGACATCACCCCGGAGCAGCTGTATGCGGCGCTGCTGAAATACGCCGATACAAGCAAGGCTATACTTCCCGAGGCCGAAGACGGCAAGTTCCATCTGGATAAAGGCCACTACTTCTTCGTCAAGGACAGCATAATGGTAACGGCTGCCAACGACGATAACGGAAAGGTCAGCTTCCCCTACATAGCATTTACCGAACGTGACAAAGGCAGAACATATACTTACTATATGAGAGAGATCATAGATCCCAACGATCCGGACGTGGATTTCGATGAATCGGAGGTCACGGTAACGATCAGGATCGATAACAATATGGGTATCACCGTAGAATACGACGGTGTCAAGGATGCAACGCCCACGTTCAAAAATGACCACATTTTTGTGCTTCCAAATACCGGAGGGCCGGGTATCGTACCGTACATAGTATTCGGTACGGCCATGACGGCAGGTTCGGTACTGATGTTTGTTAAGAAACGCAGAAGGGAGGCCGGATAGAACTGATCGACGAAAGAAAACCAGTTTTTGATTATTTATGAAAGGAAAAAAGACTATGAAAAAAACATTAAGATCATTAACGTCAGTGTTGCTGGCAGTGCTCATGGTAATGAGCCTGGGCATCACGGCATTTGCCACTGAGGCAGAGGAGTATTCGATCACTCTGAACCGTGTTGAAAGCGATAAGGCTGCACATAATTATGAGGCATATCAGGTGTTTACTGTTACCAAGATCAAGAACGGCGGCGCTGTTGCAGGTGTTGATTGGGGCACCGGCGTCAACGGTACTGAACTTCTTAAAGCTCTCAAGCTCGATACCACAGTGGTCATCCCCGCAGCGGGCACAGACCCTGCTAAAACAATGGGTGAACTGTTCGCAGATGCCTCCAGCGCAACGGCTGTTGCAGTTGTTCTTGATGAAAACAGTACCAACGATACTTTTGTAAGACGCTTTGCTGATCTGGTAAACAGCAAGCTTACAACAACAAAGGCCGCAACAGGCACTATGGCAGCAAACGCAGCCAGCGTGAAGCTGGATGTTACCGAAGCCGGCAAGGGTTATTACTTCGTTAAGGATGAAGATGCATCGGGCAACAACAAGGAGCTGTTCGCTTACACACAGTTCATCCTCCAGGTGCTCGGCAAAGAAACACTCAATGTCAAGGAAGATGTTCCTACTCTGAACAAAGTCATAAATGAGGGCGACGGCGTTCACGCCAACACCGCAAGCATCGGCGACACTGTTCCTTTCAGGATCACAGCAACTATCCCCGAGCACATTGATAACTACAACAAGTATTACTTCGTTATCTCCGATGAACTTTGCAGCGGACTTACACTGCTCGGCAGTTCCATAAAGGTCTATGCCGGTAATGATGAGCTCACCAATGTTACAGATTATGAGGCTAATATAAACAGTCTTAATCCCGGCAGCGACAACTTCAAGATCACTATCGTGAATGCAAAGGCCCGTGCAGGCCAGACGATAGCCGTTGAGTATAACGCTGTACTCAATGAGCTTGCCGAGATCGGCGAGACAGGCAACCCCAATACCGCAGGCCTTACATATTCCAACGATCCCAACCACAAGTATGAAGGTGATCCCTCTGACGACAAGTGGCCCAAAGACGACGATGTAATGGGCAAGACTCCCGATGTTACCACCAAGACCTTTACCACCGCTCTCAAGCTCGTAAAGCGCAACGGTGAGACTGATCCTATGGAAGCGCTCGCAGGCGCTAAGTTCACTATCTCCGGTCAGGGAGTCAAGGCTGTTGTCGTAAAGGGCGAAGTCTTCAAGGCAGATAATACTAACGGCTCATGGTATATGCTCAAGGACGGCACCTTCACCCAGACCGCTCCTACGGAGGAGATCAAAGATCAGTATGACGATATGGCTACAACTTATTCCAAAGTAGAAAGAGTCACAGTGGAAACAGCAGCAGAAAACATCAACAAGTCTGCATATTCCGGGAATGACGGTATAATCACCTTCAAGGGACTTAAAGCCGGCACCTACACCATCACCGAGGACGCTGCTCCCGACGGATTCAACGCTGTTGATCCTATCGAGGTAGTTATCACCGGAACTCTCGACGATACTGCACGGACCTGCACATGGTCCGCCAAGAAGGACGGTACTGAGGATCTTACAGCTGACACGGCCGGCAATTTCGAGGGCCACTTTGCATTTGACGTTGTCAACAACCAGGGCATCATCCTTCCCGGTACAGGCGGTATCGGTACGACTGTATTCTACATCGTCGGCGGTATCCTTATCCTCGGCGCATGCGTTCTGCTCGTTACCAAGATCAGAATGAAGAACAAGGACAAATGATCCAATACCCAAGTTAATTAAGCAATATCTTAGTGTTTTTTCGTTACCCGGGCGGAGGGGCAGCCTCTCCGCCGGGGGATATTGCGGCAGGGAGAATCCAATGAGAAAGCATCTGTCAACTATAATAATCATTGCTATGTTTATCGTTGGACTGTCCGTGCTGCTGTATCCCGCTATCAGCAACTACATAAATCAGAAGAATGCTTCAAGGGCTGTCAGCGAGTACAGCGAGAAAACCAAAAACACCGGCCGCAGCGAGATCGAGGAGATCCTGGCTCAGGCGGCAGACTATAACAAGCGCCTGGCTGAGACACCCGCGGCGTTCTTTGCCCCCGAGAGGGTAAGCGGCTATCACGAGACTCTCGACATCACCGGCACAGGGATAATGGGGTATATCGACATCGACAGGATCGGCGTCGAGCTGCCTATCTATCATACGGTGGAGGATTCGGTGCTGGCTGCGGGCGCAGGACATCTGGAGGGTTCGAGCCTGCCTGTGGGCGGGAAGGGTACTCACTGTGTGCTTTCGGGACACAGAGGTCTGCCCAGCGCAAAGCTCTTTACCGACCTTGACGAGATGGAAGTCGGTGACGAGTTCTATATCACAGTGCTTGACAAAAAGCTGACCTACTGCATCGATCAGATCAAGACCGTTCTCCCTACCGAGACGGAAGATCTGCAGCTCGTCAGCGGCAAGGATTACTGCACCCTTATGACCTGCACGCCCTACGGGATCAACTCACACAGGCTGCTGCTCAGGGGAGTGCGGGTGGACAATGCGTCCGAAAAGCCGGGCATATTCGTAAGCAACGAAGCATTCAGGATAGATCCGCTCATCGTTACACCGATAGTGGCTGTGCCGATGCTTATCGCGGCACTTGTGTTCGTGCTGCTCAAAGACAGACACGACCGCAGAAAGCGTGCTGCCGCAAGGTCTGCAAAGGCCGCGGCAGATGTATCGCCGGCATCTGAAAATACCGAAGAGAAGGAGGAGACCGTCAGTGAAGAAACTCAATAGAATACTGTGCTTTATGCTGCTGATGGCTGCTGCTTCTGTGATGCTGTGTACGAGCGTGTTTGCCTATGAGCTCAAGGAGTTCGACAGGAACAAAAAGTGTGAGCTGGATATAACCGTGCTGTCCGGCAAGGACGACACGCCTGTAAAGGACGCTCAGATCACCCTCCACCGCGTGGCTGATCTGACCTTTGAGGATAAGCAGGTGCATTACATCTGTGCCGGGGACTTTGCCGGCTATGCCGGGGAGCTTGAGAAGATCGACGGTGAGGAGATCGCTGATTCGCTGTACAGATATGCGACGGATAAAAACCTCGGCGGTATGGTAAAGACTACGGACAGCGAAGGCAAAACAAGCTACACTGAGCTGGAAGCCGGCGTGTATCTCGTTTCCGAGATAAGAGGCAAAGAGGTATTTGCAGGGTTCAAGCCTTTCCTGGCTGTGCTGCCCTATGACAACCGCGGCAGCTGGGTGTTCAAGGTCTATGCTGAGCCGAAGACAGGCGTTTACAGCGATGAGGAAACTCCCGGGATCCGCGTTGTGAAAGTATGGAACGACGACGGCAAGGACCGTCCCGAGAGCATAAACGTTCAGCTCCTGTGCGACGGCGAGGTGTATGATACCGTTGCCCTCAGCGACGCCAACGGCTGGAGCTGCGGCTGGACCAATCTGCCCGGAGGCAAGACCTGGGACGTGAAGGAAACGGATGTCCCCCAGGGGTATCATGTTACATACTCGAAGGACGAAAAGGGCTTTGTGATTAACAATACACGCGACCTGCCATATACCGGACAGCTTAAATGGCCTATACCGGTACTGGCAGCGGGAGGACTGGCGCTCATCATCGCCGGTTTTGCGCTGAGGCCCGGCAGGAGCAGCAAAAAGCAGGAAAAGAATGGATAAAACAGGCAGGAACAGGGACCGCATCTCGAAGGCACTGATAGCTGTCGGGCTGCTGCTGCTGGCGGCGGCGGCAGGGCTTATCTGGTGGAACAGCCGCGAGAGCAGGCTGGCGGAAAGATCCTCGGATGAGGAGCTTGAGAAGGTCGAGACGGTCATCCGGGAACATACAGAGGATAATAGCGAGGACAGCGAAGCTGACAGTCAGCCCGCTGTTCCCTTTGTGAAGAAAAGAGAAAAGAAAATGCCGGCGGCAGAGGCCGGCGGCAATGAATATGTTGGATATGTGGAGATACCCTCGATCGAGCTGAAAGCTCCCGTTATGAGCGGCTACAGCGAGGAAAAGCTGAAGATCGCTCCCTGCCGGTTCTACGGCTCGCTGACTACGGACGACCTTGTCATTGCGGGACACAACTATATGGGCGGGTTCAGCAGGCTGACCTCCGTTTCCGACGGGGATGAGGTCACTTTCACAAATATGGAGGGCGAGGTATATACATATACAGTCAGGGAGACTGAGATGCTGGGACCTCTGCAGGTGACCGAAATGGTGCAGAGCAGCTGGGATCTTACGCTGTTCACCTGCAATTATACAGGCTGGGAGAGGTTCACCGTGCGGTGCAGCCTTACACCGGCAGAACAATAGGATAGACGTCCGCGTCAGCTGTGAAAAGGTTCTGGCGCGGGCTTTTTTTGTGCTGAAGACAGCGCTTTTATGGCTGTAAGGGCGTCAGAGAACGGGTAAATCATAAAACCGCTTTACTTTTCAGATGTTTTGAGTTATAATAAAGGGTAAGAGTACAGAAACGGAGGATACGGATGAAAAAGAAGAACCGAAAGCTTATCGTACAGGTAAGTCTGCTTATCCTGCCTGTTTTTATTCTGATGATAGTTGCGGTATCGCTGGCAATGTACAACAGTACCCTGGATAGCTTCATTGAGGCCAAGCAGACACATATGGAATACCTGCTGAAAACCGATCTCGGCCTGACAAGCATCTTCGACAGGGAAGAACTGAAGTTTATGATAGAGTGGTGCGAGAAGGAACCCGAAAAAATGCGTCAGGAGCCGGACATCGAATTTGAGAATGATCACCCTGAGTACTTCAATGAAGAAGATTCGTGGACTATCGACTGGTTCAGACGGCTCCCCGACGAGGCACAGCTTTACAGCGCCTCTACGAGATATCACAACATCAGTGCCTATGTCAGTCATATCCTGGAGGTGAACACCTATGAAAGACTGTTCATCCTCGATATGGATGAAAAGTACAGGGGAATGGTCATCTATGACTGCTCTCACAACGGCTCGGCCAAGAATCTGGGCGAGTACTATGAGCTTGATATGAACGATCATCCGGAGCTTTCGGAAGCACTCGAATCGGGTACAGAAAAAGTGGTCTTTGAAAGCGACGACGATTTCCCCGAGGACGGCAGATTCTATATCGCATACGAGCCTGTGGTCGCAGACGGCGAGCCGGTAGCTGTCATTGCCATAGTGTATGACTGGAATGAGCTCCGCGAAGCTATGATGGGGCCGCTCACCAAAACTATCAGCATAAGCGTGTGCGGTATGCTGCTGGCTCTGGTGCTCCTGCAGGTGTTCCTTTTCCGGAAGACTATGGCGCCCCTTGCGAGGATACAGAGAAGTGTCCGCGATTATATTGAGACCAAGGACAGCAGTACGGTGATCTCCAGGATGAAGGAGATAAAGGAGCGCAACGAGTTCGGTCTGCTGTCTGATAATATAACCGAGCTTGCCGAGGAGATAGACAGGTTCACCCAGGAAAACATCCGGCTGGCAG
The DNA here is from genome assembly GCA_017526445.1 of Ruminococcus sp. Lineage (GTDB taxonomy): Bacteria > Bacillota > Clostridia > Oscillospirales > Ruminococcaceae > FB2012. The sequence goes on along the minus strand of JAFXRI010000058.1, from coordinate 2,212 downwards.
GTGAGCGTGAAAGAGTCGAGGCCGAGTTGGATATGGCCAGGAGCATACAGGCCAGTCAGCTGCCCGGCAAGTTCCCGGCCTTCCCCGAAAGGGATGAGTTCGATATCTTCGCTTCCATGACTCCCGCTAAGGAGGTCGGAGGAGATTTCTACGACTTCTTCCTGATAGACGATGACCATCTGGCGCTGACTATAGCCGATGTCTCGGGCAAGGGCGTCCCCGCCGCACTGTTTATGATGATGTCGAAGATGCTCATAAACAACTATGCAGTAATGGGCATATCTCCCAACGAGGTGCTGGAACATACCAACAATGCCCTCTGCAAGAACAACGAACAGGGAATGTTCGTGACTGTGTGGTTCGGCATCCTCGAGATCTCCACCGGAAAGGTCACCGCCGCCAACGCAGGCCACGAATACCCCGTGATACGGCAGCCGGGCGGGAAGTTTGAGGCATTGAAAGACAAGCACGACTTCGTGCTGGGCGGCAAACCGGGAAAGAAGTACAGGGAGTATGGATTCACCCTCGAAAAGGGCAGCACCCTGTTCCTGTACACTGACGGAGTACCCGAGGCTACGGACGCAGAGGAGAAGATGTTCGGCCTTGACAGACTTGTCGAGTCACTTAACAGGGATCCTGACGCTTCGCCGTCCCGCCTGATCGAGCAGGTCCACAGGGATGTCAACAGCTTCGTCGGGGATGCGCCCCAGTTCGACGATCTGACGATGATGGCGATAAAACTCAGATGAGGTGAAGCTGTCACGCTGTAACTTACGGACAAACGGGCCGGAGATGTGATACCGGCGGCAGCAGAAAATGCTCCGCCAGGATGAAACAGCTGCGGACCGTGAAATAAAAAATATACGGAGGCATTTGAAATGAACAGATCCATTATCACAAAAACAGCAGCTATGATCATTGCAGCTACGCTTTCTTTCGGGCTGGCATCCTGCGGCAGCAGCGACAGCAGCTCGTCAAAGGTGTCAGTATCCCAGAAGTCTGAGGATATTTCATCCTCGGCACCGGCAGATCCCGGAGCTGATACATCAGCAGATGGCGAGTCCCAGGCCCCTTCCGGCGAGGTAAAGGGCGAGACCAAGAACTGGGGCATCTATACCGTCCTCGTACCCGAGGGCTGGACTCTCAGAACAGGCGATGTTTTCAATGACAACGATGAGACCGTGTGCTCGGTAAAGAAATCCGATCTCTCATACTTCAATCTGAATTGCGAGACCGAGGATACCCAGAAGAAAAAGTACGAATACAACAAGAAGACATATACGCTCAACCAGAAGGATCTCCCTGCATCCACAATAGCGGGCATCGAGTGGAACGGCTTTGAGTACGGCAACGAGATCGGCAAGGGCTTTGAGCTCTACGGAAAATCAAACGGCAGGTTCATCAGGGTCTCAGGCGTTGGCATCGCTTTTGACAGCCCCGAAGCAAAGGCTGTCCTCGGATCGCTGGCGGTCACTGCTGCCGAGGATGAGAGCACTCCCGACGAGAGCACAGCCGATGTCAGCAATCCCGACGAGAGCACAGCCGATGTCAGCACTCCCGACGAGAGCACAGCCGATGTCAGCACTCCCGATGAGAGCACAGCCGACGGCGGGGCTCCCGCAGTTTCTCCCGACGCAGCGCTGGCAGACAAGGGTAAGGTAGTGTTAAACGGTGCTGCCTTCGGTATGGGCGACAAGTTTGCAGATGTAAAAGATAAGCTGGGCGATCAGGCAAAGCCTCCCAAGAGTTCCAAGCCCTGCGTTCCCGGCGCTCAGGATGTGGAGTTCAACTACTATCCCGGCCTTACCGTCCAGGTGAACTATGAGGGCACCGTCATCGCAGCAACGATCTCCGAGGACGACGCTCCCGGCCGTGACGCATCGCTTGCCGCAGGCGTGAAGATAGGCTCTTCCCGTGACGATGTCAAGGCCTTGATGGGCGAGCCCGGATCCGAAGACGAATTCGGCCTGCAATACATGGAAGGCGATCTGAGGATCAGCATTTATGACCGCGAGGACGAAGGCGTATTCTGCATCAGCATCGAAGATTCCTCACTGCCTTTCTGACAGGGATAAAGGCAACACCGCACAACCCGCGGCTTGCGCCTCTGCACGTCATCTGCTTGCATATTTTCCGTCATAGCACACAAATTTTCCTTGCCGGGCGTCAGCCCGCCTGCGTCAAATTTATGCACTCTGACGAAAAATCTGAC
>JAFXRI010000001.1 GCA_017526445.1 Ruminococcus sp. | reverse complement strand
CCTGTGATATAATAAGTGTAGGTTCGCCAACCGCACTTAAGAACAGGAGGTAATTATCTATGACAGATAACATTAATAGTTTAGCACATTCCAAGTGGAATTGCAAGTATCATATAGTATTTGCACCGAAATATCGCAGACAAGTGATATATGGAAAGATATACAAAGATATTGGAGTGATATTGAGAAAGCTGTGTGAGCAGAAAGGTGTAGAGATACACGAGGCAGAGTTTTGCAAAGATCATGTGCATATGCTTGTATCGATTCCACCCAAGCTGAGTGTAGCGCAGTTTATGGGATACTTGAAAGGAAAGAGCAGTCTGATGATATTTGACAGACACGCAAATCTGAAATACAAGTATGGGAATCGCCATTTTTGGTGCAGAGGATACTATGTTGATACAGTTGGCAGAAATAAAAAAGTCATTGAAGAATACATAAAAAACCAACTGCAAGAGGACATAGCTTGTGACCAGATAAGTTTTAACGAATACATAGACCCGTTTACGGGTAACAAAGTAAGATAGGCAAAAAAGAACAGCCGCTTTAGCGGCTGCCCGTGAAAACAATGCGGTTGGCGGATCATTCAGTGGGACTTCAGTCGCCCGCCTGTACCAGGCCCTTTTAGGGCCTGTGCAAACCACCCGTTTCACGGGTGGTTTTGATTGCTCCTCCAATCAGATCTTGTATTTACCCTGATTGTAGTGATGCCGGAATACAGCGCTGCACGCCCTTGCCATACGGCAGTATGACTGCGGACAGTGCTGTGATCTTTCACTTTGTATGCGTGAATAAAGCTGTGTCCGCGTTTGCATCATGGCTTCAGCTTGTTGAACAGGATATGATGTTTTACAGTTATCCGGCATTATACGAAATGAGATCGTCAGTCTGCTCTAAACAGGCGCTGCGCCCTTTTTGAATACACTGGGCGAAACTCCGGTGTATGTCCTGAATACTGTGCTGAAATAGCCCGGATCGTGAAAGCCGCAGGCCTCTGAGGTCTCGGCAACGGAGCGCTGTTCCTCGCGGAGCATACGCTTTGCCTCCTCGACACGGCGGCTGTTGAGATAGTCGTTGGGGGACATTTTCATAACGTTCCTGAATATACGGCAAAAGTGCTGGTGAGTTATCCCGGTCAGCTGCGCCAGAAAGGTCATCGGGATATCCTCGTGATAATTGTCATACATATATTTCAGTGCCGGCATCAGCATTGACAGCTGGCGGCTCCTTTTATTGTCCTCCTCTGTTGCAAAGGCTCGACGGAAACCTAAGATATAATCATATACGAACCCTGAACAGGTGAAGCCGCTGTATATTATGTCCGTCTGCTGTGAAGAGAGCATTTTTTCAAACAGTTCCTGCATATAGGCCGGATCGCTGACCTCGGCACATACAGCCTCCGTAAGCCCTAAGGCAGAGAGCAGTCTGTCGCAGTAAGAGCCGTCAAAGGCGATCCACAGCACCTTCCAGCTGTCTGTAAGCGGGGAGTATTCATGGGGCTGGCCTTTTGGAAGAAAGATGAAAGTGTTCCCACCGATCTCCTCCCGCCGGCCGTCGTGGATAAGCTCGCCTCTGCCGCGCACGCTGAACAATATCTGGTGCCAGCGGTAGCCATCCGGCCGGGAGATCTGTTTCTGATAGCTGCTGCCGCCGATCCCCCGAAGCAGCACGGGCAGAGCCTCAAGCTCCGGGTTGTAGGGGTAGATACTTGTTTCGATATCCATTAATTTCACCTCTGATCTATTATACACCGCCGGCAGTTATTTGTCAATGACTTAGAGGATTTTCTGCTGATCACTGACGTTAAAAGCCGAAGTTCCTGCTAATCCGGCTGGATTCTTTAAAATCTGAACATTTTGCCAGCTGCAAAGCTTCATAATTTAATCTTGAAAAATTGAACTTGAGATGCTATGATTATATCAGAGAGAAGCAACACTGTGACTGAGGTGATGAAATGAAAATAAAAACTACAGCAGCGGCTGTCGCAGCGGCGGTCATTTTGCTGACCGGCTGCGGAAGTGCAGCATCTTCGTCGGGCGAGAACTCCGCTGCGGAGACTGCAAAGGCCGGGACAAGCGCTGCGGACTTGTCAGGATCATCGGCTGAGCCGGAGGAGGAAAGCTCCTCCCCGGAGCCGGAAGAAAAGGATATGGAGAGCTTGCAGGAACTTATAACCGAACTTCCTCCGGAGGGCTATGATCAGGACAGGGAGGGAGTGACCTATCCGGAGTTTCAGAAACTGGTCTATTACTCACAGACAGCAGAGCGCAAGACCAAGGTGAATGTTCTGCTGCCTGCCGGTTATGACGAGAGCAGGAAGTACCCTGTGCTGTATATCCTCCACGGTTTTTACGATACCGAGGACTGGATGGCCCGCAAGAAGGTGGCGCTCAGCCGCATACTCACTAATCTGCAGCTGGACGGAAAGGCTAAGGAAATGATAGTTGTCCTGCCATACATCTTCTGCAGCAAGGAGTTGGCATATACTACAGGAATGGATTATGAGAACTGCCTGGCTTACGACAATTTCATCAACGACCTGGAAACTGACCTGATCCCTTTCATAAAGGAAAAATTCTCTGTCGCCGAGGGCAGGGAGAACACGGCAGTGACCGGCTTTTCGATGGGCGGTCGGGAATCGCTGTTTATCGGGTGCAGTCACCCGGAGCAGTTCGGATACATCGGTGCGGTCTGCCCGGCGCCGGGACTGGCTCCCGGACAGCTCAAACCGGAAGAGCTGAGCTTTGCCGAGGACGTCAAGCCGTATGTTCTGCTGATAAGCTCCTCAAAGGCGGACGGAACGGTTGGCTCAAATCCCGACACCTACCGGAATTATTTCAAGAAAAACGGCGAGCCATTCTTAACACACGTTATGGAAAAGACAGGACACGATCACACGAGCGTCAAGCCGCATCTGTATAATTTTATGCAGCTGCTGTTTCAGGATAAATGACGGAGGATAGCTATGAAGATCAATAGATTCATCGCCGCAGTTCTTGCGGCCGCAGCACTGCTTTCGCTGGCAGGCTGCGGGGACAGTCAGAGCAGCATCGAAAACAGCACCGTCGCTTCCGGTACAGTAGAGAGCGCTCCGGCAGAGAGCAAAGCGGCTGATCCCGCTCCGGCGGTTTCAGCTGAAAGGCGTGACGCAGTTTACAAATATCTCTGCGACAATTTCGGAAAGGTAATGCTCAGCTGTCAGCAGGAATCCACCTGGATGGGTTCGCCGGATTACGAAATGGACTATATCCGTTCTGTTACCGGGAAGCAGCCGGCAATGCGCGGGCTGGACTTTATGAACAACGACTTTGACGGAGTCGTTGAGCGTTCAAAGCAGTGGGACAGCAGCGGCGGACTTGTGACTATCTGCTGGCACACAGGAGTAAGCGGCAGCGGCTATCAGGAAAGCAAGGACGAAAACCCGGATTTTTCAAAGCTGCTCACCGAAGGCACCGACGAATATAACTCAATGATGAAAAGCTGGGATAATGCAGCCAGGGCTCTTGCAGAGTTGAGAGATGCCGGGATACCCGTTTTGTGGAGACCTTTTCACGAGTTTGACGGCGGCTGGTTCTGGTGGGGCAAGGGCGGCAAGGATAACTTTATCAAGCTTTGGCAGCTTATGCATGACAAGTTCACCAACGAATACGGCCTGAACAACCTTATCTGGGTGCTGGGCTATTCCGGTGAGGTCAAGGACGGCTGGTACCCCGGCGATGAATATGTTGATATCATCGGCTCGGATACCTACGATAATTCGACCAACAAAAGAGCCTGGAAAAAGCTGGAGAAGATCGCAGACAAGCCGCTTGCCTTCCACGAATGCGGCAATGTGCCGTCAGTTGAAAAGTTCGAGAACGACGGCGCGCTCTGGTCGTGGTTCATGATCTGGCATACCGACTATATAATCGGAAACAACGCCAAGAATCTGACCGAAGTTTACAACAGCGAGAAGGTCATAACTCTTGACGAACTGCCTAAGTTCTGATTTGCGGCAGTGCTTTTTCTGTATCATTTCCAAGAAAACGATACCGTGCGGCGGGAAGCTGCGCGGTATCGTTTTTGGTTCTGTAAGCGTGGTTTTATTTCCTTATCCCGCCGATAGAGTTTGCTCTCTTTATCTGATTTTCAGCTTCGTTCTGAGCTTTGGTGTTGAAGGTCTTTTCTGTCAGCTTGGATCTGCCGGCCTTTAAGGCAACACCGCACAACCCACGGCTAACGCCTCTGCACGTCATCTGCCGTGTCAAGCCTGCTTGACGACCGGCTTATCCGTCATGATCACCAACGTCATCAAAAATGACGTCAATTCTCCTTGACGTTGCGTAAAGCGAAGTGAACTTCGCTTGCAAGCCAGCGTCGAATTTAGGCAATCTGACACACAGGGATTGTGCGGTATTGCCTTAACTCCTTTTCAAAGTGTTGTTTTGTCTTTCAGTAGTTGGCGCTTGCTTTGCGCTTTCATAAATAATACCCCGGACCGGGCGGGTAGGTTGCAAAAAAAGTAATTTTTTTCAGACGATACCTTCCGGATCCGGCAGGTCATCCATCTGCATATTTCCCGGCATATATCACGACAAACGGTGCAGCAGTAGATCCTGCTTGACAGGATATTCCGATACGTGGTATAATATATTCGAAAAAAAGTACTATCACGGAGGAACAGGTTATGGGTACAGAAGCTTTGAAACAGAGCATAGGCCTTTCGAGCATAGGCAACGCGCGTGAGTTGGGAGGTTATCCGGGCGCCGGAGGGAGGACTGTCAGACACGGGGTCCTGTTGAGAACTGCCAAGCTTTCCACCGCAGCTGTTGAGGATCTTGTCACTCTCAGCAAAAAGTTCAGGGTCGCCAGAGTCATTGACCTTCGCTCCGACGAGGAGATAAACGGTGCTGCGGAAGCGGCTATGTTCACAAATACTTACGAGCCTGATCGTGATCTTATCCCCGAGGGAGCCGAGTATATGCATCTTCCGATCTTTGATATGCAGAAGATGGTCGATCAGATAAACAGCGTTTCGGGCTGCCAGGTCAGGAAGGAGAAGACAGATCTGATAACCGCCCTCGGCGTTGCAGTAGAAGCGGGGATACTCGGCGACAGTCTTTATTTCGCGTTCCTTGACGATGACCCGGGCAAGAGCAGCTTTGCCCGGATATTCCGAGAGCTCATTTCTCTCGAAGAGGGCAGGGCATTGCTTTTCCACTGCAATCAGGGCAAGGACAGAACAGGCGTTACCGCTCTGCTGATACTCTCTGCTCTCGGCGTCAGTGAGGATGTTATCGTCAGCGACTATATGCTTACAAACGTTTTCAACAGACAAAGGATAGAGGGCGAGAGAAGGATGCTCGAGGCTTCGGGCAAGATCTCTCCCGATAAAATAGACACATACCTTATGGCTATGGACTGCGTCAAGGAATCGACAATGACCAGCCTGCTCGCACATATCAAAGAGAGATACGGCTCGGTGACGGATTATATCATAAACGAGCTCGGCGTGACCGAAAGCGAGATTGAGCTTCTCAGAGATAAATTCCTGGAACAGAGGTAAAATATTCGGGACTGCCTGTGAGAACGGCACCTTTCCCCGCAAGGAGAAAGGTGCCGTTTTGTTCTTTTTGTTACGTTGAGCTGCGCCGTTATGCGGATCACTCCGTTGTCCCGGCAGGACGGTATACATTCCCGTCGATCTCGATAGACTCGAAGTCCTCAATATTGATCGGGTTGATGAACATCAGATCAGAATAGGAATCCTTGCCTCGTTCGAGCCATAGCTCGTGCGTGAACGGGCGTTCGTCCAGTACGATAGTTCCGGTGCCACTGCTGCATTTGACGGGTGCGCTCTTTCCTCTTTTGAGCTTGGCATTCAGTCCGCTCCTGTTTTCGATCTCGTCTGCGTGCTTTGTATCCTTATCGTTAAAGCGGATGAACACACCCAGGGGCGAGAGCCTTACATCGTGGAAGCCGTCGGGAGAGTCTGTTACAAGACGTACCATTTTAACGTTCGCGGAAACATCTATATCCGTTTTTAGCCCCGAGAAAGCTTCGACGAGATGCAGCGGCTTGTCGTTATCCAGCCTTTTGTTGTCAAGAACGAGTTTGTAATAGCAGGCATTTTTGTTATCCTTGTCAAAAAATCTCTCGCTGTCGTGCCACATAGTTCCCTTGTGTTCCTGATAAACGACGTAATTATATGTGGTATCGTAATACTGCTGCCCACCTTTTTTGATATTGAGATAAGGCTTCATAGCCTTGTCAAGTCTTTGTTTGAACTCTTTGTGATACTCTTCGGGATCGTCTTTGAATTCCTCATCGGCTGCAAAATCTTCTTCGTTGTAGAGTACAGTCCTCATATCGCTGATATGCTGTCTGCCGATGTCGTTTTTGGCGTAAAACGAGATCAGGATATACGTGCAAAGATCATCGGATAACACACCGTCAACGATCATTTTCGCATCGTCGTTCTCGACGGAGATCTCCCTCTTGCAGAATTCGTTAATATACGGCGAGTTTCCGTCCTCTATGCCGAAAAACCTTTCCAGTTTGTCGAAGCGGTGCGCCACAGCTGCCGTAGTCGGGATAAGGATCAGCACTGCCGCGGCCATTATTATCAGACGGTGCTTGAACTTGATCCGCCTGCGGTGCAGTCCCGACTTGTGCATAGACATACTCAGCACGGTCTCGGTGTCGTCAGATTCGCTTCTTTTGGCAATGCTCCCAAGCTCCGCATCAAATTCAGCCAGCTCTTCGCGGGAAACTGTTTCAAAAAAACTGTTAAGTATCTTCTCCATAACTCATCACTCCTTTATCAGCTTTCTGAGCTTTTTTAATCCCCGGGAGATCTTCTGATCCACTGTGTTGGTCCTGAGCTTCATCGCTTCGGCTATCTCAGCGCTGCGCTGCCCAAGAAAGTATTTTCTGAGGAATATCTCACAGTCGGGCTCTCCGAGAGATCTCAGCAGCTCGATGAGCTCTGTACGCTCATATCTCGCTTCATTCTCCGACGGCTCGGGCAGCTCGTCAAGGGGGACTCTCCCGTCTCCTGAGTGTCTGCGCCGGAACACACCTATGCAGTGCCTCACCGCAATGACTGAAATGTATGCTTTTAACGAGGCTATCGGCTTGGTTTCGGAGCGGATCGCCGAGAGTATCTCTGCAAATATGTCACTGGTTATATCCGTACACTCGTCAGCGGTCATTGATGCTCCGAGCCGTGAACGGACGATCGTGCCAATATAAGGCGAATACTGTTTTATCAGCTCCTCAAAGCCGGCGCGCACATCCTTTTTGAGCAGCCTCAGTATCTTTTCGTCCGTCATAGGTCATCACCTCGCATTGAAACGTTTCATATATAACAGTAGCTTTTATAGCATAAAACCTGACACAAAAAGAACAGATCTTCACAAAAAAATGCAGACACTGCGTTTAGTGTCTGCAATTTTGACTTGATCTGCATCGAAGGCAAAGCCGTCAGGCATCTCACCCTCCCGCCCTGAGCGAAAATACCGCAACGCTCCTCGGTGCGAGAGTGACGTAATATCCGTGGCGGTCGATAAGGCCGTTCACATCTTCGCCCTTGCGGTATGGGACGTTAGTGTAGAATTCGCAGTGCCAGCTGTATCCCTCCGGAAGCTTCGGCAGTTCGGTGCAGCAGCTCTCCCAGTAGGAATTGACGGCAATGAACACCGCATCGTCCCGTCCCTTCTTGTCCCGGCCTGCGAACATCACTCCGATCAGATGATCGTCATCCCTGAAAGAATCGTTCCAGGCGTAGGTGTTGTGTACGCTTATGTCCGGAAAGCCCAGCGACGAGGCTTCGGTCTTGTGCCTTATGACCTCATGCTTCATCCGGAAGGAGATCAGCGCCGATACAAAGTCGTGTATCTCTTTGTATTTTTTCAGTCTGTTCCAGTCCAGCCAGGAAACATCGTTGTCCTGACAGTAGGCGTTGTTGTTGCCGAACTGTGTGTTGCAGAACTCGTCCCCTGCGTAGAACATCACTGCGCTGCGGCTGCACATCAGCACCGCAAAAGCGTTCTTTATCATCCTTATACGCAGAGCATTCACTTCGGGATCGTCCGTCTCACCCTCGTATCCGCAGTTCCAGCTGGTGCAGCTGTTGTCGCCGTCGGTGTTGTCCCAGCCGTTGGCTTCGTTGTGCTTGCGGTTGAAGGAGTACAGATCATAGAGCGTGAATCCGTCATGGCAGGTAAGGAAATTCACCGATGCATCCTGCCCCCTTACATCGGGCGGGTACAGGTCAGTCGAGCCGGTCAAGCGCTGAACAGCGCTCCAGGCCATACCGTAATCACCTTTGAGAAAGCATCTTAGATCGTCCCGGTATCTGCCGTTCCACTCTGCCCAGCGGTTCCATGACGGGAACTTTCCCACCTGATACAGTCCGCCTGCATCCCACGCCTCGGCAATGAGCTTTACTCCGCTGAGTATGGGATCGTAGGCGATCATTTTCAGCAGCGGCGGATTCTCGATAGGCGTGCCGTCCTCGCTCCTGCCCAGTATCGAGGCCAGATCGAAGCGGAACCCGTCAACTCTGTATTCTATTACCCAGTAGCGCAGACATTCGATTATGAACTGCTGAACTATGGGATGATTGCAGTTCATCGTGTTGCCGCAGCCGCTGAAATTAACGTATTTGCCGTCAGGGGTGAGGATGTAATATACGCTGTTGTCTATGCCCTTGAAGGAGAATACCGTGCCGTCCTCATTGCCCTCGGATGTGTGGTTGAACACCACGTCAAGAAAGACGAGTATGCCGTTCTCATTGCAGGTGCGGATGAGCTCCTTGAGCTCGTCTCCTTCGTGGTTGTATTCTATCTCCGAGGCATAGCTGGTGTTCGGTGCAAAGAAGCAGGTGGTATTGTATCCCCAGTAGTTCATCAGCAGGTTGCCGTCGTGGCGGCGTTCCTCGTAAAGCTCGTCAAACTCGAATACCGGCATAAGCTCCACAGCATTTATACCCAGCTTTTTCAGATAGGGTATCTTCTCGATAACGCCCCTGAACGTACCCGGATTTCTGACACCCGAGCTCGGGCTCTTGGTAAATCCTCTGACGTGAAGCTCATATATCACCAGGTCGCTGAAGGGTATGTCTTTCTTCTCGAAGGAGCCCCAGTCGAACTTGTCGGTACAGACTCTCCCGTGATAACAGTCCGAAACTTTGGACTTCTTCCCCCAGACGCTCTGTCCTGTTACTGCCCTGGCATAGGGATCGAGGATATTGGTATTCTCGTTGAACAGCAGCCCCTTCTCGGGCGCATATTCTCCCTTGAAGCGGTAGCAGTATTCTATCTCGTATATGTCAAGCCCGTAAATCATGATCGACCAGGTGTCGCCGATGCGATAGCTGTCAGGGATGGGTATGACCGCAAAGGGTTCGGTCTCGCCCCTCCTGAAAAGAACCACGGAACAGGCGGTGGCATTTGACGAGTGGATAGTGAAATTAACGGCTTTGAGCATTGCCGAGGCCCCGTTCAGGGTATAGATGCCCGGACGGCAGTCATAGCCTGCGATCTTATCCGTAGCGTGATACGTTGCGGAATTTTTCATAGTCAGATCCCACCCTTATCGTTTGCATTTCATTTGCCAAAAATTATCCGTAATTATATTATACACTAAAAAATGATAATTGTAAATTGAATTTTTGTATGAAAAAGAGCCCTGATTTTTAGTAAGTAGTTCTGTTGGACATACGGCGGAGAAAATCTGCTAACCTCGGATACATAATTAGAGCTCTCCGGGGAGGATGCTTAGCCCGCTGCCGATCCTGTACTTGATTTTCAGAGCAGGATACTGTATAATAAGTGAAGCATACAAACTGCCTTTGCGGCTGGGAGGGCGATGATAAATGATGAAAAAAGCAGTGATCGGCATACTTGCACACGTTGACTCGGGCAAGACCACGCTGTCGGAGGCGATGCTTTTCAAGAGCGGCGTTATAAGAAAGCTGGGGCGGGTGGATCACAGGGATGCTTTCCTTGACAACGATCCCATCGAACGGGACCGCGGTATAACCATATTCTCGAAGCAGGCGGTGTTCTCCTGGAAAGATGTCTCCTATACTCTTCTGGATACACCGGGCCACGTTGACTTCTCAGGAGAGACTGAGCGCACTCTTTCCGTCATAGATGCGGCTGTGCTGGTCATCAGCGGGACGGACGGCGTGCAGAGCCATACCGAGACGCTGTGGCGGCTGCTGAAAAGATATTCTGTGCCGGCCTTCATATTCATAAACAAAACGGATATGCCTAACGCGGACAAAGGCTTTGCATTGAGGTCGGCTCAGGCAAAGCTGTCAGCTGGGTGCGTGGATATGTCACTGCCTGAGGAGGAGCTGGCGGACGCACTGTCTGTGACGAGCGAGAGGCTTATGGAAGAATACCTTGAAAGCGGCAGCATCTCCGACGAGAGCATAAGGGAAGCTGTCCGGGACGGTGACGTGATCCCGTGTCTGTCCGGCTCGGCGCTGAGGCTAAAGGGTGTTGAGGAGCTGCTTGACTGCATTGACCGGTATATAACTCTGTCTCCCGCCAGAGAGAAATTTGCAGCGAGGGTGTTCAAGATCACCGATGACGGCGGCGCAAGGCTGACGCATATACGCATCACCGGAGGGAGCCTGTCTGTCAGGACACCGGTGACCTATACCGACCGGGAGGGTAATGAGCTGACCGAGAAAGTGAGCCGTATCAGGATATACAGCGGTGAGAGATACACCAATACCGAAACCGCCTGTCAGGGAGATGTGTGCGCTGTGCTGGGGCTGTCGGGATGCTATGTGGGGCAGGTGCTCGGTGCGGGAGGCGGAACTTTCACACCGGTACTGGAGCCTGTGCTCAGCTGGTGCGTGAGACCGCCGGAGGGCATTGACGACCACATACTGCTCAGGGCGCTGAGAAGCCTTGAGGACGAGGATCCCACGCTTTCTGTCGGGTATAACGAGCAGACGAGGGAGATCACAGCTTCGCTTATGGGAGAGGTGCAGCTGGAAGTTGTCCGGCGAATACTCTCAGAGAGGTTCGGTATAGAAGCCGGGTTCGGCGAGGGCAGGATAGCCTACCGTGAGACAATAGCCTCACCTGTGGAAGGAGCGGGGCATTTTGAGCCGCTCAGACATTACGCGGAGGTGCATCTGCGTTTGGAGCCTTTGCCGAGGGGCAGCGGGCTTGAATTTGTCAGCGAGTGCAGCGAGGATGTGCTGGCAAGGAACTGGCAGAGGCTGATACTCACTCACCTGAAAGAGAAGGTACACCGCGGTGTGCTCACGGGTTCGCCGATCACGGATATGCGCATTTCTCTGACGGCGGGGCGGGCACACCTGAAGCACACGGAGGGCGGAGATTTCCGTCAGGCCACTTACAGGGCGGTGAGACAGGGCCTGCGCTATGCCGAGAGCGTGCTGCTGGAGCCGTATTATGCGTTCACGCTGGAGATACCCTCAGCGAACGTGGGAAGGGCGCTTACCGATCTTGACAAAATGGGCGGCAGCATATCGCCGCCCGAGACAGACGGTGAGAGGGCCGTTATCACCGGACGGGCGCCCGTATCAGAGCTGAGGTCCTATCATACTGAAGTTGCGGCCTACACCAAAGGACTGGGGAGACTGTTCACTGAGTCGGACGGATACGACCTTTGCCGTCGTGCGGATGAGGTCATAGCAGAGATCGGCTACGATCCCGACAGCGATCTGCGCAACACGGCAGATTCGGTGTTCTGCTCTCACGGGGCGGGGCATACTGTGCCCTGGAACGAGGCAAACGAGCTTATGCACGTCAGCACAGCTCCGAAGAAGTCGGTGGAGGAAGAAGCGGAGGCAGTAAAGGCGCGGGCTGACAGCTTTGTCCGTCGTGCGGTCGAGGATGAAGAGCTTATGGCGATCTTCGAGCAGACCTACGGCAGGATCGACCGCAAAAAGGAACAGGCTATGCATACCCCAAAGGAGCCGCCGCAGAGCAAGGGCAAGCCGCGGCCTGTACCAAAGGGACCTCTTTACATACTGGTGGACGGCTACAACATAATCTTTGCCTGGCCGGAGCTGAAGAAGCTGGCGGCAAAGAGCCTTGATCTTGCGCGGTCGGAGCTGATAAACAGGCTCGCGAGCTATCGCGGCTTTATGCAGTGCGAGCTGATACTGGTGTTCGATGCCTACCGTGTGAAGGGGCAGCACCGTGAGATCGAGGAGCACAGCGGGATCAGCGTGATCTACACAAAGGAGGCAGAGACTGCCGACACCTATATCGAGCGCACTACCCGGGTGCTTTCAAAGGAGCATCGGGTGAGAGTGGCGACCTCTGACGGACTGGAGCAGGTGATCATCATGGGCGGGGGAGCCATGCGCGTTTCGGCGAAAGAGTTCCTGCTTGAAGTCGAAGCTGCGGAGAAAGCTGTCCGTGAGATCATAGACTCGTTGAAATAGCCGACAGTTATCTCAAGCCGTGATGTCATATATGGAAATGTGCCGAAAGGGGGGCTGACGGATGGATAACAGAGAAAATACCGGGAACGCCGGTGCGCAGAAGGATAAGGGGCAGGAGCTGAATCAGCTTGACATAATCCGTGGTTATTTCGGCATACAGACTGCTCCAAAAAAGGAAAAGGGATTCAGCAGGCGCGGCCTGATCTTTCCGATGATATTTGAGATACTGCTTCTCCTTCCGTATATCAAGGGCTTGAACGGTATCCTTTACTGGGGAACAGAGACAGGCACCAGGATATTCTTCTGGTACGGTATGCAGTTTGCCGTGGTGCTGGTAACTATCCTTGCACGCAGGGCAGAATATCTGCATTTTTTCATCGCACAGGGAGCAGCGCTTGCGGTGCTGCTCATCCTGATACTTGCGGAGAAGCTTCCGCTTGTCGATATAACCGTATTTGACGGTTACGATAAATTCGGACATTTTGCAGAGCTGCTTGTGCTGTCTCTCAACTTCGTCTCCCAGCTGGCAGGCGGAGCAGCCGCAGAGATCGTCGGCAGCATAGCGGGAGCGATAAAGCGCAAAAGACATCCTGTCTCCGGGAGCTCGGAAACTCGCAGGCAGGATAAAAAAGCAGAAGGTGAAGATCCTTATGACGGTTTTCCCTGAGAGTCAAGCTCTGTCACTTGCTTTACCTCCGCATACTTTATCCTGATCTTATTATAAGATATCATAGTGTGATAAAATGCAGTTATTGACAATTTGCGGATGTTATGGTAAAATAGATAAACGGGAATAATCCGGGTTTGTATTGCCGGCAGCTCTCCGGCGGGAAAACAATACGGCTCAGGGTCGGGAAAATGATATAAAGGAGAAAAAGATGTCGGCTATAACAGAATGGGATTTCAGCGTGCTTGATGTGATAAGCGGGTGGCGCAATGATGTGCTGACGCCGGTGATGAAGGCTCTGTCCTACGCCGGGACGGGGGGCATCATCTGGATAGCGGTATGCATACTGCTGATAATATATCCGAAGACGAGGAAAATAGGCATTTTTGCAGCGGCTGCACTGACTATGGAATACCTGCTGGGAGATCTTTGCATAAAGAACCTTGTGGCGAGGGAGAGACCTTTTGTTCAGCACCCCTGGATAGATACGATCATCAGTCATCCTTCGGGATACTCATTCCCATCGGGACACACTGCCTCAGCTGTGTCGGTCACGGCGGCGGTGTTCATACAGAATAAGAAGCTGAGCATACCCTTTATCGTGCTGGCTGTATCGATAATGTTCTCGCGGCTGTATTTCTGTGTACACTTCCCGACGGACATCCTTTTCGGAATAGTACACGGTGTGATCTGGGCAGTCGTGACCTGGTTAGTCATAAAAACGATCGCCGAGAAGAAGGATATAAAGCTGCTGAAAAAATAAACAGCGTAAAAAGAGGGCGCTCCCCCTGCGCGGGTGGAACGTCCTCATTATTGTTCAAGTTTTTTCATTCTGCTGTCAGATCATTTTACCGGTCTGCGAGTGATCTTAGGCGGGGGTGTTGTTCACAGGCAGGGGCATACCGTCATCGAGCAGCGTCAGGACCGATGTGTCCTCTACATTATAATATCTGCCGTTGACGTAGATGTTGGCGCCCTCAATATCCGAAGTGCGGATGATGACAGGCTCCTTTTTCTCTGTATCTATCCAGTTATATTCGACTACTTTCTCCAGCTTCTCGGGAGAAATGAGCTTTTTGGCATTAAATTTAACCGGCTCGAAATTCCCTGCAAGGAAGCTCTCGTACCACTCGAACACCTTCGGCATATTGCTGCGCTCGGTGATGCGGCCTTGAAGCAGTCCGCCGGCTCCGAGGATACATCTCTTGCAGCCCATTTCGTTCGCTATCATTCCTATATCTGCTTCATCATAAGAATAGCCCGAGCCCTGTTTCAGATTCCACGCCGTTTCGTTATCGGGATAATCTCCGGGGTTGAAACCGGTAGCACCGTCATTACAGAACCAGACCTCGATCAAACCGCCCTCTGCGGGCTGCCATGCCACAAAGTCGGGATCATTTCCCAAGGCATATTCGATGAACAGCTTGCCCGTGAACTCCACGTTCTCGGCGTTGTACCCCTCCATTCTCCAGATAAGATCGGCGTACCTGTCACGCTTGTCAAGATCAAGCACGACCAGCTCACCGGGAGGCAGCATAGCCCAGTTCTGATTGATCGGGTATTCGCCGTTGAGATAATCATCCTGCATACGGTTGAAAATGTCGTAGAATGCCTTGGCGTGCTCTGCGGTTTTAACATCGGCAGCGGTGTTTTCGCCGGTACTGTCGGCGGTCTCGGGGAGCTTGCCGAACTCGGTGCGCCCGTCGGTGACGGAGCTGAACTGTCCTACTGCCGCGCCCTCGTAAGCACGGTACTGGACGAACACCGGCTTGAACCGTTCATTCACCACATAGAATATCTCACCCGTCTCGGGGATATCTGCGATGCTGCCGGCTATCTCGGTGAAATACTTTTCTGCATCGGGATCGTTGAACCTGTCCTGAGTGCTGCGTGTGAGCACTTTGGCTGAGTCACTGTCCGGGGATGCAAGATCGGTCTTGAAGCTGCCCGTTGCTACCTCTTTCAGCTTGCCGCTGACGATATAAGCAGAGATGTTCGCATTGATAAGATTATATACTTTCCTGGCGTTGCTGTCGGCTTCGGCAAGCGCATCATCTGATACCGCGCTCACCGACGATGCCGGCGAGGTCTTTGCGCTGTCTTTGCGGTTCAGTGCGATCGCCAGAGCGCCCCCGCCTATCGCCAGCACCAGGGCAGCCGCGACTATGCCGGATGTTCCGCGCCTGAGCCTGATCTCATTAGTATTCTTCTTGTTACTGCACGAAATATTGGACTTGTTGTCATCCGTTCCGTTTGTGCCTTTCATAGTGATACCTCCGTTCAACTCATCGGGAGGAATTAGTTTCAGCATATCGTTTATCTTTCTCATAACAGTATTCCTCCTTTTAACAGAGCCTTTCTCAGACGGCGTTTGCCTTTCTGGAGGATGTATTCCACACGTCTCTCCTTCAGGCCGAGCTCCTGTGCTATCTGTGCGATCGGCTTTTCGTAATAATACCGGCTGATGAATACCTCGCGGTCGGGCTGCGGCATACTGCTGACACATTCGCGGATTATCTCTTCGTTGGCTCTGGCCGAGTCTTCGCTGCTGAAATCCACGTCGATGCCCAGATCGGCCTCGTTCTCAGGGAGAGGCTCGTACTGCTTCAGGGTTTTGAGCTTGTTCAGCGAGCAGCTCCTTGCTACCATAGCTATGTAGCCTTTAAGACTGGCTCTCGAGAGGTCTATGTCCTCTCTTGCCTTCCATATCTTGTAAAATGTGTCATTCACCGCTTCATGCCTGTCCTCGCTGTCGGCAAGTATGCCCGCAGCTATGGAGTAGGCCAGTCCTGAATATGCCGACATGATACACTTCAACCCTTTGTCGGCATCAACGCCTAACAGGTCAAGCATCTCCTTTTCGTTCATATTCATCACCACCCGGATTGAATGTTATTCCTTAGAATGACTGATCAATCATCTCATTAACTAATACCGCCTGACATACGGAAAACATCATAACAAAAGATCAATAATATGTAAACGATATGTGAACGTTTAGACCCTTTCTACGCTTAAAGAATAGCATAAGACCTTCGCCCGGTCAAGTTTTTTGCAAAAACTCTTGCCTTTGCAGCTGATATGCTGTATAATATTATAAGCACCGCATACCGGGAATAAAGAAAAAACGAGGAGATACTTATGAAGAATCACACAGATGATCTGACTATGGATCCGAGAGGTTTCGTTCTGCTTTCAGACTACGTTCCCTCGGTAATACAGGAGATACGCTATTATTCCACATATAATTTCATCGGAGACCGCATCGACGGCTATGAGGAGCCTTGTGCCCTTTTGACCGCCGAGGCCGCAAGGGCTCTGAAAGCTGTCAGCAATGAGCTGATAGTGCAGGGCTACCGTCTGAAAGTCTTCGATGCTTACCGCCCTGCTTCTGCGGTAAAGCATTTCGTGCTATGGGGCATCGAGGATACCGACATCCGTATGAAGCCTTATTTCTATCCCACTCTTGAAAAGCAGGAGCTTTTCCGCCGGGGATATATAGCCAGCCAGTCCAGCCACAGCCGCGGCAGCGCCATAGACCTGACTTTGCTGGATATGTCCACCGGAAAGGAGCTGGATATGGGCAGCCCCTTTGATCTTTTCAGCGAGATATCACACCCCGACTGCCGCACTGTCACCGCGGAGCAGTACAAAAACCGTATGATCCTCCAGAAAGCTATGGTGCGGGGCGGTTTTGAGCCCATCTTCTGTGAGTGGTGGCACTTTATACTGAAGAACGAGCCCTTCCCAGACACCTATTTCGAGTTTCCCGTGTCCTCGGCCTATCTGAGACCGTGATCCGGGCGCAGCGTGTACAAAGGAGTGACCGACGATGCCGGGAAGCATCCCCTTCAAAAAAATACAGGACTACTGCAGCAGGCAGCGCTGGGTGATGCCTATGAGCTTTGTTGTGGCGCTGCTGTCAACGGCTGCTGTTATCGCCCTGTGCCGTGTCAAGGGCTTCGAGGGTATGAGCAACACCTATACCTTCAACCTCGGCGCCGATATAGTCAGCATGGCTGTATGTACTGTGCTGCTTTACAGTATGGCTCAGGACAGGGAGGGCTACAGCAGGCATACCCGGACTTTCGTTCTGCTGATCTCGGCTAACTGCTCGGTGCTGTTTACTGACGCTCTGTGCTGGATAGTCCAGGGAGATGCTGCGCTGCGCACCTGGAACATCATCGCCAACGTTTTCAACTATACCGGCTCGGCTGTGCTGATCTTCTTTTTGTGGAGATATGTGTCTACGGCTCTGGATATACACGGCGGCTTTATGAACGTTGCCAATATCCTGATGAATATTCTGCTGGTGCCGACTCTCATCGCCTGCCTGCTCAATTTCTTCCTGCCGGTGTATTTCACTGTGGACAGCGAGGGCGTTTACCGCCGCGAGCCTGCCTTTATGTGGAGCCAGACCTATCTGGCCATAGGCCTGGTGATCGTGATCATCTGTTTCTTTATCTCAAAGATCTCCGTAAAGGAAAGGCTCATAGCCGCATCCTTCGTGATGATACCGGTGGGCAATCAGATCATCACCGGATATAAGTTCGGTCTTTCCACTGAGTTCCCGGCAATGCTGGTCTCTGTCGTGCTGGTGTACGGCGTCATAGTCGCTAAACACGAAAAAGCACTCGTCACCGCCGAAAAGCAGCTCTACGAAGCCAAGGTCTCGGTAATGGTCTCGCAGATACAGCCTCACTTTATGTATAACGCTCTGACGTCTATCGCTATGATGTGCCAGCTTGATCCCGAAACAGCCCAGGAGGCCACAGTGACCTTCGCCAAGTATCTGAGAGGGAATATGGATTCACTTAAACAGAATTCTCCTGTACCCTTTGAGACTGAGCTTGAGCATCTGAAGAAATATCTTTATATCGAAAAGCTGCGCTTCGGCAAAAAGCTGAATATCGAATACGATATCCAGGCTACGGATTTCAGGCTGCCTATGCTTTCGATACAGCCGCTGGTCGAGAACGCTGTCAAGCACGGCGTGGGAATGAAAAAGAAAGGCGGTACCGTCACGATCTCCACCCGTGAGACTGATACAGAGTTTCAGGTCATCATCTCCGATGACGGTATGGGTTTCGATACCTCAGCCAAACGTGAGGACGACGGCAGATCACACGTTGGGATGGAAAACACCCGCACTCGTCTGAAAGAGATGTGCGGCGGGACCGTCATAATAGATAGTACCCCGGGCGAGGGAACTACAGCTACTATCATTCTTCCGAAGGAGGAACAGAACAATGCGGATACTTTGTCTTGATGATGAGCCGCTGGCTCTGCAGATGCTGGAGATGTGCGTTTCCAAGGTCAGGCCTGAGGCTGATGTCGCTGCCTTCGATGACCAGGACGAACTGCTTGAGGATGCAGAAGAACACGGCTGTGACGTGGCTTTTCTTGATATCCATATGCGCGGGATGACCGGTGTTGAAGTGGCCAAAAGGCTCAAAGATATCAACCCGAAAATGAATATCATCTTCGTGACCGGCTTCTCCGAGTATAAGGGCGATGCCATGGATATGAGAGCCAGCGGTTATATAATGAAACCTGTCACCAAGGAGGAAGTGGCCAGGGAGCTTGAAAATCTTCGCTTTCCCGTCGTTCCCAAAAGCAATGTGCTGCTGAGAGTTCAGTGCTTCGGCAACTTCGATGTGTTCATGCCCTCCGGCGAGCACGTCCGCTTTGAGCGCAGCAAGGCCAAGGAGGTCTTTGCATATCTTGTCCACCGCCACGGCAGTTCCTGTACCCTGCGTGAGATCTTCGCTGCCGTCTTCGGGGACGAGCCCTATGACAAGAAGCTGCAGAACCTGCTCCAGACCTATATCTATTCGATGATAAAGAGTCTCAAAGCTATCGGCGCGGAGTCCGCCGTGGTCAGGAGCTATAATGCACTTGCTGTCAATCCGGACGTTCTTGACTGCGATTACTACCGCTTCAAGGAGCTGGATCCCGGCGCTGTCAATGCTTATGAGTGCGAGTATATGAGCCAGTACGACTGGGCCGACTTCCTGTATTTTGAATGATCCGGGACTATGACCGTTAAGGCAATACCGCACAACCCCTGTGCGTCAGATACGCAGTCAGATTTTTCGTCAGAGTGCATAAATTTGACGCAGGCGGGCTGACGCCCGGCAAGGAAAATTTGTGTGCTATGACGGAAAATATGCAAGCAGATGACGT
>JAFXRI010000057.1 GCA_017526445.1 Ruminococcus sp. | reverse complement strand
TCTGCAAGCCCCTTGATGACGATATCCGTGCTCCCGGAAAACATACTTTTATGCTCGCCGGAGTCAATGCTTTTGCTTTTCAGATCATTTATCGCAGCTTCGTTCCCGCAGATCACAAGCTCAGTGCTGAGCCTGCTTATTTTGATCCGGCGCATAGAGAATGCTCCTGCGTTTTCCTGTTCACAGAGCTTTTCCAGCGTCTGCAGTATCCTCTCACGGTTGTTATCATAATCTTCTTCATCGCTGAACGTGAAAGACCAATAGCCGCCCTCGAAGGAGTGTAAATGAAACGCATAATGCTCGCCGTTCAAAGTCAGGCACACGGCTATGATAAAGAAGGATATTATCAGCTTGACCTTTTTCATCGGCATCACCACTTTTAGATAATTTACTGCTATCTCAATTGAAATTTGATCTACATTATTACTATTGGATAAAAGTCTTTTTTTAAAAGAAACCTTTTATATATAAAGACTGTTGCATACACAACAGCCCTTATATCATCTAATTTCGTTTTGCTGTCAAAAAAATATCAAACATTTCCAGCATAGTATGATGTCTGATGCAAAGTGTATTGAAGATTTGTTGAAGAATTGTAACCTGCAAAATAAATGCTATATGCCTGTCCGCCATTAGAGTGATCTATAAATGCTTTTGACCAATAAATTGATCCGGCATCCTGAGTGCTTCCTGTATCACTATCCTCATTATTGTTAACAATTGCTCGATTCTTTGTTGTTGAACACTTGCTCCAAGCGAAATCCTCATCATTGGTTTGGTGGTAACCATAGACAAAATGAGCAACTACTGTTCCGCTTAATGAATATTCCTTTTCTCTTTCCCATTTATTGTTAAAACCATATGTTACATATGTGGTTCTGATGAGTGCTGCACTGGCACCCACGCTCATCATACTAAACGCCATCATCATTGCTGCACCAATAGCTGCAAACCTTTTTCTAAGTTTCATAATGAAACCCTCCTTTTTGTTTTTAGCATATCCACCCAAAGATGTATATGCCATAGTCCCAGGCTAAAGCCTGTTTGCATATGAATTTGTACAGAGCACTGCCAAGATTTTCCTTGGAAATACTTGGCTGTGCCAAGTATACTGTACAGTATACTTTCTTCACTGCATCGGTATCAAACCTCCATTCTGCATTAATGCGGTCTTCGTTAAACTGTCCTCGTATAACTGTAAGCATAAATGGTCTCGCTGTTGCTTCCGCAGTATACTTTGAACTCAGACTTCACCCTGTAAGTGTTTCCGGTATAAAGCGTGCGGGTGTTTATTAAATCATAGACGTATCCATACACTGTCTTTTTCCATTGTTTGCTTGTGCGCCACTGATTTCCGTCTCTTACTTGCAGCGTCTGAGTGATCTCGATTTTTGTGGTCGTATTCGTACATGAGATCGAACTTGTACACGTTCCTGTCATTCCGGATACAGTTAACGAAGAATAACAACTCAATGTGTATAAATAATTCATTCCTTTTTCATCCGCGAACGCACTTATTGTTCCAAACACAAGCATCGCAATTATTACCAAAAACAGAGAAACTGTTTTCTTAAACATAAATAATCCCTCCTTTCTCCTGAAATGTTATGAAGATTTTTGATCTCTATAACATAAAACAGGAGAAAAGAGGGAAACGTGCAACGAAAATATTTTATTCTACTTTTTGCACAGATTTGGCAATTTCAATTAGTGCAATTTGACTATCATTTGCCTCTATATTGAATACATATTCGCCGTTGGTCCACATAATATGAGATGAGCCTGTATTATCTGTCCAAATTAAAGAATCAATTCCATTTATATCTATATGTTCAGTTTCAGCATCTTCGGTATTGACATTTGCTGTTCCAAAATTCATAGTGTACTGTCTGAATCTAATTGTATTTTTCTTGTCTTCATATACTATAATTCGCATATTGTCCGTTTCGGAAATATAGGAAACAGTGTAACCTTCAAGACCTGATGTGATTTCGTATTTATCCTCGATTTTATCTGGAGCAGAGGTCATATCGCTGCTGTTCATATCAACTTCCGAATGATCCGTAAAGATGCTGACTATGAAATCAAAGAACGGCTTTCTCAATGCATCAACACTCAGAACAGTTGTCATCGAAACAATAAAGAATGCCGCGATAATGCAAGCAACTCTTCTTGCAGAGGTGCAGATCAGCGGGTAGTATGATCTCTTCTGCCGTTTTATCAATGCCACAGAACGCTTGACAAACTTATCGGAAAAAGTGTGCTCACTCGGTACAACCGACTCAAATTCCTGCTGCTCGGGAATAATAATCGCTTTTTCTATTGCTTCACGCAAATTACCGTTCATTCGGATCACTCCCTTCGATTTGTTTCAATATCAGAGCCTTTGCTGTCTTTATATAATAAAATACGGACCGCTTGGATACCTTCATCTGCTTGGCGATCTCATCTGCCGTAAAACCGTAATACTCCTTAAAAACAAGTGCCGATTTATACGGCTCTGGCAGCACAGCCAATGCTTTCATCAGGAGATCAATTTCTATCATATCAAAAATGCTGTCATCGATCAGATCTCCTTTGAAAAGCTCTTCGGTCTTTTTCTGCTCTGACGTTTTCTTTTCAATAGCACTGTAACAGATGTTCTTAATACTTCTAACCAGATAAGCATCAATTTCGTGCAAAGAAAAATTGTTAATTTTTTTGAAATTCATTGAAATACGAAGATACATTTCTGACAATGCGTCCTCCGCAAGCTGGTGATCGTTAAGCATTCCGAAAGCGATCGTGTACAGCTTCTTATATGTGCGCTCATACATTTTTTCAAAAGAGGGAACATCATCTTCGTCAACAAGAGCCATATATATCATCGGCAGCACTTCATCACTTCCCATAAGAAAAGATATTATCAGGATATATTTTATCACAAGCCGTCGGGGAATGCAAGGGTGCTTTCATAGCAACTGATGAGAAAGATCAGGGATCACTTCCTGATCTCCTCCGCATATTCCTCAAAATTCAGCTCCTTATCGTACGCCCTCTGCCTCAGTTCCAGCGCATAGTCCGCCCACAACCGGAACTCGTTCTGTGACATTTTCTTCTTCAAATACCGGGCGTAGTGCTGCTTGTAGGCTTTCGTGTAAACGAGCAGGACCGGATCGCTGTTCACCTTGTCGGCGTATGTCCTGCGGTGCCCGAGATCACGGCAGGTCTTGTCCTTTCTGTCCTCGGTCGGACGGGTGCAGAAGGGTGAATAGGCTGTCGCTTCAAGTAAGAAATACCGCCCGCACAGCCCGCACTTGCGGGGCAGGAAGTGATTGTTGAGCCCCTTGAAAAGGTCAATATAGAGGAACCCTCCGAGAGTGCTGAACTTGTATTTCTCGCACAGCACAAGCTCACCGTCAATGTCCTGCGGGACGAATATTTCGGACATTGTCCCCGAGGGTTCGAGCTTATCGTAGGTGCGTAGACGATCTTTTTGTTCAGATACAAATGCAAGGTATATCTCTGCTGTTTCTTTCGTGTTCAGGTATTCTTTCCCTTGATGCACTTTTTCAAGAAATGCGGCATAGACTGTTTTCACCCTTATGCAGTCCTCAATAAACGCTCTATACTGTTCCGCCAGTTCCCGCAGCTTTTGATTGAGCTGCAGCGCCCCGTCGCACATATCCGGGTCAAGGTCGGAGAAAGTCAGGTCGGTGTAAAAATGATCGTTGTATTCGGGGCGGGGGTGATGATCGCAGTGATCTATGTCCGGCTCGTTGTCGAAAAAGAAGCGGTATTCGTTCATCAGCTCGAACAAAAAGTTGTGCTTTCGCTTCATGTCCCGGTACGGCGGAAGCTGGTCGATCATCTCGTCAAGGCTGCTGAAAAATGTTATCGCCCGCTGCACGAGGCCGTCAAATCGAGCCACTTCATCAAACGTCTCGGGATAGTGCAGTTTGCGCTCAAAAGATTTGCAGGATTCTAACAGCTCCCGCAGATCCGGGAGATCGCACTCCAAAAATGCGGTGAGAATCTCATTGGTCTTGTACTGCCCCGCGCCCTCGATCAGGACGCGGTTCTTGTAAAAATTCGCATCAGTTCCGAACATAATACGCTCCTTTTCCCCGCTGTCGCAGATAGATGTGACAGCGATTTTTCTTTTTTCTACTACTCATTATACAAGAGATCCGGCCTTATTTCAAGTAAAGAAATGCACGAAAGCATCGGGAGTATTCGGGCAAAACTTTCTGTCAAAACGGCAATCAGCAGGTACAAATTTAATTTATCTGTCCCTTCGTTCTGATTTTAGAACCTTTCTCCGTTTTTCTCGATATTTTAAAGTTTTCTTCCAAAATAGATGTGCGGCGATGTGAAATAGAGAGTACACCTCACATCTATTGACAAGCAGAATTATCCGTGCTATCATAGAATTGTGGGGAACAAATATTCGATTTGGCAAACATAATGACCTGAACTTGTACCGCAGGTATCGGAACGGTTATGAGTAATCTGCTCCTGATTTGTCTGATCGTTCTGCTGTTATAGCGATAGGAGGTAATTCCAATGTGAACTATTCAGCCCATACGGGCTCAAAACAGCGAAATATATGGCTGCGATCAACATTATATCAGCAAGTATAGAAAGTGGTGCATTCTTTTCCACTTTCTTCCAATCGGACGTTTAGGGGACCCGTTGCCCTAAACACTTACAGTAGGTCCGAGACATGAAAAGGAGGAATAAAAACATCAAAGAAAAGAGCAAAAAAGTCCGCAAGGTAGTACGGTTCTACGGTACAGAATGGGAGCAGATCATCCGCCTTGCGAAAGAACATTGCACCAAACTCGGAACTTATCTGAGGTATGCAGCGCTGAATACTCAGCCGTATTGTTACGCGTTTGAGCTCGGAGATCTGCTTGATGAAATGCGGATGATCTCGAAATTCGTAAACACAGTTGCCAAAAAGTTCAATGAGACCGGGATTATATCGGCAAGTGATGTCCGGCTTTTGGAAGAAAAGGTATCTGAGTTAAGTAGCATTCTGATTGAAGCAGTAAGACGGATAAAGCCTAAAAAAATGAAAGATTAGTCGAGATACTGAGGACAAAAACGAATTTTAAGGGGTGATTCTTATGTGCTATTATCCGCTGCTACCGTAATATGTGGCAGCATTTCGGAACGAATGATGAAAGGAGGGATAGAATGCCAAGAAAGGTAACGCTTGAAGATAAGATCGCCAAGCGCGACAGGTTATTAGGACAAATCAAGAAAAGCCGCGCCGATATTCAGCCGAAAGTTGATGCCTACAACGCCATTGACGCCGAGATCCAGGCCGACCTTGCACAGCTCGACAAGGAGAAAAGGGATGCGGTTTACGATCATGTTATGTCGGTGTTCGGCGAGGACATTTCCGTCGATGAGTTCAAGACCGAGTTCGACAAGCTCATCAACGACACCCGCAACAAGAACTTCGTAGAGCATCTGAAGCGTAAGCAGGAACAGCGTCAGGCTGCCGCAAACTGTACCGAAGCGTGACCCTGCATTTTCAAAAACTCACAGTTTGGGAGCCAAAGGCCGGTGCGGCGAACATGCTGCCTACGATGGGGTATATGACGGTCATAAATATATCGGCTGCAGGCTCTCTCGGATTTTGAAAGGGAAAATTTGAGAAAAGATCAAGAGAAAAAAGAACAGCAAAACTCTCTCGTCAGCGAGTACAGGATCGGTCACACGACCTACATCGTTGAGCTTCGATTCAACCTTCACGGTACAGAAACGCTCGGTGATGTACTTAGCAGGCTGATGCTGAACGACGCACAAACAGCATAGGAAGGAGACACCCGCAGGGCAGCGGATCATAGAAAGATTACCGTAAAGTTCACTTTAAAGCGATAAAGCGTTCACAAACCTTTGGTACAATATATATGGTCCGCTGTACTTGTCGGAAAGAGAGGATAAAAATGACAGACAAGATAACAGCTTTATATTGCAGGCTCAGCAACGACGATGATCTGCAGGGCGAGAGCAACAGCATAACCAACCAAAAGGCTATGCTTATTGACTATGCTAAAAGGAACGGTTTCAGAAATATTGAGATCTATGCGGATGACGGCTGGTCGGGAACCACCTTCAACAGACCTGACTTTCAGAGAATGATCAGCGATATGGAAAAGGGAAAGATCAGAACTATCATTACCAAAGATCTTAGCCGTTTGGGACGAGATTATCTGACCACAGGACAGTACATCGAGGTGATCTTTCCGGACTACGATGTGCGGTACATAGCCGTGAATGACAATGTCGATACCCTCAAGGC
The DNA here is from genome assembly GCA_017526445.1 of Ruminococcus sp. Taxonomy (GTDB): domain Bacteria; phylum Bacillota; class Clostridia; order Oscillospirales; family Ruminococcaceae; genus FB2012. The sequence continues at coordinate 26,065 of JAFXRI010000057.1, read as the reverse complement.
GGAGAACGAAATGATGATCTTCCGGAACGTATTTAATGATTTTTACGCCAGGGACTGTTCAAAAAAAGTCAAAGCGGTCTTCAAGGCGAAGGGGATGTCGGGAAAGCCGCTGTCGCCCAAACCTCCCTACGGCTACAAGAAATCCGAGGCGGACAGGAACGTTTGGGAGATCGACGAGGAGGCCGCAGCGGTAGTTCGTCGCATATTTAAAATGTGTATCGAGGGGTACGGCCCGTCGAAGATCGCAAGGATACTGACCGATGAAAAGGTGCTGATACCGTCGGCATATTCCGAAGCAAAAGGATATTTCAAGCGCAACAATTACCGGAGCCCGACCTTTTGGAACGGAACGACTGTTGCAAAAATGCTTGAAAAGCCCGAGTACGCCGGACACACGGCGAATTTCAAGACTTACCGCAAGTCATACAAGCACAAGAAGCGTATGGAGACTCCAAAAGAGAACTGGCTGATCGTCGAAAACACTCATCCCGCTATCATAAGTCAGCATGACTTCGACCTCGTGCAGGAGCTTCGCAAGCACAAAAAGCGTCCGCAGAAGTGCAGAAAAGTCAATATCTTTTCGGGTATTGTTTACTGCGCAGACTGCGGAAAACCAATGCATCTTACCTGCAAGGGCTCCCTGCCGGAGAAAAGCGAGTATCTGAAATGCGGTACATATTCCAAGAATTCGAGGGAATGTTCGGCGCATTATATTCGGACTTGTGTCCTCAAAGAGCTGCTGCTGAATGAGATCAACAAACTGCTCGGGGTTCTCCGCAATGACCGGACAAAATTCATTGATTTGCTTGCCGAGAAGACTAATGAAGCGCACATCAATGAAATCAAGGCTGCAAAAAAGACGGTAGCCAAATCAGAGAAACGTATATCAGAGCTTGACAAGCTGTTCTCGAAGCTCTATGAGGATAACGTTGCGGGCAGGGTCAGCGATGAACGTTTTGAAAAACTGTCGGCAGGGTACGAAACCGAACAGAAGCAGCTCAAAGCCACTGTCGCAGAGTTGACAAGCTTCATCGAAGCCAAGGAGCAGAAGACAAATGATATCAACCGTTTCGTTGAGATCGTAAGCCGTTACGAGCATCTGACGGACATCACACCCGAGCAGATCCACGAGCTGATCGAGCGCATTGAGATCCATGCGCCCGACAAATCGAGCGGTCACAGGCAGCAGAAAGTGGACATCTATTTCAGATTCCGTGTTGCGACGGCTTCGATAGTGCTTGACAAGCGTTTTCAACAGAAAAAAGAAAAGGCTGCGTAGAGCGTATCTGCGCAGTCTTAACTTCAAAACTAAAAAACTTCTTTATTGATACCCATTTCCGCAAAGGTGGCGCTGCCCCCTTTGATCCCCTGCCAAGGGCTAACGCCGCCCTTGGATCTGGCGGGTATTGCGCTCATTTTGCGTTTTTTTACAAACTTCGCTTCGCCTCTACTCAAAGAACCCGTACTTCACCCTGAGCCTTTCCAGCTTTTTCAGCACCGCCGGCGCGAGGGCGTAGAGAAAGCCCATTGAGGCGGCGCCGTGGATGATGTCCAGCGGAAAGCCTGCGGCATAGGCCGCCGAAAGAGAACCTGCGGTGATCTCGTTGTGCATTATGAAAAGCGTGGAGGGATTGACGATGCCGCCGTAAACGGCTACCGCCGCGATAAATCCGAACACGGCTATCACTTCACGCCTTTTGGGAAGGATGCCCCGCTCGAAGAAGACTCCCGCAAGGAGCCCCACAAGTCCCATCGAGAACATCTGCCAGGGCGTCCAGGGGCCCTGTCCGAACATAAAGTTCGATAACAGCATCGACATCGAGCCCACGATAAAGCCGGTCTGTCCGCCGAAGGCAGCCCCGGTGATGACGACCACCGCCAGCACAGGCTTGAACTGGGGCAGCATATAAAAGGCTATCCTGCCTGCGACGGCTGCCGCTGTCATAACTGCCGCCGCTGTCAGCTCCCTTGCCCGGGGTCTCCTACCCTCGAACAGCAGATAAAAAGGCAGCGAAGCTTCAAGCATCACCAGCAGCGAGACGAACAGGTACTTCCCCGTGTCAAGGAAGGCTGCCCCGGCATATACCGTCACGGGTATCAGCGCCGCAGTCACTGCTGCCGATATGAGCCTGGGACGGCTCACCCTGCGCTTGCGGCGGGGGCTTTTCGCCACTGTCCTGCCGTCAGAGAACACCAGTGCCGCCGCTACCGCCGAAACACCCAGCAGCACATAGGGCAGAGTCTTGTTCCCTGCGAAGGCTCCCCCGGGGAGTATCTCCATACATCCCGCTGCGGCAAACAGCAGCAGCAGAACACACAGCACCTTCCCGATCTTCCGAGGGAGGGGTGTTTTTTTCTTTTCCTGCGGCGGTTCCGCACCCCTGTCCTTCGGGGGAGGTATCTCCCGGGAGGGCGGCTTTTTCTCGCTTTTTCCCAGCGCCGCGAGGACGTCGCCCGCCGTGACGGCGCGGTCTATGAGCCCCCTCGCCATCCGCGAGGCAGCAGTAGTATAGAACAGGTTCCCGGAAAAGAAATCCTGCGGCGGTGCCGAGCCGATAAGCACGCCGTCAAAGAGCATAGCGCATCTGCCGCAGTACTCGGCGATAAATTCCACATCGTGGCTCACAGCAATGACTGTTGCACCCCGCCCGCAGACGGTGCGGAGTATCCCGGCCAGCTCAGCCTTGAACACGGCATCAGTGCCCTTTGTGGGCTCGTCAAGGAGGAGTATCTCCGGCCTGCCGAGGAGGAGCTTTGCCAGCGCCGCCCTTTGCAGCTCGCCCCCCGACAGGTCAAAGGGATGCCGCAGGGTGAGGCTGTCAAGCCTGCACAGCGAGACTGTCCGGGCGATCTCCTCCTCATCACGGCACATCTCCCGGAGATCGTCTATCAGCCTGTCGTGAACGAACAGCGATGAGGGCTCCTGGGGCATCAGAAGCACCCTCCCGGCGGCTTCGGTCTTTCCGGCATAGGCTTTTTTCATCCCTGCAAGGCAGGCGAGCAGGGTGCTTTTCCCTGCACCGTTGCCGCCCAGCAGGCCGATAAGCTCCCCTTTGTACGCCTTGAAGCTGATCCCCTTCAGCACGTCGGGGAGGTGTTTTTCATAACGGAAGCACAGGCCCCTGACCTCCAGCGAGACATCGCCGCGAGGGGGCTGTGCTCTGTCCGGAGCGGCAGGCTTTTCCGGGCCGATGCTCCCGGCGAGCCACTCTCTGCCCTCGGCTACGCTTACCGGGCAGCTGCCGCTGCCCCCGGCGGAAAGCCATATCCTCGCAGGCACCGGCAGAGAATACATCAGCTCCTCCGGGAGAGAGCCCGGGCATATCCTGTCAGGAGACAGATCGGCTGCTATACGCCCGTCCTGAAGAAAAACGACTCTGTCAGCGCAGGAGAAGACCTCCTCCAGCCTGTGCTCGCACACGATGACGGTGGTGCCGAGCTCACGGTTTATACGTCTCACGGCGCCGAAAAGCTCTCTGGCGGCTATCGGATCAAGACGGGCCGAGGGCTCGTCGAGGATGAGCAGCTCCGGCCGGGTGACCATTGCCGAAGCCAGGGAAAGCAGCTGCTTCTGCCCCCCTGAAAGGCTGGCGGTATCGGCAGTATAGCTGTCCGAGATGCCGAAGTATTCCGCCATCTCAGCGGTGCGGCGCCTTATGGTATGGCTGTCGGCACCAAGGCTTTCCAGCGAGAAGGCCAGCTCGTGCCAGACCTTGTCGGTGACGATCATGCTTTCGGGATCCTGCCCGACAAAGCCAATGAGCTCTGCCTGTTCACGCTCGGAAAGGTCGGAAAGATCCCTTCCGCGGAAGGAGATGCTGCCCTCCCTCTCCCCCTCGGGGGCAAGGGCTGACTTGAACTGGCGCAGCAGCGTGCTCTTACCGCTGCCCGAAGCTCCGCAGAGCAGCACAAAGGAGCCCTCCGTTACAGAAAGGCTTATACCGTCCAGTGCTTTTTTCTCACCGCCCGGATAGCGGAAGCTCAGATCTTTGAGCGAAGCGATCTCCATTTTGCATCCTCCGGAATATCATAAATATTCGGCAGCAGACACAGCGCACCGAAAGCGCACAGCTGCATCACCGACCATACGTCCGTCTCCGCTGAGACTATCCTGGGATAGAAGCGAAACTCTCCTACCCCTGCGATCTCGCTGCCTATAACGTACCCTGCCAGCAGCACCGTCACCGTCAGCACCGCTGCGTCCCTTCCCGTGAAGCGAAACAGCGAGAAGGAGCTCCTGCCCCGCAGGCCGTATCCCCGGCTTTTCATAGAGTCGGCAGTCACGACGGATTCCTCCAGCGAACGGGTTATCAGTATCGAGAATATACGCGCCAGATTTCTCAGCCTTTTCATCGGTCCACCTGACGAGATGCCGAACCCCAGCTGCGACTGCGCAGCGCTTATCTCCCGGAACCGCCTTGCAAAAAGAGGTATGAACCGCACTGTCATCGAAAAGATCACCGTCAGCGCAGGAAAGGCTTTGCCTGTCAGGCACATGAGCCTGTCGGCGGTGAACAGCTTGCCGAAGCAGTAGAACCAGATCAGCGCTCCGCAAAGCATCGTCCCTGCCGCGGCGCCGTAGGCAAGGGACTCGGCAGTAAAGGGATTCCCCGAGGGGAAATGCCCCAGCACCGTGACTCCCCGGTGATTGAACAGCACGTTTATCCCTGCCGCCGCTGTGAGAGGTATGAACAGCATCGGACTTTTGCGCAGCACCGCCCTGCCGCTTATACGCAAAGCAAACAGCGCTCCCCCGGTAAGAGAAAGCGCTATGAACCAGGGCTGCACAGTAAATGCTCCTGCAAAGAGCAGCCCTGCAAAATATACGAAAAGCGTTATAGGGTGCAGTCTTGAAAACTCGTCTGTGTACATGATCAGCCTGCCTTGGCAAAATAATCGTCGCCCACATCCACGCCGATGTTGCAGGAATATACCATCCTGATCTCGTCGCCGTCGTGGAGCTCAGCCTGTGAGCAGCTCAGCTGCGGGAACTTGCCGTTCTGCGAATACATCCATCCGGAGAGGTTGCCGGCGTCGAATTCGTAGAGATTGTTGATCCCCTCGATGTAGTAGTTGTTCGTCCCGGCGATCTTTGTGACCTCCATAGGTATGCCGTTCTCCGAGCATATCCTTGACACCGCATCATAGACGGTGTCGCCCTCATTGAAGCCGACCTCCGACTGCGGGAAGATGATGCCGTCCTGCGGCTGTTCTGCGGCTATCGCCTTATCTATCTTATCCGGATCGTTGAAGATCGTCCTGCACTCGATAATGAGCGTGCAGTGATAAGGGTACTTGTCCTCCGTCTCCTGCTTCTCAGTTGTGGTGGTAGTGGTAGTCGTCGCAGCAGTTGTTGTTGTCGCTTTGGCAGCAGTTGTCGTTGCTGCAGCCGCTGTCGAAGACTCAGGAACGGCGGGGGCTGCTGTGGAAGCGGATGTCCCGGCGGTGGGAGCCGCAGCCGTTGAAGCCGAAGTCGTCTCCGGCGCAGAAGACTGTTCCGGTTTCCGGGAGGTCGTTTCAGCCGGCTTTGACACAGCCGTTGTTTGCTGAGCTGTTGATGTGGTCTCCGTCCGGGAAGTTACGTCCCTGTCCGGCGCAGAGGAAGTATCGGCAGCCGCTTCAGTCACGGTCTGTGAAGAAAGGGATGAAGATGCAGTTACGGCGGAGGTCTGTGAGGTCTCCGCCGTGCTGCCCGTATCCGCCGGAGCAACACTGCTGCCCGACCGGTACGCAAAGATCAGCACCGCCGCTATAACAACGGCAGCCGCTAAAGCCTTTATGATCTTCACTGTTTTGTCGGACATAGTGTTTTCTCCCGGATATCAGATATCAGATATTATTTTTTTCTTGTAAGCAGAAGTGCTCCTGCTGCCAGTGCGATGACTGCAAAGCCGGCTGCTGCACCGGTGGGCGGGTTGTCATTCCTGGGAGCGGGCTCCGGCTCGGGTGCAGGGGAAGGAACAGGCTCGGGCTCCGGCTCCGGCTCAGGCTCGGGTGCAGGGGAAGGAAGAGGCTCGGGTGCAGGGGAAGGAACAGGCTCGGGTGCGGGCTCGGGTGCGGGCTCCGGCTCGGGCTCGGGGGAAGGATCGGGCTCAGCATCTCCGTCGGGCTCAAGGGGAATGAGTTTGCTGTCTGTGAAATCGTAGAGGACATTTCCGCCGCCGAGTCTGAGAGCTGCCATAGCCAGGAAAGCCTGCTCGGTGGACATACTGTCTGCGCTGCCGTCAAGCAGGTGCGCAAAGCTGCCGCTGCCTGCATAGTAAGCAAGAAGGCCGTCGGTCAGACTGCAGCCGTCCTTGGTGAAAAGCTCGCTGTAAGGATCCTCGCCCTGGGAAACGAGTCCGATGATGACCTGTGAGGTGGACTCGCAGCTGCCGTAGGAGCCGTCTTCCTTCTGCTGCCCGGAGAGCCAGTCAATGGCAGCTGCTGCGGCATCAGCGGCTTTGTCCTGTCCTCTGATGGCATTCAGCACCATAGCGGTTATATCCACATCGGGAGTCTTGCCGTCGAAGCTGAAAGCACCGTTATCGAGCTGCATATCCAGCAGATCATCGGTATAAAGAGGATCCTTGCCGACGCTCATCAGTGCGATGTCTGCCCAGATGAAACCGGTTATGCCCTGCTTGGAGACATAGTCCTTATCAGCGAGAGGAGCCAGCAGGTCTCTGCCCATAAAATCGGTGGGATCGAAACCGAGTGCTGCTGCCAGCAGAGCCTCCTTGGCGTTCTGTGTGGAGTATCTGTCGCTGAACTTGTTGCCCTCAGTCTCGGAAACATAATTCCTGAGAGCCTTGAGCATAGCCTTGCTATAGTCATCCGGGCACTCGCCTGCACGGAGCAGGCCGATAGCCTTCCACTCGTAACCCATATCAGGCTGCTGGGAAGAAAGGACCTCAACGGTCGCGTTATAGACATCCTCGAAGGCAGCTTCCTTCTTTTCCCTCTTCTCTTCTTCTTCCTTGAGCTCGTTATACTTATCTATGATCTCCTCAAGCTTATCGTAGTTGGTAACAAGGGCCTTCTGATCTGCGGTAAGCTCGGAGTAAGCCTTTTCCGCGGCCTTGACAGCATCGCCGCTGTCGAGGTCTATATCCTCTGCACTGCCCAGATCGATGATCATATCTATGACTTTATCTGCGGCTTCCTTATTATCCCTCTTGGTAGTGTCGAGGACGATATTGAATTTATATACCGACTCGGTAACGGTATCACCGCCCCAGTAGCTTGAAGGCCAGTTCTCATTGCCGACGCCAACGATTATCGTATCGCCGTCAGCCACCTGTATGGTATCCTGCGGTCTGTATCCCAACTCAGTCTTTTCCGGAGAATAGGTATTCTTGTACTTAACGGCCCGGAAAACACGGTTGGAGGGGCTGGGTACCAGCGTAAGATCCTCGTCCTCAACGGTGAGGGTATATTCAAACACCTCCGGATCGAAGGCCTTGTCCAGCTCGCCGTCATAGGTGACAGATGCGAGGCTCGTATCAGTGCTGGACCAGCTGTTCCTTATATCGTCGCCGGTCACGGCATACTCAACGGTAATGATATCGCCGTCGCTGAGAGTGCCGTCAGCAACAGTGTAGGAATCCACGCCGCTGGCTGTTACCCAGTCGTTGATAGTTGCGATCCAGCCGGGAAAGCAGCCTTCCTTAACAGCATACGTCTCTTCGCCTACACCGTCTATATCCGAAATGTAATGGCCGTAACCTGAATCCGGCGCATTCATCGCGGAACCGTTCTGCTCAACTGCATCCTTTATTGCGGTGAACAGCGTAGAGTCCCCGTCGATATCAACAGTGGCGTTCAGCAGCACACCGTCCCACTTTGCGCCCTCCTCTTTCGTGAACGTTTCGTTCTCGATAATGACGGTGACGGTCATATCATCGTCAGCGGCAAATGCACTGAAAGGCACGCTGGTCAATGCCAGCACCGATGCGGCAGCAGCTGCCGCAAGCTTCTTCAGCTTCATACTTCTTCCTCCGATCCTTGTTGTTTTGCCAGCTTTCTTCTGCGGCGGGAGCGCTCACGCTTTATACGGCTCTTTACCGCGGCGGGCATACCGGTGACAGGCTTCAGTCCGGCCTGCTCCAGCGCCCTCGGAAAGGGGCCGAGCTTCTGCTTGATGAAGCATACCTCCTCCGGCGTGAAGTCTTTCCTTCCGGGGAGCCTGCCCAGCCGTTCGTATGCAGCTCTGAGCATATCAAGGGCGCGTTCACGCTTCTCGTCACCCATAGCGCACCTCCTGCAATGAAAGCTCTTGTATAACAAAAAAAGCTTCCTCCGTCATATCCGGGAGAAAGCACAGCGAACAAGACCGTACCGCTATATCCGTCCGGAAAGCGAAAGCTGCTCACCGAAAGATATGCCATACAGTTTTATCACGGCTGCGCTTCTTCTTGTCCAAGACGGCATCACCGGGGCTTATCAAGCCCCCGAACTGCGGGAGTATTCCGACTTTAACGGTAATGACAGTTGCGGCGGATTTTCACCGCGCTTCCCGATTACGCAGCCTTATCTCAGGCCGCGACCGCAGTCCTCTATTCTGTTATACCTACAGTATATTACATTTTCCTGCAAATGTCAAGAGGGGGGCAAACGGCACCGGGATACACCGATGCCGCATTTATCATTCCCCGGCGGCGGGCTTATCCTCGTCGTCATTTTCCGGGAGCCTGAAGACCAGCTTGTCTTTAAGCAGGCGGAACAGCCGGGCGATCAGCTTTCCTCCGAACAGCACAGCAAGCGAGCTTGCCGTCGAGATCATTAGGTACACCGGCAGCTTCTCAGAATAGGTCCAGCCCTTGAACAGGGACCACTTATCCATCAGCAGCGACCACGACCTGTGACTGATGTACATAGCAAAGCTCCACTCCCCCAAAAACGTGAAGACCTTGCCTTTGATGACCTTGCCGCTGAGGCTGAATCCCGAGCAAGTGATGAGCACAGCGATACCCAGCGCAATGATCGTGTACCAGTCGTACTTTTTCGGGTGCTTGCCTATCGAGTGATACACGATCACTCCGGCATAGATCAGCACCTCCGTTACCGTGAGTATGATCTTTCCTGCTTTTTTGAGGTCATATCCCCTGAACAGCCGCACCAGTCCGAAGATGAGACAGCCCAGGCACATCTCGAACAGGCCCCTTGCCAGGCCGATCATTATCATACCGCCCAGCATGGTCCTGGGCGCCTGTATATCCGGTACATGATGGAATGCCAGGCCGAACATAAAGGCAAACACCAGCGGGGCGATGACATACAGGAAGGTATCGCCGAATTTCCGCACCATAGGATACAGCAGCAGTGACAGCAGTATCAGCGCAGACAAGAACCACGAGGCCCCGACAAGGATCCCGGTATCAAAGCCTGTCTGCTGCAGGAACGTCCACTCGCCGATGCTGTCTGCTGCGAGCTTAACAACGCCCTTGACGCTCAGTCCCTTTATGGCGGCGGCGGCTGTCAGGGCGATGACTGCCGCCGTAAGATACAGAGGCAGTATCCTTGAGAGCCTTCTGCCCATATAGCCTGCGGTTTCGCGCCCGAGGCTGTATCCCCCGCCGGCATCCCTTTTTCTCATTGCCGAGGCTGCCAGGTGGAAGCCCGCAGTGATAAAGAAGAAGTCAACGGCTATGTAGCCCTGGGTAAAGATAAAACTCCCGCCCCTGTCAGCGAAGGATTTGGAGTGATAACAAACGATCATCACGGCAAAGATGAATTTCAGAAGATCCGTCATGCCGTTTCTCTGTTTTACTTCTGCCATTATCTCCGCGTCCTCAGTTTCCTGCGATCCCGTTCAGACGATCGATGAATTCCTTCATGCGGTCGCGGGTGATGCGGGGATCGTCAGAAAAGCTCACCGCAGCACGGATAGGCAGCTCGTTGGTCATAGCCTCGCTCACACGGCGCATATTCTCGTCCGCCTCATCAAAGCCGCCGACAGCGTCGGTGCCGCCCATAAACCTTTCCAGCATCTCTCTGCCCTCGGGCAGCTGTCTGATGTCGCCCAGGTTGCTGTTGAGGTCAAAATGCACAGGCAGGCGTTTGCTGCTGTTCACATAGACTGTGTCCGTCAGCCTGATATCCCGCGAGGACGCACCTATCATGATATCGAAGGCGCCGTACTCCACGAACCAGTCCTCTATCAGCGGCTCATAGTAGGCAAAGGCGCGTTCGTCAAGCCGGAACACTACCTTTTTGCTCTCGCCGGGAGCGAGGGCGACCTTCTCGAAGCCTTTGAGCTCCCTGACAGGTCTTGTAACGCTGCTCTCTCTGTCGGCAACGTAGAGCTGTACGGCTTCCTTGCCGAAGACCTTGCCTGTATTCTTTACAGTGACCTCCACGGTCAGCGTCTGATCCGAGTCGAGCTCGTTATGGGACAGGTGCAGATCGCTGTATTCAAATGTAGTATAGCTCAGGCCGTAGCCGAAGGGGAAAAGAGGCTCCAGCTCCTTCTTGTCATAATATCTGTATCCCACGAACTGGCCCTCGGCATAAACGACCCTGTCGCCCTCGCCGGGGAAGTTCAGATATGACGGGTTATCGGAGAGTTTCTTCGGGAAGCTCTCTGCCAGCTTGCCGCTGGGATTTACCTTGCCGAAAAGCACGTCGCAGACAGCTCCGCCCGTGCCCTCGCCGCAAAGGTAGGCTTCGACTATACCGCTGACCTTATCCGCAAATGGCATCTCCACAGGAGAACCGTTATGCAGCACTACGACCACGTTTTTGCTGACCTTGGTGATCTCGTCGATGAGGTGGAGCTGGCACTCGGGGAGACGCATATGCGTTCTGTCGTAGCCCTCGCTCTCGAAGGAATCGGGCAGGCCGGCGAATATCACCACGTTATCGGCAGCCTGAGCGGTCTTGACGGCCTCGTTCACGAGGAAATCGTCAGTCTCGTCCCTGTCGGTAACGTAGCCCTGAGCATAGCTGACGGTGGTGTACTCCTTCGAGCAGGAGTAAGCATCGTCAACACGGAATGCGTTTATATGGGAGCTTCCGCCGCCCTGGAACCTGGGCGCCGCGGCAAACATACCGATGAATGCCGTCTTTTTCCCGGTATCGAGGGGGAGGATGCCCTTATCGTTCTTTAGCAGGACTATGCACTCGGAGGCGAGCTTTCTTGCCAGCTCGTGATCCTTGACCTTGTCCCACTCGGTATCAGGTCTTGCGCTGTCGCAGGCTCTGTCAATGAGTTCCAGCACACGCCTTGCGCACTTGTCGAGCTCTGCCTCGGAAAGCTCTCCCCTCTCCACGGCTTCGACCACGAGCTTATCGTTCTTGCCGTAGCTGGTGGGCATTTCCAGATCGAGGCCGGCGCGTATGCCTTCGACTCTATCGTCAACGGCGCCCCAGTCGGACATCACAAGACCGTCGAAGCCCCACTCGTCTCTCAGGACATCGGTGAGCAGCCACTTGTTCTGAGAGGAGTGTACGCCGTTTATCCTGTTGTATGAGCACATCACCGTCCAGGGCTTCGCCTCCCTGATGACAGTCTCAAAGGGGGCGAGATATATCTCTCTGAGAGTACGCTCGTCCACCTCGGCGGAATAGGAGAAGCGTCTTGCCTCCTGATTGTTCACGGCGAAATGCTTGACGCATCCGCCCACGCCCTTGCTCTGGACACCTCTGATATGCGCAGCGGCCATCTGTCCTGCCAGGAAGGGATCCTCGGAGAAATACTCAAAGTTCCTTCCGCACAGCGGCGAGCGCTTTATATTGCAGCCCGGTCCCAGTATGACCGAGAGCTTTTCATGCTGGCATTCCTCACCGATGGCCTTTCCCAAAGTCTCCATCAGCTTGCGGTCGAAGGAGCAGGCCGTGGCACACGCTGCGGGGAAGCATACTGCCTCGATAGCCTGATTGGGGTTCTCGGCCAGGTCGATGTTTTTTCTCAGGCCGTGAGGACCGTCCGAGACCATTATTGCGGGGATGTCCAGCCTTTCGATGATCTTGGTATGCCAGAAATCGGCACCTGAGCAGAGAGCAGCTTTTTCCTCAACGGTGAGTTCAGCAAGTATCTTGTCGATATTCATAAAATTCTTTCCCTCCCGGATAATTTTTTGTATACTGTTATTATAACACACCTTTCAGAAAAAAGCTACACCTTTTTTAGATTTTTATATCTTTTTTCATATTTATGACAGAAAAAGGCAATGCACAGCCGCAGATCTCCGTGACTGTGCATTGCATATCCTCTCAGGCAGGCACAAAGGCAACACCGCACAACCCACGGCTAACGCCTCTGCACGTCATCTGCTTGCCAGCTTTCCGTCATATTACCCAAATTCTCCTTGACTTGCGCCAGCAAGCCAGCGTCGAATTTAGGCAATCTGACGAAAATCTGGACATCGCATCTGACGCACAGGGGTTGTGCGGTGTTGCCTTAAAATGTTCTTACTGTGTTTCAAATGCTGCCCTGATCTTCTCGTTGATACCGCCTGATGCAAGGCGGCAGGCCGAGCCGATTATATTCCTTACTGTCAGAGCTGTTGCAGCACCGTGCCCCTTGACTATGGGGAGCTTAGTGCCCAGCAGCACCGCCCCTCCCCGGGTGTTGAAGTCGTATCTTGCATAGAGCCTGTCGCAGAGCTCTCTGTCAGCGCCCAGCTCTCTCATCTGCGAGATGACGGTCTTGGCCGAGCCCTCTATCGTTTTGAGCAGCACGTTCCCCGAAAAGCCGTCGCAGACGATAACATCCGACGCACAGGTGAACAGTCCGCTGCCCTCCACGTTGCCGTCAAAGGGGAGACCGCTTTCACGCAGCAGCTCATTCGCACGCTTGACAACAGCGCTGCCCTTCCTGTCCTCGGCGCCGTTGGAGAGCAGCCCTATCCTCGGGCTCTCCACGCCGACGGCCTTCATATAGGCCATACCCATCTTAGCAAAATCAACGAGCTTTTCCGGGCGGCAGTCAACGTTTGCTCCGCAGTCTGCCACGCAGAAGGGAGTGCCGTCCTGCTTTTCCAGCTCGACCAGCAGTATGGGGCTTATCCTTGCGATCCTGCCCAGCAGCATCATCGCCGAGACGAATATAGCCCCGGTCGGTCCGCAGGATACGAAAGCCTGTATCCCGCTGTCCTCTTTGCCCAGCTGCATAGCCTTGACTATCGAGGACTCCTTCTTCGTCCTGAAAGCCTCCGCCGGATCCTCGTCATTGGTCATAGTCTCCGGAGAGTCGATAAGCTCTATCCTGTCATTGCCGCCCAGCACATCCTCCAGAACGGCTCTGTCTCCGAAAGCATATACGAACAGGTCCGCATTGTCCCGGACTGCATCCAGCACGCCCGCTGCCAGCTGCTCCTGCGGCCTGTCGGCGCCTTTAAGGTCAACTGCGATCTTTATCATCAGTACTCCCCGCCCTTTTCGTCTTTCCAGAATTTTTCCATAAGCATACGGTAGGTCTTCTGAGTCAGCACCGGCTTTTCCAGCTTCTTCACCAGTTCCCCGTCAATGGCGCCGTGAGCGAACTGTGTTCCCGCCTGCCGGCTGAGATCAAGTATCTTCTCAAAGCGCTGTCCCGAACCTGCCTGGGCAAGAGCCTTCAGCTGCGGACAGCAGAAGCTGGCATACTTCCCTGTGCCTATGCAGAGGTCATACTGCACCTTTATGGGATAGAAGGCCTCGGCCGATTCCGAGAACCCGCAGGAGGCTATTACAGCCAGTCTCTGCCCCGGTCTCGGGGACCTGAGCGCGTGCCTGCCCTCCTTGATATTGTCTATCTCCTGTCCCGAGAAGGTGATGAATATTCCCAGCAGCCTGTCGATCATAGTCTTCATCGTGCCGGGCATCCCGAAGAAATAGATCGGAAAGCACATTATGATAGTATCTGCGGCGAGGATCCTCTCCCTGACCATAGGTATCGAGTCGTCCTTTATGACGCAGGTGCCCTCGGTGCGTCCCCAGCAGGAGAGGCATCCGGTACAGGGCTTAACATTGAGCTGTGAAACGTGGATATACTCGATCCCGCTGCCCTCCTCAGCGGAAAGGCCCTCGGCAAAGGCCCTGCCCACCCTGAAGGTAAGGCTGCGGTCCCCCTTGGGACTGCCGTTTATCAGAAGTATCTTCTTGGGATTGTTTTCAGACATCCTTTTCTCCCTTTCCTCAGCGCTCATACACCGACGAGCGGTCGATAGCGGTGAACATCACCGAGCCCTTGGCGTGGATGTTCCCATCTACTCTGACCTCGGCATCGAAGCAGAATATAGAGCCTCCCGCCCTGGTCTTCTTAACGCTTATCACGAGCTGGTCTCCCGGTATAACAGGCTTTATGAACTTGAAGCCGTCCACTTTGAGCAGCACATAGAGCTTGTCGTCCTGCTTGTCAGCCTCTATGACCATCGAGCAGAGCTGTGCGCAGCTTTCGATGATGAGCACACCGGGCATGATAGGCGTCCCGGGGAAATGTCCCATAAAGTGCGGCTCGTTGACCGACACGCATTTCAGCCCCACGGCGCTCTCGTTCGGGACCAGCTCCGTCACCCTGTCTATCATCTGAAAGGGAGGGCGCTGTCCGATCTGATCGTTTATGCCGTTTATATAGATCATAGCGAGATACCTCCGTCCATAGTGATGACCTGTCCTGTCAGGTAGGAGAACTCCTCACCTGCCAGCATGGATACGACTGCTGCCACTTCCTCGGCCTTGCCGAAGCGGTGGAGGGGGATGTTCTGCAGGTACTCCTCTTTTTTCTCATCGGAGAGGGCATTTATCATCTCGGTCTCGATAAAGCCGGGAGCCACAGCGTTCACTCTGATGCCCTTTCCACCCAGCTCCTTGGCGAGGACTCTCGTCAGGGAATTGACTGCGCCCTTCGTAGCGCTGTACACGCTCTGTCCTGCGAGAGCAAGCTCACCGCTCACCGAGGACATATTGATTATAACACCCTGTTTTCTTCTGAACATTTTCAGGGCTGCCTGCTGTGCGCAGTAGAAATAGCCCTTCACATTCAGATCAAGGCAGCTGTCCAGATCTCCCATATTGAGAGCCAGCAGGAAGCTGTCGCGGACTATGCCCGCATTGTTCACCAGCAGGTCGATCTGCCCGTACTGCTTGTCGATATCTCTTATCATCTGCTTGACCTGTGCCAGGTCGGAAACATCGGCTTTGTATATCATACCGTCGCCGCCGTTTGCCTTGATCTCGCTGAGGACCTTCTGTGCCTCCTCCTCGCTGCGGCTGTAGTTGACGGCTACTGTATAGCCGTCCTTTGCGAGCCTGACTGCACAGGCCCTGCCTATACCGCGGGACGCACCCGTTACTATCGCTACCTTCATTTACTTATCCTCCCTGCCGAACACAACGGCGCTGTAGCTTCCGCCCGAGCCGTAGGAAACGGCAAGGACATATCTGAACTCCGAGGTATCTGCCCTGCCGGCAGGTCTGCCGCTTTCAAGGCTGTAGTATTCCTGCACGGCGATCTCGCCGCTGAGCATCATAACTGCGTGAGCCGCTGCAAGAGCCGCGCTGGCAGCTCTGCCCTCTCCCAGCTTATCCTTTACGGAGATCACCGGCAGAGTCTTTGCTCTCTCGCCGAAAACATTTGTCAGAGCCTCGCGCTCGATACTGTCAACGGCCTTGTGACCGTTGGCAAAGCCGATGACCGCGCTGATGTCGGCAGCTGTGAGGCCCGCATCCGAAAGTGCATCGGCAATGGCCTTTTCAAGGGCAGGCTCCGAGCCGGATACAGTACCGAAAGGCACGCCGCAGTTAGCGGAGCCGCTGCCTACTGCATAGGCGTAGATCCTGGCGCCTCTCTCCTTTGCGGAAGCTTCGTCCTCCAGGAGCAGAGTTGTGCTGCCGTCGGAGAGAGTGAACCTGTCCCCGTCGGAATAGGGCAGGACTGTCCCCTCCGCTGCAAGGCCGAGCCCGTCGAAAAGCTCCTGCATTATATCGTTGTTCTCATCGGTTCCTGTTGCCAGCATAGCCTTCTGCTTGCCGGAGCGGATAACATCCATAGCGTAAGCCACGGAGAAAAGCCCGGCCTGGGCGCCGTTGGTGGCTGTGACGTTATATCCCTTTATGCCGGAGCAGATAGAGAGATATCCGCCTGCGGCGTTATACACGGTGTTGGGGAACTTGAAGGCGCTGCCGTTGGCATTGCCCTTCTCGGCGACGAGCATCTCGAAATCGCACACAGGGGAGATCGAGCCCTCAGAGGTGCCGACGATGATACCGGTCATCGGGGCGTTGCTGTCGGTCATCTCATAGCCGCCGTCGCGCAGGGCGTACATACCCGACACGCACTGGAGCTGGCTGAAATGATCGAGCTTGCGGTAGAAGGCCATTTTGAGCCCCAGCTCGTCATACTGCTCCTTGCCCACCTCGGAGCGGAAAGTATCTCCGGCGCTGACAGCAGAGCTGCCGCCGCAGAGGGCCGCATACTTCTCCTTGCCGCAGCCTGCGGGCGTTACAATACCGAGACCGGTAACGGCTGCTCTCTTCTTTTCCGCCGAAGCAGCGACATTACCCTGCTCCTTGCTGAAAACGATGCTGGCGTTGTTGCCGCCGAAGGCAAAGGAATTGCTCATAACATTTGTGAGCTCCTTCTTCCTGGGGACGTTGGGGCAGAAGTCCAGCTTGCCGGCTCTCTCCTTCAGTCTTACAAGATCCTCCGCGTCAAAGCCGAGGGTAGGAGGAACGATATTCTCAGTGAGGGCCTTTACTGCGAAAACAGCCTCGACAGCACCGGCAGCACCCAGGCAGTGGCCTGTCATAGCCTTGGTGGAGCTGACGCTCAGATCGTCGTTTTTGCCGTCGAAGATAGTATGCAGCGAAAGGAACTCCGCCTCGTCATTCTTGGCGGTACCTGTTCCGTGGGCGTTAACATAGCCGATATCCGACTCGGTGATGCCGGAGCTCTTTATCGCGGTGCGTATAGCCGTGATCTGGCACTCGCCGTCGGGACGTGGTGCGGTGATGTGATGTGCGTCGCTGGTGACGCCCGAGCCCAGCACCTCGCAGTAGATCTTTGCGCCGCGCTTCACAGCGTGGTCGTAGGACTCAACGATAAGCGCACCTGCGCCCTCGCCGAGGGTGATGCCGCTCAGGTGATTGAAAGGCGAGCAGGGGTTCGCATCCAGCGCGTGCAGCGAGGTGAACCCTGCATAGGGCACAGAAGCGAAGGCATCGGCGCCGCCTGCAACTACTATATCAGCCTTGCCCGCGCGGATAAGGTCTGCGGCATAGGATATGCTGATAGTTCCCGCTGCACAGGCATTGGCCACATTGGTGACTGCTCCGCCCGCGTGGCACCATCCCGCAGCCTGAGAGGCTATCGCCGATATAGGCATCTGCGGGATGAGCTCTTTTCTCTTGCCCTTGGTATAGTATTCCTCAACGCTGACGACTCCGCCCACGCAGCTTCCCATAATAACGCTGACGCGGCTGTCTCCTCCGAAATCGCCGAGGGAGGAATCCTCCATAGCCTCGGAGACTGCCTTGATGCAGAGTCTTGATACCCTGTCCATACCCTCGGTGCCGGGGACATTGTCCCACTCACCGGTGCGGACCTCTGCCGCATAGTCGGAATAGCAGTTCTCGGTATCCACGGTAGTGGTGTGGTCGATGCCTGAACGGGAAGCAAGCACACTGTCCCAGCACTCGCCTACATTGCACCCCACCGCCGAGATCATCCCGAGGCCGGTTATAACACAGCGAGATCTGTTGTCGGTCATAAAGATAACATCCTTTCCTGAACATCAATAAAGCCCTTACCGCTGCCGGAAGGGCTTTTTGAATTTGTATTTTATTATTTGTTTGCCAGAATGTATGCAGCGATGCTGTCGATATTCAGGAAATGCTCCTTGCCGACGCCTGTCATATCCACACCGTACTCACCGTCTACATAAGCGATTATCTCGAGGGAATCCACCGAGTCGAGTCCTATGGGGCTGTCACCGAAAAGCTCGGTATCGAACTCCAGAACATCGGCCTCAACACCCAGTGTCGAACAGATGAACTCCTTGAGTTTTGTCTTGATCTCTGTCTCGTTCATTTTCTTTACTTCCTTCCTTTTCTGATAGTTTTCTCCCGATGCAGGATCGCTCCGTTATCACACAGGGATAAAGGTAATAGTTTTATTTTCAAATCAATTACCTTATGATTATACTATACTATGTCAAAAAAGAAAACATACAAAAAGCTCTTTTTGCACAATTTTTTAACACAGAGCTGTAATTGTACTAAAAGTTAAATGAATTAACAGGTTTATTTGGGATCATCCTCAGCATCAGTCCCGATATTTTTGCTGCGCCACTCCATAAAATCTCCCAGAGCGAGGGGCTTGGCGTAATAATATCCCTGGAAGCTGTGCACCGAATAATTTTTCAGTATGCTTATCATACCGGCTGACTCGATACCCTCTACGCAGACTTCCGCGCCGAAGGTGGAGGCGACAGACGCAAATGACTTGATGAGTTCTCTCTCCCTGTCGTCGTTTTCGATCTTCTGGACGAAGCTGCGGTCGATCTTGATAGTATCAAAGGGCAGGTCCTTCACAAGTCCCACGGAGGAGAAGCCTGTGCCGAAGTCGTCGAGGGCGATCTTCACTCCCCTGCTGCGAAGGGCAACGATAATATTCCGGAGCAGCTCTATATTCAGCAGGCGGCATCTCTCGGTGATCTCCAGGCAGAGGTTCTTCGGGGAGAAATCCGCCTCCTCAAGAGTCGAGAACACCATATCCACAAAGTCCGGCTTTTCAAGCTGGGTATAGGACAGGTTTACGTTTATGATGAAGTCAGGGTGCTCACCGAGGATCTTCTTGGCGTCATTGACGGCAGTTCTCAGTATCCACTGCCCCAGGTCGGGGAACAGAGGATCCCTCTCGATCATAGGTATGAACTGGTCCGGAGGAACTGTGCCGTACTCGGTATCCTTCCACCGGAGCAGAGCCTCGGCACCGATGAGCATTTCGGTATCGGCATCCACCACCGGCTGATACATAAGATAGAAGCCGGAAAACTGCCGCATTATGGATGCTCTTATAGCGTGGAGCTTTTCTATCCTCCGCTTGTTCTCGTCGTTGAGGTCGTTGTAGAACTCCACCATATCACCCTGGCGTCTCAGCTTTGACTCGCCGTAGGCAAAGTTCAGGCAGGCATATACTGTCTGATAGTCGATAAGGAAGTTATCCACCGCCAGCAGACCTGCGTTGAGGTCGAGGATCAGTGACCTGCCGCCGACAGTGAACATCCCGCGGAAATACTCTCTCATACTGTCATATCTTTCCAGCATAGCCTGAGGCGTCTGGGTACAGCTTATAACGGCGAACTTGGTGCCGTCGAGCCTGTACACGCTGCCCAGGTTGCCCACATATTCAAACAGATACCTTCCGAAGCTCTGCAGCACGCGGTTGCCGAAATGATAACCGTAGATCTCGTTTATCTCCGAGAACTTGGATATGCCCACCATACTGATACGCATCGGGATGTTTCTGAGCATCTTGGCCTGAAGGTCCTCAAAGAAGCCGTACTGGTTCCTCAGTCCGGTCAGGGTGTCTATGTTGCTGTGCTGGCCGTGGTCGGAGATAGATCCGCAGAAATACTCCGGCTCACCCTTTTCGTCCCGCAGCACTATCCCGCGGCAGGTACAGACGGTATATTCGCCGTTTATCTTCATAGCGCGGTACTGCATATCGTGTCCCGCGGAGCGTCCTGAGAATATCTCGCTGATGCCTCTGCGGTAAGTTTCGCGGTCATCCGGGTGGATATGCTCCTCCCAGATCGAGCCGGCCTCATACATATACTCCGAGGGCAGACCAAAGCTGTCCACGGCTGTCCTGGACCATCTGGAATAATCGTATCTCATATTGCAGAGGAAGACATATGACTCGTCCGAAACGAGTGAAAAGGCCTCGAACAGCGAATCCAGCTTGCTTATGACTTCCTGGGGTATCTCCACCTTCCCGACGTGAACGGGCTGGTCGGCTTCGGCCTCCATTTCCTTCAGCCTGCTCTTTTCCTCATACATCTGTCCGTCTGCGCGCTCAAAGACCTCGGATACGGCGCTGTCGAACCTCTGATCGAACACCGAGCATCCCACGGCGACCACAGGGCCTTCCTTCTTTTTCAGGTTCTCGATCACCTGCATACGGAGATCTGACAGCAGTTTCTTTCTGTCCGACAGATCCCGGCCTGTCAGGAAAACGACGAATTCGTCGCCGCCGACACGGAACACGGGGCTGTGGGAAAAGACGTTGCAGATCATACTGCAGGCGGTCTTTATATAATCGTCCCCCGCCCTATGGCCATAGGTATCGTTTATCAGCTTCAGATTATTGATGTCACACACAACGACAGCGAAGGAAACCTCCTCCTCGCCCGACGCGATGGCCTGCTCCACAGAGCTCTCCAACTCGTGATAGGCGTTCTTGTTGCGGGTGCCAGTAAGCTCATCACGCCTTGCCAGCTCATTGGCCTGATTGAGCGCTTTGATCTGCTCCTTCTGCTTCTTGACGGCTTCGTTGATATTCTCCACACCGATGATAAGATGTATTTTGTCGCTGGACCACATACCTGTCAGTCTGGTGAACTGCGGCTTGCCGTCCACTATCATACGGTAATCGATGCTGACCTGCTTCTTGTCCTCCAGAGCGGTGATAAGGTAATCCTTCTCCATAACTGTCTCAAGGCGCTGCCTGTCATCGGGATGTATGATCTTGGCGATATTGACTTTTACATCCCCAAAAAAGTCAAGTCCTGTCAGCTGCATCTCCAGACTGCCGAATATGGAATTAGAGGTGTACTCCATATACTCGCCGCTGGACAGATCTATGTAGTAGATCACGTCATAGTGAGCGGCCAGACTCTCAGCAATAAGGCTGTAGGTCTTTGTCTTCTCACGGCTCTTGATCTCCTCGTCAATATCCTCGATGCAGACCACGGCGTGCCTGCCGTCGTCCACCCACATCTGTATAAGACGGACATAGAAGATGCTTTCCTCCGCCCTGATCCGGTACACAGCCGAATAGGACTTGCTGCCTCTGAGGTTCTCGAGCATTACTTCCTTGACATGGAGCCTTGCCACCATATCCCGGTCGTCGGGGTGAACTATCCTGGGGATATTGCGCTTGCACTCAGCAAAGAAATCCGAGCCCTTCTGAGGCACATGGAGCCTTTTGTAAAGATCGTTGGAGGAATACTCAAAGAACTCGTTGGTCTGCATATCAATATAATAAATAGTATTGTAATGCTCGGCAAGAGAGCCGGCGATCTGATTATATATCTCCCGCTCCTGCTCAGCTATTTCAGCCTCCTGCTGGCGCCTCTTGATCTTGTCTATATTCTTTACGCCGAGAATGATATAACCGCCCTCGTCACCGTCACTGCGGATAATGCGCAGCGAGTGATATACAGGCCTGCCGTCTATCATCAGGCGGTACTCTATATTCTTCGTGATCCCGTTTTTCATCTGAGACAGCAGCTTGTCCTTCTGCATATCTTCAATAAAGATATGCCGGTCCTCCTCGAATACGACTCTTGCAGCGTCTCTGACCATATCCGCGAAGAAATCCTTCCCTCCCTGTTCAAGCTGCAGGGAATGGAATTCCGCACTGGCAGAATACCACTGATATTCATTTGTGACAACGTTGACATAATAAACACTGGTATAGTCGGTCAGCAGAGCTACAGCTATCCTGGTGAATACTGCATCATTGTTTATAGACATATATCTCCCTCCTGACAGGATGATACTATCACTCGATTATATTCCTTTATATTTTACCATTGTTATACACAGCTTGTCAATAACATCAAGCGCGAAATTTCACATTCGGCATAGTTTTTTGCTCTGCCGGCCTGACAAAACAGGCGGTGACTGAGTTCTCCTCTCCGGACTGAACAGCTGTCTCACGCCGCAGCCGGCTCCCCTTCCGGAGCCGGAAGGGACTTTTTTTATATATTCGTATAAAATGATATTGACAAACGACCCGGCTTTGGTGTATCATTATATTGTAAACGTTTTTACGTCAGTGCTTTTTGTGCGTAAAAAACAATATTATTGGAGGTATTATTTATGGCAGAGTTCTTTGAAAACATTCCCAAGATCCCCTACGAGGGCCCCGATTCCACCAACCCGCTGGCATTCAAATACTACAACCCCGATGAGGTAGTAGGCGGCAAGACTATGCGTGAGCAGCTGAAATTCGCTCTCTCCTGGTGGCATACCATGGGCGGCGACGGCACCGATATGTTCGGCGTGGGTACAGCTGACAAGACCTGGGGCGAGACTTCTCCCGAAGCAAGAGCCAAGGCCAAGGTCGATGCCGCTTTTGAGATCATGGACAAGCTCTCGATCAACTATTTCTGCTATCACGACCGTGATCTTTCCCCTGAGTACGGCTCGCTGGCAGAGACCAACGAGAAGTTCGACGAGATCGTTGACTATGTGGCTGAAAAGATGAAGGCCGATCCTTCCAAGAAGCTGCTGTGGGGCACCGCAAAGTGCTTCGATCATCCCAGGTATATGCACGGCGCCGGAACTTCTCCCTCGGCTGATGTGTTTGCTTACGCTGCGGCCCAGATCAAGAAGGCTATCGACTCGACCATCAAGCTGGGCGGCAACGGCTATGTTTTCTGGGGCGGCCGTGAGGGCTATGAGACTCTGCTGAACACTAATATGGGGCTGGAGCTTGACAATATGGCAAGACTTATGAAGCTGTCCGTGGACTATGCAAGAAGCAAGGGCTACAAGGGCGACTTCTACATCGAGCCCAAGCCCAAGGAGCCTACCAAGCACCAGTATGACTTCGACACCGCCACCGTTATCGGTTTCCTGCGCAAGTACGGCCTGGAGAAGGACTTCAAAATGAACATTGAGGCCAACCACGCCACCCTCGCACAGCACACCTTCCAGCACGAGCTGAGAGTAGCAAGGGATAACGGCTTCTTCGGCTCTATAGACGCAAACCAGGGCGACACCCTGCTGGGCTGGGATACCGACCAGTTCCCCACAAATGTATATGACGCTGCTCTGTGTATGTACGAAGTGCTCAAGGCAGGCGGCTTCACCAACGGCGGACTGAACTTCGACTCGAAGGCACGCCGCGGCTCCTACACCAAGGAGGATATCTTCTACAGCTACATCGCCGGTATGGACACCTTTGCTCTCGGCCTGAGGATCGCTGTAAAGCTCATCGAGGACGGCAGGATCGACAAGTTCGTTGAGGACAGATACGCTTCCTGGACCACCGGCATCGGCAAAGACATCATCGACGGCAAGGTCACTATGGAAGACCTGGAAAAGTACGCTCTCGAAAAGGGCGAAGTAACAGACTCCCTCTCCTCCGGACGTCAGGAGCTGCTGGAAAGCACACTCAACAATATTATGTTCAAAATGTTCTGATAAACGAAAGGCGCAGGCTTCGGTCTGCGCCTGAATACTATCACCGCGTATCATCCCCGGCGGGAGAGTAATGATAAAGGAGGATGCTTATGCCGCTGAATATCGTATGCGGAGACATTACCCGGATAAAGGCCGACGCCATAGTCAATGCTGCCGACCCGCCGCTTCTCGAAGGAGGCGGAGCTGACGGTGCTGTACACCGTGCCGCAGACCCGGGCGGATGCGAAACCGGAGATGCAATAGTCACCGGGGGCTGCGGTCTTGACTGCAAGTACATTATCCACACCGCAGGCCCTGTATGGCGCGGAGGCAGCAGCGGCGAGAGGGAGCTTTTACTCAGCTGCTACAAACGCTCGCTGGAGCTGGCAGAGGAACGCGGCTGCGGGAGCATCGCCTTCCCGCTCATATCCTCCGGCGCTTACGGCTACCCTGCGGACAAGGCGGTGGATGCTGCCCAGTCGGCTATTGCGGAGCATCTGAAAAACAGCGATATGTACGTTACTCTTGTGATCTCCGACAAGGACTCCTTCCGCATAGACAGCAGACTGTACGATGACATAAATGCTTATATCAGGCGCTCGGATATGATGTATATGGCGGGTGCAGCAATGTCATCGGCTGCTTCTGAGGCGCACTTGCAGCCTGAAACTCCGGAGAAAAAGCCAGGCTTTTTCGGCGCGTTGTTCTCATCGGCGAGGAAGGAAAAAACATCCGGTAAGGCCAAAAAAGAGAGCGTTTCAGAGGAGCCGGCCGAATGCTTTGAGGATGCAGCGCCGGCAGCCGAGGCGCCGGCAGTCTCGCTGGAGAGCTATCTCAGTTCCCGTGACGAGTCATTCTCCCAGTCGCTGCTGCGGCTCATCGACGAAAGCGGTATGACTGATGCCGAGGCTTACCGCAAGGCCAATATCGACCGCAAGCTGTTCTCCAAGATACGCTCGGACGCCAACTACCGCCCGAAAAAGCAGACAGCACTTGCTTTTGCCATCGCACTCAGGCTGGATCTCCCCGGGACCCTTTCCCTGTTGTCCAAGGCAGGCTACACTCTGTCGGACAGCCTCAAATTCGATCTCATCGTCAAATACTTCATCCAGAACGGCAACTATGACATTTACGAGATCAACAAAGCACTTTTCGCCTTTGACCAGACTCTCATAGGCTGCTGAGACCTCCGCCGGAGAGGTTTTTGGCTCCTGAAAGAAAAAGTTTGATAAAACCCCTTGACAACTTCCCGCGTTTGTGGTATAATCTTTGTGTTGTAAACGTGGAGAAGTCGCCTAGCCCGGTTTATGGCGCACGACTGGAACTCGTGTATGGGTTAATAGCTCATCGAGGGTTCGAATCCCTCCTTCTCCGCCAAGAAAAGCCCGTAAACACGTTGTTTGCGGGCTTTTGCTATGTCTTCAAAAAATGAATGGGAAATACCCTGTTTTTCTCAAAAAGGCGACCGTTGGGCGACGTAATAGCTTTAAGATAATTTAAACTGCTGTGAATAAATAACACCAAGAGGTAAAATAACGACCTCTTGGTGTTTCTTTTTCGTGAAAATATGCAGGAAATTACACGAGCAGGATTGTGTTTTGGCGGCTCATATGCATTCGCCGCCAGTTAATTCTGCGGATTTCTTGTCAGAAATCCGCGAGTTTGGGTATAATGTGGTGCAAAAGCCTTCGTCTTTTGCACCCTCGTGTACAGAGCCAATGCTTCGCATTGGCTCCTTCACGAGACCACAAATATAAAAAGTAAATCAGTCTAATACTATTTCAACGTAAAACCGTAAAATCGTAAAATAATAGACAGCAGGTGTCTATGTTGCCGAGTATAATGAATACTAATCGGAGGCTTTGGTCTTGTCAAGGCTTTCAAAAAAGCACCTGACGATCTTCTGAGCCCCTTCGATCTCGTCGGCAGACCTTCCGTTCATAAGCTGTTTCCATTCGGAGAACAAGGTCAGCTCATTTTTGGGGACATCGCCGAAAAGAAGGTGATCGGCACTGATGTTCAATATTTCTGCAAGCTTGGTCACAACATCTGTGCTTGGATTTCGTTTGTCAAGCTCGATAAGAGTCAAATAACTCTCACTAATAAAAGCCCTCTCGGAAAGCTCTCTTTGAGTAAGATCAGCCTTTTTCCTTGCCTGTCGTATTCTGCTTCCGATAGTATCGGGCATAACAAACACCTTCCTTCCTAATAATATGATAACATCTTTAACAAGAAAAATGTACTTACTGATAGCAATATAAATATTGACAAATAGAAAGGAGTGTGATATAATAATTTTGGCAAAGATCGACAGATTTTGTCGAATATCTTAATTATTGAAAGGTGGATAAAAATGGGATTTAAAGACTTATTAAAAAATGCAAAGGATGCGGCTTCAAATGCAGTAAACAGTGCCAAAGAATCAATGGAGCAGAAAAAAGCCGAGAAAGAAGCTCACGAAGCTGAAATGACTCAAAAGGCTTCAGAAAAAGCACAGGAGATCATAAACACCATTCTTGAATACAAGAATGACAGCACCATGTTCGGCGGCATACCCGAAGATGAAATAATGTCATTCACAAAAGAGTTCTATGACAAGCTTCTTCTGCCCGCTTTCAGCGTTGCACTCACCAAAATAGCGATGTTTCCTTATGTTGATGACAAGGAGATAGATAAGATCAAAAAGACTCTCACCAACTATGACGGTTCTGAGGCTCCTTTGATCCTGATTCGTGCAGAGAACAAG
>JAFXRI010000056.1 GCA_017526445.1 Ruminococcus sp. | reverse complement strand
ATTACCCAAATTCTCCTTGACGTTGCGTAAAGCGAAGTGAACTTCGCTTGCAAGCCAGCGTCGAATTTAGGCAATCTGACGAAAATCTCAGCTCAACTTTGTTGAGCTTGCGCGCGATCTGACGCACAGGGGTTGTGCGGTATTGCCTATAAAAAAAGGTACCGCCGTAAAGACGGTACCCTGATCCCGGAAAATATTGGCTTATGCCATTTCGCGGTGGAGCTTTGCAAACTTGGGAGACTTGCTGTCGAGTATATTGAAATCGCTGTCGGAGGGGATGTTCTTCACACCGGCCTCCATATAATTGCGGATAACTCCCGTAAGAACGAAGGGGCGTACAAATGTGGAATGGATAAAGGTCCAGATGATTATGCCTGTGATACCCGCCGCGACAAGTGCAAGATTGTTCGAGTCGAGGAAGAATGAGGGTATGGTGGTCTCAGCTCTGGCACCGGCTTCTGCGATCTCATTGGCAAGTGCGGTGAATGCGCTGTCAAAACGGGAGAAGATCAGATAGGCGATCCCGCCGAAGGCTCCCGCGATCACAAGGAAGGAAAGGATACCCATTCCGAAGATCCTGCCCATATTCTTCAGCAGAGTCTTGCCGTTCTTGAAGAAGATCACAGCACCCTCACAGGTTGCACGCGCCGAGGATATCTCCTTGCGGTAGAATACCCAGCCGAGACAGCAGTCGCAAAGATATGCGATGAGGACCTGTATGATAGATGAGATCACCGAGCCGATAGTTTCACCGGTATTGCCTCCCAGTGATTTGCCGGCCGAGGTGATGAGGTTGCCGATCTGACGGAAAATGCCTTTGATGACACCCGTTACCAGATAGAAAGCGGCAACTGTGGTGAATCTCTCCTTGACCATCCGTACACCTTCGTGGTAAACGTCGTCGGGGAGCTCGTTCTCGGTCACAGCCCTGGTTATCATTGCGATCTGTGCCGAGTGCAGGGCATAGGCAAAGAAGTGCGAAATGATGATCGCCGCGACTATCGCAAGCGCCGCACCGATGCCAAGTCCGATAAGGCCTTTGTTGTTTACCTTCTCCATAATAGTATAGCCGCCCCAGCAGAGGGTGACAAACAGCGTCAGCGTGATAAGACTCATAAGCAGACGCCGCAGGGAGAAGGTCAGCGTTTTTGAATAGATCTCTTTGTTGGACATAGAGCATACCTCCTTTTACTTAAATTATAACAGAAAACGAACATTTTGTCTATAGTTTTCAGAAAAAACTCCTGTAAAATAAACTCAAGTAATGATAAACAGTGTTCCGGGCACCGAAAATACACGATTTCAGATTTGTGCCAAAATGGTAAATTGACAAGGCAGGAATAATATGGTATAATATAAGACGGATCGGAGGCATACCGGCCTGATGTATGCCTGTCAGATATAGGATCGAGCCGAGGAGAAGAATATGAAAAAGCTGACCGTTGAAGCAAATATAGATAATCTTGACCAGGTTACGGATTTTATAACGAGAGAACTTGAGGATGCTGACTGCTCCGTAAAGGTGCAGATGCAGATCGAACTCGCTGTTGAGGAGATATTTGTTAATATCGCACATTATGCCTATAATCCCGGCACCGGGAATGCTGATGTGTTCGTCGGCATGACTGATGACGGCTCGGTGTGCATACGCTTTATCGACAGCGGAGTACCCTACAATCCCCTTGCAAAGCCGGATCCGGATGTTACGCTCTCTGCCAATGAAAGGGCTGTGGGCGGCCTCGGGATCTTTATGACCAAGAAGGTCATGGATAATATAAGCTATGAGTACCGCGACGGACAGAACATCCTTACAATGGAAAAGAAGATCGGAGGGAAGGCTGGGTGAAAACTTTGTTCGGTCTTACCCTCGGCGGTATAAAGCATAAGATCCTCAATCTTGTGCTGATCTTCCTGCTGGCGATACTGCTCGTTTTCGGAGCTGTCGCAGTGTTCCAGGGCAAGAAACTCAGTACAGTCGTTAACGATACCAGGGAAAAACAGCAGAGGTCGATAAGACAGGTCTCGGAGGAGGCTATGCATCAAACGCTGGAGGGGGCACTTAAAAAGACCACCGCTTTGCAGACGTATGTAGCGGATGAAGTGTTCACCGAGGCGTCAAATGATATCGATATGCTCAGAACGATGGCTCAGGGCATATTTGAGGGCAGGAGCAGTCTTGAAAAGATAGAGGCTTCGCTGCCCGATCCGAAAACACAGGGAACGCTTACGGCGCAGGTGCTCTGTGAGGAGGGCGTGGACTATAAGAAGTCCGAGTACCTCGGGTATGCTGCGTATATGTCAAGCGTTATGATAAATATGGTCGGCTCGTCGGGAAAGATCGAGAACTGCTTCTTCGGGCTCCGTGACGGAACGCATATATGTATAGACAGCGATCCCGAGAGCAAGTTCGGCAGTGACGGCAAGCTGATGTCCTTCCCGGTGCGGGAAAGGCCCTGGTATAAGCTGGCTGTCCGGACAGGAGGCATATGCTTTACAGATCTGGAGAGTGATACCTACACCGATAAAAAAGTCGTCACCTGCGCAGCACCCGTATATGCAAACGGTGAGCTGATAGGTGTTATCGGCGGGGACATCTCAGTTGACAAGATAGACGAGTATGTCAAATCATCCTTAGAGAACGGCGGGTTTGTGTGCATACTCAGCAAGAGCGGGCGCGTGATATTTGCTCCCGACAATAACGGCATCTTTACGGTCGAGACCACCGAGACGGCTAAGGACCTCAGACAGTCCGAGAATAAGGAGCTTGCAGATTTCGTAAACACTGCCGTCAGGGAACCGACCGATCTTGTGACTATCAGCGCCGGAGGCAAGGAATACTACGCTATAGGCAAGCCTATGAGCTCGGTGGGCTGGACGGTGGTGTCCATTGTGGATAAGAAGGCCACCGAGGCAGGCACCGAACGTATGCTGGAGGATTACGACAAGATAAACGACGAAGCCACCGAAAAATTCAACGACGCATCATCACATTCGATACAGACGGTGTTGGTGCTCACCTTATTGATACTGGCATTCGGTTCGGCAGCAGCTCTGGTGATCTCCGGGAAGATAGTTAAGCCTATCGAGAATATGACCAATGAGATAGCCGAAGGCGGCAGAACAGGCAAGCTGTTCGAGATGAAGGAGATCTACAAGACCAAGGATGAGATCGAGGTGCTTGCCGAAGCCTTTGACGACTTGTCAAAAAAGACAAAACAGTATATAATAGATATAACCCAGATAACCAAGGAGAAGGAACGCATCGGCACCGAGCTGGAGCTGGCAAGAAAGATCCAGCGGGATATGCTGCCGAACGTCTATCCCGCCTTCCCCAACAGGAAAGACTTCGATATCTATGCAACGATGGAGCCTGCAAAAGAGGTCGCAGGAGATTTCTACGACTTCTTCCTGATAGACGAGGATCACCTCGGTATCGTAATGGCCGACGTCTCCGGAAAGGGTATCCCTGCGGCGCTGTTTATGATGATGTCGAAAATACTCATCCATAACTTTGCGATGATGGGAGCTTCCCCCGCAAGCGTGCTCGAACAGGCCAACCGCACGATATGCCAGAATAATGACGAGGGTATGTTCGTGACCGTATGGCTCGGCATACTGGAGATCTCTACCGGTAAGCTGGTGGCCTCCAATGCGGGACATGAGTACCCGATCATCCGGCGGGGCGACGGAGACTATGAGTACCACAAAGACAAGCACGGCTTCGTCGTGGGGGGAATGAGCGGTATCAGATACAGCGATTACGAGATCCGGTTAAATAAGGGAGATTCGCTGTTCCTCTATACCGACGGCGCTCCCGAGGCTGTGAACAAGGACAACAGGATGTTCGGGGCCGAGCGTTTGATAAGTGCCCTTAACGAGCGTAAGGATATGGATCCCGTGGAGCTGCTGACTGATATGAACGCAGTGATAAGAGAGTTCGCGGGAGAGGCCGAACAGTTTGACGATATAACGATGCTTGAGCTAAGGATTCTGCCCCCGGAATGAGGGTGTATAATGTTAGCTTACGATAAAAGAACAAAGAGCATAAAACAAGAAATTTTAAAAAGGAGTTGACCTTTATGAAGATCACAAAGAAGACCAACGGAAGCGAACTGACAATAGCTGTTGAGGGAAGACTTGACACCCTTACTGCGCCGGATCTCGATAAGGAGATCAAGGCATCTATTGACGGAGTCAAGGCGCTTTACCTTGATTTTGCCGATCTGGAGTACATCTCTTCAGCCGGACTCAGGACATTGCTTTCCGCTCAGAAGGCTATGAGCAGCAGAGGCGGATCCATGACGGTGAAGAATTGCGCAGATGACATTATGGAGATCTTTGAGATCACCGGGTTCCTGGATATACTGACTGTCGAGTGACAAGAAAGGAATTTATGAATACAGATTATGTTGAGATCAACAGCGACCTTCGCGGCAGAGAAGATGCTCTGAAAACTGCCGAGAAGTTCGTAGTCTATAACAATATCACGGGCGACGGCGCAGTCCATATCCGCCTGCTCACCGAGGAAACGCTGAGTATGGTTAACGGCATACTTGACAGCTTCCGGGCGCTGCTGCGGCTTGAGAGTGAGCAGAAGAACGGCTTCCTGCTCTGCCGGATCAGGCTCAAGGCAAATAAGAATATCACCGAGAAGCAGGAGTCAAAGCTGCTGAGCGTGTCCAGCAGCGGAAAGAATGAGGCGGCAAAGGGCATCCTCGGAAAGATCAGGGAGATGTTCCGCCTCAGTGTTCAGAGGTCTGAAGATGCTTCGCTGAACAGCAGTATGATGTCCGAGGAGTGGTTCACTATGGGCATCCGCGGCACTGAGACGAAGATGATCGCAGATCAGTATATGGATTGCTGGTCTCTCAATTCTTATCGTGCAAGTGTGGCCGACCAGAAGAAGGATAAGGCTGAGGAGTGGGATGAGCTGGAAAAGTCTATCATTTCCCACCTTGCCGACGACGTGAAGATCTATCTGAAAAACGAATCGACTGAGGTCGTTATCGAAAAGAAGCTGAAGTCTGCCGCGAAATGAGCCGGCAGGGCTGAGACAGAAAAATGCACGATCATAGGTTCGTACCGGCGCCGGCTTTTGGCCTGACCGCGCGGTGCATCCCGTGATCGCGCATTTTTCTTTTTTGCAGGTGTCAGCACATAAGCTCGCTGGGCTCGACAGCAAGTATCTGAGCCGGAAAAAGAGCTTCCGGCACCAAAGGGAGGGGTGTCAAAGAGACATAAACCACGAAAATACGCGGTCTGAGAAAAAATAAATATTTTTTCAAAAAGCCTATTGACAAACTGGGATTTGTGTGCTATAATTCATACATACCCGATAGGAAATGAGGACAATCAACAGTCGAAAGGCGAGTGAGGACCGTGACACACAGATTCACATTGCTCCTGAGGATCAATTACCGCTGCGGACGAATGCGGCGATGTTGAACTTACATCAAAAACCGAAAAAAACAATAATTGATCTGAAAAGGAGTAATAAATTATGAGCAACTATAAATTTGAAACACTTCAGCTTCACGTAGGACAGGAGCAGGCAGATCCAGCCACCGATTCGAGAGCGGTGCCTATATATCAGACCACTTCTTATGTATTCCATAACAGCGAGCACGCCGCCGCACGCTTCGGCCTTGCCGATGCAGGCAATATCTACGGCAGACTGACCAACTCCACACAGGACGTCCTCGAAAAGAGAGTCGCTGCCCTGGAGGGCGGAGTTGCAGCTCTGGCAGTCGCTTCCGGCGCCGCCGCGATCACCTATACGATACAGGCACTCGCCGGCAAGGGTGAGCACATCGTGGCTCAGAAGTCTATCTACGGCGGAAGCTACAACCTGCTGGCACATACGCTCCCGCTGTACGGCGTCGATACTTCCTTCGTTGATATCCACGATCTCGATGAGGTCAAGGGAGCTATAAAGGCAAACACCAAGGCTATTTTTATCGAGACTCTCGGAAACCCCAACAGCGACATTCCCGATATCGACGCTCTTGCCGGGATCGCTCACGCACATAATATCCCGCTGGTGATCGATAACACCTTCGGCACACCCTACCTCATCAGACCGATCGAGCACGGCGCTGATATAGTCGTTCATTCGGCTACCAAGTTCCTGGGAGGACACGGCACTACTCTGGGCGGCGTTATCGTTGACTCGGGCAAGTTTGAATGGTCGCCGGAGAAGTTCGCTCCCATCGCAGCTCCCAACCCCAGCTATCACGGAGTATCCTTTACAGCAGCGGCAGGCCCCGCAGCCTTTGTGACATATATCCGTGCTATCCTGCTGAGAGATACGGGCGCGGCTATCTCGCCCTTCAATGCTTTCCTGCTTCTGCAGGGCGTCGAGACGCTCTCGCTGAGACTTGACCGCCACGCCGAGAATACTGCAAAGGTAGTGGAGTTCCTCGCAGGACATCCGCTGGTCGAGAAGGTAAATCATCCTTCGCTGCCGGATCATCCCCAGCACGAGCTTTACAAGAAATACTTCAAGAACGGCGGCGGCTCGATCTTCACCTTTGATATCAAAGGCGGCAAGGAAGAGGCCTGGAAGTTCATTGACGCTCTGGAGATCTTCTCGCTGCTGGCAAACGTTGCCGATGTGAAGTCGCTGGTGATACATCCCGCATCCACCACACACTCGCAGCTTTCCGATGCGGAACTCACCGCAGCAGGCATCAATCAGAACACTATCCGTCTCTCGATCGGTACCGAGCACATCGACGACATCATTGCCGATCTTGAAAAAGGCTTTGCAGCCATAAAGTGATAACGCACATATCATCTATCCATTATCGTTTAGGAGGAAAAGACAATGTCAAACATTTATAAGGGTACACTCGGACTTATTGGAAACACACCGCTGGTAGAGGCTATCAACGTGGAGAAGGCTCTCGGCCTGAAAGCCACCGTGCTCGCCAAGCTTGAATACTTCAACCCCGCAGGAAGCGTAAAGGACAGGATCGCCAAGGCTATGATCGAGGATGCCGAGCAGAAGGGCCTGCTCAAGGAGGGCTCTGTGATAATTGAGCCGACTTCCGGTAATACAGGTATCGGACTGGCATCTATCGCAGCAGCAAAGGGCTACCGCATCATCATTACTATGCCGGAGACTATGAGCGTTGAGCGCCGCAACATCCTGAAGGCCTACGGTGCCGAGCTGGTACTTACCGAGGGCGCAAAGGGTATGAAGGGAGCTATCGCCAAGGCTGAGGAGCTCTCGAAGGAGATCGAGGGCAGCTTCATCCCCGGACAGTTCGTAAACCCTGCAAACCCTGCGATCCATAAGGCTACCACCGGTCCCGAGATCTGGAAGGATACCGACGGCAAGGTCGATATATTTGTAGCAGGCGTAGGCACCGGCGGCACACTCACCGGTGTAGGCGAGTACCTCAAGGAGCAGAACGCAGGAGTTAAGATCGTGGCAGTCGAGCCGGAGAGCTCCCCCGTACTTTCCGAGGGCAAGGCAGGCGCCCACAAGATACAGGGCATCGGAGCAGGCTTTGTTCCCGACGTGCTCAACACCAAGATCTATGATGAGATCATCAAGGTAGCCAACGACGATGCCTTTGCGGCAGCGAAGCTCCTTGTCAAGAAGGAGGGCATCTCGGTAGGTATTTCCTCCGGCGCAGCGCTGCACGCAGCTATCGAGCTGGCAAAGCGTCCCGAGAACGAAGGCAAGACCATAGTGGCGCTCCTTCCCGACAGCGGCGACAGATACTATTCCACACCGCTGTTCACAGAATAAACGAAGAGGTAAAAGACCCGGCTCCGGCCGGGTTTTTTGTCTGTGTGACAGCTTCAATATTAAACTCCCTGAAAAGCGCATCGAGCTTGTCAAGAAAGTCGGTCTGGTTTCTGTTCATTTGCTGGTACCTCCGTTTGGGTATAAGAAAACCGCTCTCGTGTGAAAGCGGTTTAATTCATATGTTTACTCATGTAATCACATAAGAACTCAATTTCCTCAAGGTCGAGTATGGCAAAAGGTGATTCTTTGGAATCATCTTCATACCCCTTTAAGTCATACCGTGGAGGATTTGTAATTGGGTTAAAACCCAACTTGGCACATATGCTTTCAAATGTTATTTCCATAAGAACACCTCCAATTTTATGTTTTTTTTGTTCCAGCTGTTTTAAAGCAGAATCGAGCTTAGTGGTAAACTCATCTCCTAACTTATCTTTATTATATATTATTCTATTTGTTTTGTCAAGAAGCATATCAATATATGAAAGATTTTCATCACTTTTGTCCAGCTCTCCAATTACGCTATATCTAAAAGCATTTCCGTTATGACAAGCAATTACACCGTACTTGTATATCACCGTGCAGGTGCAGTTGTCGTGCCGGAGCGGCAAAAAAATCTCCCCCGAAAAGTCCGGAGGAGATCACTTTTTTCTTTTTCTTTTTACCGTTCACCCGTCATAGCGGTGTGCCGCTGAATATCACCTCAGCAGCAGAGCCACTGCCAGCTTTATCCCGCCGAACAGCAGCAGCATATAAAAGGTCGCTGCGTACATTATCTCGTTGGCCGAGCTCACGTCTTCGTGATCGCAGGGATGCCTTTCCTTGCCCACCGTCAGGAAGGTTATGTATCCGTCCTTGATAAAGCTCCTCGCCGTAAGGGTTATTCCCAGTACGCCGGCGATCACACAGCGGCAGGGCGCTAAGTTCGGATCGGCGACGTGCTTTCTGTCGCGGGTAAAGGTCGGAAAGCTGTTTTCAGTGCTGAGTCCGAAGACCGAAGCAGCAAAATTCATCATCAGAGCCGCAATGTGCGCAGGAATAAGATCAAGCGCCGCCCATAAGTCCCGGGACGCCTTGCCGAAGCCGTCGGTCCTGTCGCTGCGTCTGGAATAGGTCCGCCTGATAAGGGCGATCACCCGGAAGCAGTAGCCCCCGATACCGCCGAATATCGCCGAGAAGAACAGTACTCCTGCAGCGTTGTCTGCGCCGCAGTCGGCAGCGATCTCCACCGAACGGCGGATGATCTCGTCCTCGGACATATCACGGCAGGAGGTGCCGGTGAGCTTGGCCATGCCCGTCCTCGCCAGATCAAGACGTCCCGAACGCAGGCTTCGGGAAATATAGGAAAGCTCGTTCTTTGTGCGTATCACCGAAAAGGCCGCCCAGGACAGATAGCAGTCCAGTATGAAGGAAAGTATCGGTGCATAGCCGTACACCAGCAGCAGTACAGCCGCGGGAGGCACCACGAATACCAGCAGTGTCAGGAACAGCAGTGCGCCGCCGGCCATAGTGTGAGCTTCATCCGAGTCCTGATAGTGTTTTCTCAGGCGCTTCTCCACAGCAAAGGCAAAGCGGGGGACGGTGTTCTCCGGGTTGAATATTCCGTTGGGAGAACCGATTATTATATTCAGCGCAAAGCCGGCAAGCAGTGCGGCAAAGGTGTTCATCAACATAAAGCGGGGATCCTTTCGCAAGTGTTATGGATACCTTTTTATTATAGCACATTAACCAGCCCATTGCAAGTGTTTTATTTGAGAGCGCTCCCGGAGCCGTACAGCGCGTATTTTTGGGAAAAAGCGGCCTTGGATAGAGGCATTTTGCCTTGTATCAGGCCGTTTAGAAAACGTTTTCGGGATGCAGTGCTTGGAGCCTGCTGAAAATCGTGCAAATATATGAAACAGACTCAAAAAAGAGAAAAATAAAAAAGAAAAAAATTTAACTTTAAATTGTAAACTTTCTGTAAATTATCAATTTTTGCGATTTTCGAGTCGGCCGGCATCTGAAAACATCTGAAAGATCACTGTGCAATATCTACAAAGAGAAGTTTCAGCAGTTGAGCAGACTGCACAAATAAAGGCTGTGTGTTAAAAACCTTTTTCTCAAACGATTAAGTTCCTTGACAAAACTGGGCTAAATTGTTATAATTAAGGTTAGCAAAGTATGCCATTTTGGGCGAAATGTCAAAAAAACTATATCCAAAAGCCGGATTTGCAGCCCGGTTTTGTACAAAATCACAACATATTGATGTGCGGTTTCGGCCAACCACAATATGTTTGATCTTCGTGTGTAAAAACGGCTGCACTCAGGAGGGGTAAAGTGTGCCCCGACGGAGACGGGACGCGAAAGGAAAGCGAATGGGAGCTATCATCTCTACGCAGGGGCTGTGCCGTGATTTTAAGATAGGCGACGGCAGTGTGGTCTCCGCTTTGAAAAATATCAATATCGAGATCGAGCAGGGCAAGCTGACAGTTCTCAGAGGGCGTTCGGGCAGCGGCAAGACTACGCTGATAAATATTCTCGGCGCGCTCGACAAG
Source organism: Ruminococcus sp. (assembly GCA_017526445.1). Taxonomy (GTDB): domain Bacteria; phylum Bacillota; class Clostridia; order Oscillospirales; family Ruminococcaceae; genus FB2012. The sequence continues at coordinate 16,888 of JAFXRI010000056.1, read as the reverse complement.
CCGACCAAGGGCACGGTCCTGTTTGACGGCAAGGATATCACAAAGCTTTCCGAGCGCAAACGGGACGAGCTGAGACGCTATGATATGAGCTTTGTGTTCCAGTCGGTAGCGCTGATGAGCGGTATGAATGCCTACGAGAATGTGGAATTCGGGCTGAGGCTCTCGAAATTTCCCTATGACAAGCGCGCGGCACGAGTCAAAGAGGTCATGCGGAATGTCGGGCTGGATAAGAGAATGTATCACCGCCCCGGTGAGATGTCGGGAGGCGAGCAGCAGAGAGTCGCCATAGCAAGGGCGATAGCTCACGAGCCTAAGGTGGTTTTCGCTGATGAGCCGACTGCCGAGCTGGATACCGCAACTGCGCTGCACGTTGTTAAGCTTTTCAAGGAGCTTGTGGCAAATTACGGTATGACGATCATCATGACGACACACGATCCGAGTATGATGGATGTCGCTGACAAAGTCTATACGCTTGAGGACGGTGAGATCGTTGAGTGATACTGCACAGATAGTTTCCAACGTTTATGACGGCGTCGGCGGGACCTCCGATGATACCAATTTATCACAGCCGAATGACGGTTATATGATACGCTGTGAGAATCTTGTGAAAATTTACAAGACGGATGAGGTCGAGGTCGTGGCCCTTCAGGGACTGGATCTTGATGTCAGGCGCGGCGAGCTTATGGCTATAGTCGGAAATTCCGGAAGCGGAAAAAGTACGCTTCTGAATATGCTGGGAGGACTTGACAAGCCCTCGGCAGGAAGCCTGTTCGTGGACGGCAAGAATCTGCTGAAATTCACGGATAAGGATTATATGGAGTATAAGCGGGACACGGTGGGCTTCGTGTGGCAGAACAATGCGAGGAACCTTGTACCGTATCTGACAGCGGTGCAGAATGTGGAACTGCCGATGCTTCTGAAAGGCACCAAGCAGAAACGCAGACGCGCACTGGAGCTGCTGGAAAAAGTAGGACTCTCTCACAGGAAGAACTCAAGGCTCGATCAAATGTCAGGCGGCGAACAGCAGAGAGTCGCTATCGCAATAGCATTGGCCAACGATCCGAGACTGCTGCTGGCGGATGAGCCGACAGGCTCGGTGGATACAAAGACCTCGAATATCATACTTGATATATTCAAGGAGCTGAATAAGAGCGAAGGTCTGACGATCGTTATCGTTACCCACGATATAAAGCTGTCCAAGAGGATAGACAGAGTCGTGGCGATAAGAGACGGGCGAACGAGCTCGGAGATCGTAAGGAAACGCTCCTACGCTCAGGAGCTCGACGAGATGGGCAATATCGTGCAGGACGGGGAAGAAGATCCCGAGGATACGCATGAGGAACTTGTCGTACTCGACCGCTCGGGAAGGCTCCAGCTTCCCAAGGACCATATGGAAAAGCTGGGGATCAAGGGCGGAGACAAGGTAAAAGTAGAGCTCGACGAGGAGACCGGAAGAGTCTACCTGTTCCGTTCGGGCAGCGAATGAACAATGGTTTATGCCCCGCGAGGGGAGAAATAAACGCCGAAGATGATACTGACTGTACTATTTTAATATATAGGAGTTTAGTTGATAGGAGTTTCGGTCGGCAAATATTTACGAAAGGGTGAAAGAAGTGAAAAACACATTGCTAAAACGTGTTGTTTCAACTGTGCTCGCGCTTGCACTGACTGCTACCTGCGGCTTGTCAGCGTATGCGGCAGAAGGCGAAAGCCGCGATCTCTCTGCCGAGGTCATCGACGCGAGCAACCGCGAGAACGCATACAGCAACTATGTCAAGAAGTATGCTGATGCGCCGAGACCTGATGTTGAAGTTATGATCAACGGAGCTGATTATATCAGCTACGGTGACGGAGCACAGGTCACAAAGGCAGATGTAGACGGAGAGACCAATGTTGCCAAGTGGGCCAATCAGGAGGGTACGCTTACCTATAAGGTGAATGTCCCTGAGACCGGCTGGTACAACATCGAGGCCAAGTATGAGGCACTCGAGGGCGGAACGACCTCTATCGAGTTCGCACTGCTCATCGACGGTGTATGCCCTTATACTACTGCGTCGAGGATCACTCTTCCCAAGAGATGGGTCAATAAGACCGAGATCCTTCAGGATACAAGAGGAAACGATATTCGTCCCGGACAGATCGAGGAAGTCTGCTGGCAGGTAGATCCTTTCAAGGACACCGACGGACTCCGCAACGATCCCCTCGGTTTCTATATCGAGGCCGGCGAGCATGAGTTCACTCTGCAGTCCCAGAAGGCTCAGTTTGCTCTTGCCTATCTGAAACTCTATCAGGAAAAGAAGCCCGAAGAATATACAGCACCCGATGCTTCACAGATAACCGGGTCGCCTTCCGCAAGGATACTCCTCGAGGGTGAGAGCGCCGATTACAAATCGGACAGAACTCTGTTCCCGACTTCTGACAGAAACTCCTATCTGACTTCTTCCGTAAACGGACAGAGCCCCACAAAGAACAGATACAATACCATCGGCAAGGATAACTGGAACAAGGCTACACAGTCCGCAACATGGAAGTTCGATGTGGCAGAAGCAGGCTGCTACAAGATAGGCATCCGTGCAAAGCAGGAAACGATGAGAGGTATGTACTCCAACAGACGCCTCTATATCGACGGCAAGGTGCCCAATCTTGAGTGCGAGCAGATCAAGTTCTACTATGATTCCAGCTGGCAGCTGACAGTTCCCAAGTCCAAGGGCGGAGACGAGATGTATTTCTATCTCGATGCCGGTCAGCATACCCTTACGCTGGAGGCTGTTCCCGGTGAGATCGGCGAGATCATGGGCGATATAGACGAGATCGTTTATCAGGTAAACAGCTATTACAGACGTATAAGAGCTATCACCGGTCCTAATCCCGACGAATATAACAACTATGACATCAAGGGCTCTATCCCCGGAATACTCGATGAATTCAGAAAGTATGCCGAGAGCCTCAGAGAGCAGATGAAGAAGATCGAAGATCTCTCAGGCACCGGCGGTACCGAGGCCGTAACTCTTGACAAGCTGGCTATCGTGCTGGATAAGTGCGCAGATAAGGCGGACAGGATCCCCACTATGATGAGCCAGATCAAGGATAACGTTACTTCCGTTTCTTCGTGGGTGAACCAGTACCGTGAGCAGCCCCTGGAGATCGATATGATCGAGCTCGTTACCGACAGCGAGGAGTTCACTTCCGCTGACGAGAGCTTTTTCAAGTCCGTGGCTTACGGCTTCAAGGCGTTCATCGGCTCCTTCTTCGAGGACTATAACTCGCTGACTGACGAGGACGAATCCGCTATGCTTTGCTGGATCCCCCTCGGACGTGATAACGCTACAGTCCTCCAGACACTTATTAATAATGAGTATAACCCCACAGCAAAGACCAAGGTCAATATGAAGCTCGTTCAGGGCGGTATCATCGAGGCGACCTTCGCAGGAAAGGGCCCCGACCTGGCCGTATTTATGGGCGGTGACTTCCCGATACAGCTGGCAGCACGAGACGTGCTCGTCGATCTGAAGCAATTCCCGGATTATGAGGAGGTAATGAAACGGTTCGCTCCTCAGGCAGGCGTGCTTTATGAGTATAACGGCGGCTGCTACGGTCTGCCTATATCCCAGACCTTCCCGATGCTCTTCTACCGCAGCGACGTGCTCTCGCAGTACGGCATCGATCCCAAGACAGACCTTACTACCTGGGACGGCCTGCTGAAGGTACTGCCTACACTCCAGAGGAATTATATGGAGGTCGGCCTTATCCTTCCCGTCGGAAGCGTTATCTCGCCGGTCACTGAGGCAGGAAATACATTCGCTACTATGCTCCTGCAGAAGGGCGTAAACTACTACAACTCAGACCTTACCAAGACTAATTTCGATTCTCAGGAAGCTATCGATTCCTTCGATACCTGGACCAAGTTCTATACCACTTACAGCTTTGAGCAGACATACGATGCCTTCACAAGATTCAGACAGGGCGATATGCCGGTACTCATCCAGAACTATACGTTCTTCAACCAGCTGACAGTTGCAGCTCCCGAGATCAAGGGCTGCTGGAGCTTCCAGCCTATCCCCGGCACAATGCAGGAGGACGGCACTATCAACCATACATCCAACTCCAGCGGTGCTGCTGCTATCATCTTCTCGACTCTTGATGAGGACAGACAGAAGGATGCGTGGGAGTTCGTCAAGTGGTTCACCTCCGACGATACTATGACAAGCTACGGCAACGACATAGAGTCTATTGTAGGTACTATGGGACGTTTTGACTCTGCAAACATCAACGCTCTTGAGCATCTTTCCTGGACAACAAGAGAAGTTTCACTGCTCAAGGAGCAGATGCTCAATCAGACAGAGATCCCCGTCATCCCCGCATCCTACGGCGTGACGAGAGGTATTATGAATGCGTTCAGAGAGGTAGTAAACAATGCTGAGAACGCAAGAGATACACTGTTCTGGTACAACAAAGACATCAACGATGAGATCACACGTAAGCGTGAGGATCTCGGACTTAATACCTGAGGAAGGAGGAGAATAACGAATGGCTAACAACAGTTCCGCCCCGATGAATAAACAGAGCAAATGGGCATACACCTGGCATATGATGAAAGTCAACAAGGGCTGCTACGGACTTCTGGCACCGTTTATGATCCTCTTTATAATCTTCACGGTGGTCCCCGTTGTAATGTCCCTGCCTATGGGCTTTACCAACTTCAATATGATCCAGACACCCAAGTGGGTAGGCTTCTCCAATTTCTATACATTGTTCCTTAACGACGATGTATTCCTTATCGCAATCAGGAACACCCTGATCTTTGCGATCTTCACGGGCCCCTTCTCCTATGTGCTCAGCTTCTTCATCGCCTGGCTCATCAATGAGATGCACCCGTTCCTCAAAACATTCTTTACATTCGTGTTCTATGCTCCTTCGATGACCACTTCGGTATATGTTACCTGGCAGCTGATCCTCTCGGGCGACAGCTACGGTTATCTCAACGCTATAATGATGGACATAGGATTGTTCAACTCTCCGAAACAGTTCCTGACCGATACCAACTACATCTTACCTGTAGTTATCATCGTTCAGCTGTGGATCTCGATGGGTGCCGGCTTCCTTGCGATCCGTGCAGGCTTCCAGAACATCGACAAGTCGATGTACGAAGCAGGCGCGATCGAGGGCATCAAGAACCGCTGGCAGGAGCTCTTTACGATCACTATCCCCTCGATGGGACCTCAGCTCCTGTTCGCAGCCGTAATGCAGATCTCGGCATCGTTCACAGTCGGACAGGTCGGACAGATGCTGGTCGGACTTCCTTCGACAGACTACGCGGCGCATACGATAATGAACCACGCGACCGACTACGGATCAATACGATACGAAATGGGCTACGCGTCGGCAATATGCTTTGTGCTGTTCGCGGCCATGCTATTGGCCAATAAGGGAGTAAACTGGCTACTAGGCAAATATATTGATTAAAGGGGGGAGAACTGACAATGGCAAGAAAAAAGAAAAAGCAAGTATCCATTGACAAGCTCAAAGTCAAGGATAAAAAGAAGCGCATAAACGGTTCTCTCGGCGGAGATATAGCAATATTTATCTTCCTTGCCCTCCTGGGACTCTTTATGATCTTCCCGATCTACTATTCGTTCATCCAGTCAATAAAGCCTATTGAGGAACTGTTCGTGTTCCCGCCGAGGCTTTACGTTCTCAACCCCACTACCAAGAGTTTTTCGGATATGTTCACCGTTGCGGCAAGCCTCTGGGTTCCGCTTTCGAGATACATATTCAACAGCGTGTTCATCACAGTAGTTATCTGTGTATGCAACCTGTTCGTGTGCTGCTGCGCAGGCTTCGTACTCGCAAAGTGCAAGTTCCCCGGCGCCGGCTTCATCAACAAGCTGATCGTTACAGCCCTGCTGTTCGCATCGAACGCAACATGGATCATGTCCTTCATGGTTTATTCCAAGCTGCATATCATTGATACCTACTGGGTACTGATACTGCCTTCTATCGCAACTCCTCTCGGACTGTTCCTTATGAGACAGTCGATGTCCACTATCCACGATTCGATGATCGAGGCCGCTAAGGTGGACGGCGCAGGATTGTTCCGCATATGCTGGCAGATCGTTGTGCCGAACTCAAAACCAGCGATCATGACGCTTATAATCTTCGCCTTCCAGGGCGCATGGAACCTCCAGGGCGGCGCTGTGATCTATTCCGAGGAGCTGAAGACTCTGCCGACTATCGTTCAGCAGATCGCCGCCGTCGGACTGGCAAGACAGGGTGTAACGTTTGCATCGGCTGTACTGCTTCTTATTCCGCCGCTTGTTGTATTCCTTATCGCACAGAGCAACGTCATGGAAACCATGGCTAATTCCGGTATCAAGGATTGATAACAGGCTGAATTGAGATTACGGAAAGGAAACAGGTGATAAACAGTGAAACATCTATTAAGAAAAGTACTCAGCCTGTCACTGGCAGCCGTCACCGCGTTGTCGATGTCGGTAACAGCCTTTGCGGATGAGCCATATAATTCGTATAACTACGATACCTGGGATGACGCCATCCCGTCACAGAGCGCCTACCGTGTCGAGAAGACAGTGACCGGCGCCGAGATGCAGCTCCTCAAGCTCAGAGATCCCAACGAGAAGGTCTATGTCAGCGATAACGCTGCCATCACTCTCAGCGATGCGAGAGACCTCTTTGTGGATAAAGAGCGCAAGGAAATGTGGGTGGCCGATACCAAAAACAACAGGATCCTTTGCCTTGACCTGGAGACGCTCGTCGTTAAGGGAGCGTATATGGGCGTAAACAATTCGTCCGTCGAAGGCTTCGCCGCTCCGCAGGGCGTGTTCGTGACTACGAGCCCTACGCTGGGCAAGCAGGTCGTTTATGTGGCCGATACCGATAATTCGAGAGTCGTTAAGGCTACAGTTACGGACGAAAGGAACCTTGAGTGCGTTACCGAGTACAAAAAACCGGAGGAAGCACTCTATACCGCACAGACATTCAATCCCAAGAAGGTCTGCGTCGATGTCGCAGAGAATGTTTACGCAGTAGTAAACTCCGTAAACAGCGGTTCGGTGCAGTTCTCGAGAGAGGGTAAGTTCACAGGCTTCTACGGAGCTAACCGTGTACAGGTAACTGCTGCGGTCATCGCTCAGAGGATCTGGAGAGCTATCGCATCTGATGAGCAGCTCGAAGGTATGTCGAGAAACGTTCCTATCGAGTATGCGAACTTCGATATCGATAATGACGGATTCATCTATACCGTTACCGAGGTCGATACCGATACAGACGCTGTAAAGAAGCTCAACCCCGCAGGGTATAACATCTGGAACAACGCCAAGGGCAATGAGTATAAGTTCGGCGACCTTACCGGCGGCCAGTGGGATCCCCTTACCAAGAAACAGCACGTTACCAGACTGACTGACCTGGATATAAGCGATACCGGTCTGATAAACGTTATGGACTTTGAAACCGGAAGAGTTTTCCAGTACGATAAGGAATGCAACCTTGTCTGCATCTTCGGATCAAAGACCTCTACCTCCGATCAGAGAGGTACAATGTCCAACCCGAACGCAGTTGAGAGCTACGGTAACAGAGTCTATATCCTCGACGGCTCCAAGAACGATATCACAGTCTTTATCGAGACACAGTTCGGTAAATACGTTCATGCAGCATTTGATCTCTACGATGAAGGACGCTACGTTGAAGCTAAGTCCGATTGGGAGGAGGTAGTCAAGAGAGACGGAAGCTATACCTACGCTTATATCGGTCTCGGCAAGGCTGCCCTTAACGAAGAGGAGTACAATTCTGCACTCAAGTATTTCAAGACAGCTTACGATCAGGATGATTACGATAAAGCTTATAAGTATGCAAGAGAAGCTTTCCTGAGAGAGCACTTCACACTTATCATAATCATAATAGCACTTCTGGTCATCCTTCTTATTGTGAAGGGACAGCTGAAGAAAAGGGGCATCAAGCTCATAAAGCGCAAGCCTAAGAGACCTAAGCCCGCAACTGTACCGGCAGCCGCGCCGAAAGATGATGAGGAGGAGGGAGAATAAGATGTATGAATTTACACAATTAGGTTGGCTCAAGCATGTTATTTTCCACCCCGTTGAAGGCTTTGAGGATCTGAGATGGAAAAAACAGGGCTCAATGAAAATAGCACTTGTCATCGTCTTTATGCTGTTCGTAGATATGGTGGCAGACAGACAGCTCACAGGCTTCCAGTTCAATACGGCATATGTGAAGGTGTTCAACATCGTACCGCTTATGGTACAGTCAGTAGTGTACTTCTTCACCTGGGTAATAGCTAACTGGGCGCTGTGTACACTGTTCGACGGCGAAGGAACACTGAAAAAGATCTGTATCTATTCGGCATATGCACTGGTACCCTATATCCTGTGCAGCTATATCTCGATATTCATCTCCAACTTTATCGTGTCAGATGAGCGTATCTGGATGACAGCGATCTATTACCTCGGACTTATTTGGTCAGTGGTGCTGATGATACAGGCAATGAAGGCAGTGCATCAGTATTCGTTCAAGAAAACGATAGTGTCTATGCTCTTTACGATCGTGGCAATGCTGCTGATACTCTTCCTGGCGATCCTGCTGCTCTCGCTGTTCCAGCAGGTTTATGTGTTCGGTTACTCAATTTATACAGAGATCGCATATCGAATCAGAGGCTAAAAAAGAAACGGTGGTGTAATGAAAATGGCTAACAGAAATTTTAAAAAGGCGATCGTGTTTGCCTTAGTACTTACAATGCTCATGCCTCTGGGTTCGATGGCAGCATCCTCAGCCGAGGATGCCGATACAGCTGCCGAGACCTCCGATGCCGCTCCTGCCGAAGATTCGGGAACCGAGGAGAAGGAGGAAAAGAACGACAAGGCCAGCAAGCTGGCTGAAAAGATCACGAACGAGCAGGCAATAGCCCTCGATACCTGTGAGAAGATCAGCGAGAATGATAAGTTCGTTCTTTATGCCGACAGCAAGCATGACAGATGGGGCGTGTATGTCAAGTCCTCCGGAAACTATTGGTGGAGCTCGCCGATCAATGTTGAGGCAGATGATACCATAGTGGATGTCGCTAAGGGAGGAATGATGAAGTCGGCCAAGAGAAAGCAGATCGCTTCCAGCGCTGCGATCAAGGTCGGCGACCTCAGACAGGAAAAGAGAACTGAATCTCCTGCACCTGTTTATTCGACAAAGGGCAAAGTAAAGTACAGCAAGGACAATGACGGTCTCGTTATCAATTATGTCTATAAGGCGCAGGGCGTGGAATTTACCTCCCACGTTGTGCTGGAGGAGGACGACGTGTATGTTTATGTCGATACCTCCGAGATCGTCGAGGAGAACATTGATCCGCTGGACGGAAAGGTACTCACGAAGCTCCAGCTCGCACCCGCATTCGGTGCGATAGGGTCTGTGGATGAAAGCGGAAATCCTACCGACGGCTATATGATAGTCCCCGACGGAAGCGGCGCTGTCATCAAGTATAACAACGGCAAAAACACCTATGCAGAGTATTCACAGCTGGTCTATGGAAGAGACTATACCGCTGTACCGCTCAACGCTCCCAGAGTTACCGAGCAGGCTTATCTGCCTGTGGTGGCTTCCGTGAACGGCAAGAAGGGCTTCGTTGCAGTGGTCACCGACGGCGATGCATTTGTCTATGCCAAGGCTAAGGTAAGCCTCCAGGATAACCAGGTGTATAACAACTGCTACTTCGAGTTTGAAACAAAGAGCTCCGACTCATTCTTTATGAGCGGCGATAACTCCAATAAGATCAACGTCTTCGAGAAGGGCGACATCAAGACTCCGCGCTTCGGCATAAAGTACTTCCTTATGGATAAGGAAGAGGATATTAACTACGCCGACTGCGCTGAAGTTTACAGAAACTACCTTGTGAAGAATAAGGGCTTTAGTGCAAGTACACCGGCAGGAAAGAGCGACTTCTATGTCGATTTCTTCGGTGGAGTGCTCAAGCAGACTTCTATACTCGGTATCCCCTTCGACCTCAAGACCGAGATCACCGGCTTCGACCAGGCCGGAGAGATAATCTCCCAGCTCAAGGACCTCGGCGTGGACAGTGCAGTTGTAAACTACAACGACTGGACCAATAACGAGATCAAGAGAAAAGTCTCCACAAGTATGAGCCCCTCGGGTACCCTCGGCGGAAGCAACGACTTTGAAGACTTCATCAAGACCAGCGACATCAGCGTGTATCCCTCGATCAATAACTTCACTATGGAGTCCAGCACCTGGGGATATACCACCTTCTCCAATACCGCAACGAGAATATCCAATGCGTATTCGAGACAGGTAAGCTACAGCCCCGCATTCGGCGTAGCGATAAACGGCGTTTCACCTGCACTTATTGCTCCCGACACCTATACCAAGATCTTTGATGAAATGATCGAAGACTATAAGGACGAGGGCATCGACAGGATAGGCTTTGGCTCCTTCGCCAATAAGCTGGTCAGCGACTTCTCCACAAATAATGCATCTTCAAGAAACGACACGATCAAAACGCTCGTGGACGGATATTCAAAGGCTAAGGATGAGATCGGTTCGGTCATCGCAGATGCCGCTAACTCCTACATCATCCCCTATGCTACCGAGATCACGAATATCCCCGTTTATTCCAGCGGCTTCAATGTTACCGACTTCGATATCCCGTTCTATCAGATGGTGCTCCACGGCTACGTTCCTTATGCGACCAAGCCGATCAACGCCAGCTCCAATACCGGCGAGACCTTTATGCTCGCTCTGGCAGCAGGCTCGGGAATCCATTACGATATGACCTACGTCGAGGCTTCAACTCTGAAGGATACCGATTTTGACGAGCTGTATTATTCCAACTATGAAGGCTGGATAGATATGGCCGCCAAGCAGTATAAAATATCCAAGGAGCTGCTCGCCGATGTCTCGGATATGACGATCTCTAAGTATGAGGTATCCGAGGACGGAAATATTATCACAACGACCTACTCCAAGGACGGAAATAATAAGGTCGTAGAGATCAATAAAGCAGCCGCAACAGCAAAGATCGACGGAAAGACAATTGATCTTGCGGGTGCTATAGAAGGAGGTGCTGAAGGCTGATGAGTGAATTTGAGAAGGATCTGAACGCTGAGGAGCTCGAGAACGAAGCTGAAAACCCTCAGGCCGAAACCGAAGAACTTACCGAAGAAGCAGAAGAGCCTTCAGAGGAGATCTCCGCTGTGATCGAGGAAAGCGAAGACACCCAGGTCATGGAAACAGCAGCCGAAGAAAAGGCTGAGGAGTATGTGACCCGTGAAGAGCCTGTGGCTGTCAACGCAAAGAAAGTCAAGGGCGCAAGGATCAGCTACGAGAAAAAGAAACAGCTCTACGGCTACGGATTTATAGCCCTCTGGATAGTTGGTACTCTGTACTTCTTCATCTATCCTCTGATCGTATCCCTTGTATATGCCTTCCACGATACAAAGGTAGGCGCCGGAGGAATGGAGCTTTCAAACGGAGGATTCCATAACTTCGTAAACGCATTCAGACAGGATCAGGATTATTCAAAGGCTCTCGTCGAGACACTGTCGAATACAGCGATAAAGACACCGCTTATCATCGTGTTCTCGATATTCATAGCAGTTATCCTGAACCAGAAGTTCAGAGGAAGGACCTTTGCAAGAGCTGTATTCTTCCTCCCCGTTATCATCGCAACGGGCCCTGTTATCGACATAATCAACGGTAATATGAGCACCAGCGGTACCGCCGGCGGCGCAGAGCAGTTCTCCACAATGTTCGAGGCCAACCTCGTTGACCAGCTGCTCAACTTCCTCGGCATCTACAACATCAGCGAAAAGCTGACAGAGATAATCAATACACTGACGTCAGACATCTTCAACCTTGTGTGGAACTCGGGTATCCAGATACTTCTGTTCCTTTCCGCACTGCAGGGAATACCATTCTCGGCGAAGGAAGCGGCGCAGATGGAGGGTGCAACGTCGTGGGAGTATTTTTGGAAGATCACTATCCCTTACATCAGCCCGCAGATCCTTACCTGTCTGGTATATACCATCGTCGATTCGTTCGTGGATCCCGGAAACCAGGTAATGGAGATCGTTCTGAACAAGGCAAGCAGCTGGGAGCACGGCTATTCAGCAGCAATGGCATGGGCATACTTCGCCATCATCGGTGTCGTCCTTGCGATAGTAGTGGCTATCATCAATAAATTCATTTACTATGAAGTAGAGTAAGGGGGGATTTGTAGTGGCAACCAAAAAGGAAGAAAAACAGTTTGAAAAAGAACGCAAGGCCGCTATGAAGGCCCGCCGTAAAAAGATGAAGGCGGAAGGTATCGAAAAATACCTGACACCTGAACAGATCAGCTATAACAGGCGTAAGGCAGTTATCGGATCGGTCTGGCCGATATTCAGATTCCTTATCCTGTTCGGACTCTGCTTCGTAATCTTGTATCCGCTGATCTTTATGATCTCGACCGCATTCAGACCGAATGAGCAGATGAACGATCCCTCGATCGTTTGGCTGCCTAAGAGCCTGACGCTCGATAACATCAAGCAGACCTGGCAGGTAATGAAGTTCGATCAGTCGGTACTCACGACTGTAAGACTGAACCTGATCGCTTCCGTGCTTCAGGTAATAACCTGCTCGATCACGGGCTATGGCTTCGCAAGATTCAAGTTCAAGGGCAAGTCCATTATGTTTGCAATAGTAGTTCTGATGATTATTGTACCTCCTCAGATCACTACTATCCCGCTGTATATGCAGTATGCATTCTTCAAGCCCCAGTTCCTTGCAAAGCTGCTCACCGGCGGCTCGGCAACATCGCTTATCAATACAGGCTGGACAATGTATCTGCCGGCACTGTTCGCAAACGGACTGAGAGCTGGTCTGTTCATCTTCATCTTCCGACAGTTCTTCCGAGGACTGCCGAAGGAGTTGGAGGACGCGGCCTACCTCGACGGATGCGGACCGTTCAAGACTTATCTTGTTGTTATGGTACCTAACGCCAAGACCTCGTTCCTGACAGTATTCCTGTTCTCGATCGTGTGGTACTGGAACGACTTCTATGTTTCGAGCTCGTTCTTCACACATAACGATACAGTCGCGCTGATGCTGAAAAACCTCGACGCTCAGCTGCAGCAGGATCTGTTCAGCGGACAGTCGGTATCAGTCCGACAGCTCATCGTATGGCTTGAAGCAGGATGTGTGCTGTCGATCACGCCGCTGCTCGTTATGTACATATTCCTGCAGCGGTACTTCATCGAAGGTATCGAACGTTCGGGTATCACAGGTATGTGATCCGGAAGGAAACCAGGCACAGCCAGAAAACAAATTCAGACACTTCTGCCGTTCTTCGGCGGAAGTGTCTTGCTTTTTTTCGGCAGATGTTGTATAATTGTCAGAGAGATATTTTACGGAGGAATAATATGGAAAACAATACCACGCCCGAGCGCAAGCCCGACATCTTCGACAAGATAATGCATCTGCCCGGGTTTAGGAGATTTGAATCGTTCTATAAAAAGAATAAAGAGGTGCTGATGTACCTTTTCTTCGGCGTCCTCACCACCGGTGTCAGCTTCGTCACCGCCGGAGTCGCCAAGCATCTGCTGGAGTCCGCTTCGGCATCAAGCACCGCGGTGTCTCTGATCTCTACGACTGTGTCCTGGATATGCGCCGTTACCTTTGCCTATGTCACTAACAGGATATGGGTGTTCAATTCCGAGGTCAAAGGGAAAAAAGGGATACTCACCGAGGCCGCATCTTTCTACGGCGGCAGACTCTTTACTTATTTCGTCGAACTGTTCCTGATGTGGCTCGGATATACGGTCATCGGCATAAACTATTGGGTGACCAAGATCGTCGCTAATGTCATTGTGCTCATACTGAATTACGTTATCAGCAAGCTGCTGGTGTTCAGAAAGAAAAAATAGGGAGGAATCGGCTGTGAACAGCGATCAGTGCGAAAACTGCGCATATTTCTATTATGACGATGAGTATGAGTGCTATGTATGCGATATGGATCTCGACGAGGACGAGATGATGCATTTCATCAGCGGTGACAGACAAGGCTGCCCATACTACCGTGACGGCGACGAGTATAAAGTAGTCATAAAGCAAAACTGATATTTCCAGGCCCCGCAGCAGGATTTTTCTGTCGGGGCCGTTTTTGTGTGTATAAGTCCGTTTTGGTAAAAAGAGGCTGAGTGTGCTGCAAACTGCTGTCTGATGACAGGAATACCAGCCATATAAAAATGCTAACATTACAAAAACATTGACATTTTAAATAAAACATAGTATAATTAATGTGGATAATTGTATTTTGCCGTGTACCGGGAGAGGAGGACAAAGGATGAGTTTCAGGAATAAGCTTGCCAGCTGGCTGGGCCTCAGTAAGCGCAGCGACTATGTCAACAAATATTTCTATATGACAAATATGAAGGCAAGCATCTATATGTCTGTTGTCGTTATTTCTCTGGAACTGTGGATGATCATAAGGATGATCCGGACGATCTTTGAAAAGAACCTTCAGGACAAGATCGAGTCGCTTATCGAAAGCTATTTCTCTAATTATTTCCTGCTGTTCAGCGCAGGTGTGCTGATGCTGCTATTCGCGGTGAGGGCACTGTATAACGTGCGGAAAACACGGTGGATAAGTGTGCTGGTCATAGCTATGTGCTCCGCTGTGGCCGTGTTCGAGATCACGATGCTGTCGAAGTATTCCGAGAGCAGCAAGGACTCCGCCGATCTGTTCAACTATATCATCCTGCTGTTGTCTTCGCTGATAATGATAGTCTTTTCGGTCATACTTATCATCGGGCGCTCTGAAAAGGAATGGCACAGCCTGTTTGTAATGTACGTCTTCTCTTTCTGCTGTATAAACTTCGGCATCATTATGTCGGTCCACAGCTTCGAGAAGGGCGACCAGATACTGACTTTCCTCACTATGGAGCTGTTCGTTATATGCCTGCTGGTGTGGAGACCGTGGCTCGGCTTCCTGGTGCTGTCAGCATCCTATGCCGTGTTCTACTATCGGCTCAGCGGTATCGTAGATATAAGCACCGTGGCCAGAGTTGACGGCATCATCGACCTCAATACCGCTGAGATCGGTCTTGGCGACGGTATCAAGATAAACGGATTTACTATGTGGCTGTCAACGCTGCTGCTTTGTATATCCAACTATAACAAGACTATGTCCCAGGCAGTAAAGGACGAGGATCTCGAAAAGATGAACTCCCACCTGAGCGACATCTCGGTACATGATGAGCTTACCGGGATCCATAATATGGTCCACTTCCGGGGAGAGGCCGAGAAACTTCTGAGCTACGTCACCACCGACAGGAGCAATTCCGTCTTCCTGTTTATGGATATTGAGAATTTCAAATCCTATAACGGCAAGTACGGCTTCACCGAGGGCAACGAGCTGCTGATAAAGGTGGCAAGGATCATACGCGAGCAGTTTAAGGGCTCGCTGGTATCAAGATTTTCAGATGACCATTTTGTCGTAATGACCACCCTCGACGATTGCAAAGAAAAGGTGGCGGAGGTCTCCCGTCAGATACATGAGCTGCAGCGTGAGGTCCACCTGGAGCTCAAATGCGGAGCCTATAAGCCTTCCGATGATGAGACCGATCCCAGCGCCGCCTGTGACAGAGCACGTTTTGCCTGCAACAGCATCAAGAAGCGGTATAATACTTCCTTCCAGATGTATGACAAGACTCTCGAAGAGAAGTTCCGCCTGAAACAGTATATCGTGAACAATATCGATACAGCCATTGCAAATGACTATATCAAAGTGTTCTATCAGCCGATAGTCGATACCGCCACAGGCTGCATCTGCGGACTGGAGGCCCTCGCAAGGTGGAAGGATCCCACCTACGGCCTGCTGCCGCCCGGTATGTTCATAGATACTTTGGAGGAGTACAGACAGATACATAAGCTGGACCAGTGCATAATCGAGATCGTGTGCCGCGACTACAGTGCAGCTGCTGCGAACGGCGAATGCTTCGTGCCGGTGTCGCTCAACTTCTCACGCCTTGATTTTGAGCTTTACGATGTCCCCGGCTTCCTTGAAAAGATGATCGGGAAGTATAAGATGCCTCGTAAGTATATTGATGTTGAGATAACCGAGAGCGCCCTGACGGATCAGAACGACCTGCTGAGCAATACGGTGGAGAAGCTGAGAAACGCAGGATATAAGGTATGGCTCGACGACTTCGGCAGCGGGTACTCGTCGCTGAACGTCCTGAAGGATTATCAGTTCGACGTGCTGAAGATCGATATGAAATTCCTTTCCGGCTTCGGCAGCAATAATAAGGCCGCGCCTATACTCAAGAATATAGTCGATCTCACCAGACAGCTGAAAATGATCTCTCTCACCGAAGGTGTCGAGACGCAGGAGCAGTATGAATTCCTCCGCTCGATAGGCTGCGAGAAGGTCCAGGGATATCTCTTCTCGAAACCCTGCCCGAAGGAGGAGCTAAACGAAAAGATCCTCTCCGGCAAGCTTTCGGTCGCAGAGGAGTATATCACAGCGGCAAAGTAAAGACAGGAGTATCGCATTATCAGTGTAAGAATACGCCGGATCCGGGAGCGTGATAAGCCCCTGGATCCGGCGTTTGCTGTTCCGTTACGTGAGGAGGGACTTTTTTATGTGCTCCTTGAACAGCTCTCCTACTTGATTTTATCCGGGATATGTGTTATTATAATGTTTAAGGCAACACCGCACAACCCGCGGCTTGCGCCTCTGCACGTCATCTGCTTGCATATTTCCCGTCATAGCACACAAATTTTCCTTGCCGGGCGAAAAGCGAATTGGTCTTCGCTCGCCCGCCTGCGTCAAAATTATGCACTCTGACGAAAAATCTCAGCTCAACTTTATTGAGCT
>JAFXRI010000055.1 GCA_017526445.1 Ruminococcus sp. | reverse complement strand
ATTACCCAAATTCTCCTTGACGTTGCGTAAAGCGAAGTGAACTTCGCTTGCAAGCCAGCGTCGAATTTAGGCAATCTGACGAAAATCTCAGCTCAACTTTGTTGAGCTTGCGCGCGATCTGACGCACAGGGGTTGTGCGGTGTTGCCTTAAAGCATCCGCCTGTGCAGCAGGCTTTTGAGCAAAAAAAAAAGCTGCTGCTCCCCGAAGAACCGCAGTTCCCCGGAAAGCACCAGCCCGTATATCTTGTTGTCCGTCAGAGAGCTTCGATCTTTGCGTTGAGGGCGTCCAGCCAGTTCCCCTCATAAAGCTCGATAGTACCCTTGTCGCAGGCCGCCGCCAGCTTGGGATCTATGGGCAGTCTGCAAATGGTATCTATGCCGTACTCGGCGGCAAATGCTTCTATCCTGCTCTCGCCGAAGAGTTTGTGCTGCTTGCCGCAGTCGGGACATTCAAAATAAGACATATTCTCAACGATCCCCAGCACAGGAATGTTCATCATCCTTGCCATGCGGACAGCCTTTCCGACTACCGATTCCACCAGTTCCTGAGGGCTTGTGACGATGACAATGCCGTCAACAGGCAGCGACTGGAACACAGTCAGCGGCACATCTCCTGTTCCCGGAGGCATATCTACATACATATGGTCCACCTTGTCCCAGATAACATCGGTCCAGAACTGCTTTACCACGCCGGCGATAACAGGCCCCCTCCAGACGACAGGATCCTTCTCGTCCTCCAGCAGAAGATTTATGGACATGATCTTTGTCCCGTGAGCACTCTCGGCAGGGAAGATCCCGTTCTCAGTACCCTGTGCCTTTCCGTGTATTCCGAAAGCTGAGGGTATCGAAGGCCCCGTGATGTCAGCATCGAGTATAGCCGAGCTGAGCCCGCTGCGCTGAGTGTTCACAGCCAGCAGGGAAGTCACAAGTGACTTTCCGACTCCGCCCTTGCCGCTGACAACGCCTATCACCTTGCCGATGTCGCTCATCTTGTTCATTTCTTCCTTGGGGATACCGCCCTCGCGCTCGCCGCAGTTGGCCGAGCAGCTCGAGCAATCGTGGTTACATTCGCTCATTTATATCTTACTCCTTTAAAAATAATTGTTAGCCGATTGTAAAACTCTGAAAGCGCATAATTATGGGGGGGTTACAATTTTGAAATTTAGTTTTCTCCGCTTTTTGTATGTCCTCGCCGCCTGCGGCGGCTCGGAGAGGTGCGAAAAATGCATCTCCCCCGCCTACGGCGGGGAGAGCATTTTCCGCCGTGTTTTACAATCGCCTAAAATAATTGTCATATACAGATCCCCGGCATCCGGCAGAGACAGCCGGTCAGCTGTCAGCCGAGAGGTACGCAGTCACCGAAGCCAGGAAAGCCCTGCCCTCCGTCGTCTTGTCAAGCTCCCCGATATCGCAGTTGAGCACAACGACCTTGCCGTTTCCCTTGCGGTATTCGTACATCAGCGCCAGATCGTGGTTGCGCTCGAAATTGTCTATGGTGCGCACGATGACCTGCTTGCCCTCGCTGTGACCGTCAAGTATCTCCGAGCGGGAGTTCGTCACGATGTCGTACCACTGGGGAGTCGTCCATTTTTTGCTTGCAAAGCCTGCCAGCGCCGGATGACTGTTATCTATGAGCAGTCCCATAGTGCCGACCGGGACAGGCTTGCCCATCGACTCGCTTATCGACCTGAACATAGGATAGCACCAGAAGTCGGTGCAGTATGTGCCGTCGATGTATCCGTCTCTGTCTTTTATCTCCGGAACAAGCATTACGGTCCTGCCCTGTGCCAGCAGTTCTTCGGCTTTTTCGTCAAGACTGCTGAATATGCGGTCACGCGGGATATCCCTGCTGTCTGTCTTCGGGAATACTTTCAGCTCATAGCTGTTTTTGATGTCCGTGCCGACGATGCTGATGTCGAGCTTCACATCCTTCGGTATGTCCGTCTCCGGGAGGTCGGCGCTGATGAAGCCTGCATCAAAATGATCTCCGCTGCCTTCCAGGGGGTTTTTGCCCTCAGCCCGGAAGCCCTCACCTCTCATCAGCCAGGTCACTTCCCAGTCCTTGCTGAAGCTGCTCCTGAAGCAGGCAAATTCCAGCTTTGCCTCAAACCTCTCGCCGCTCTCGCAGCAGTATTTTGGGAACCGCGCCAGCAGTACGGCGTCATAGCAGAAGCATCTCCAGTCCTTCGGAGCGATGAGCCCCTTGGAGTCCATAAAAGCATCAAGTATCCCGACCAGAGCCGTTCCCTGTCCCATAAAGTCCTGCAGGTCCAGCAGCTGGAAGCCTGCCAGCGTCTTTGAGCGGAACACAGACTCCAGCTCCTCCTTGTAGCACTGTACCGCCAGCTTTCCCGAACAGAGGAAAAAGTCCTTCCACAGACTGTACAGCCCGGCAGCTTCCAGCCGCTCCTTGAACACTTCAAGGTTTCTTGCCTTGAGAGGGCCGGTGTACTTGGCTATCTCGTCAAAATTCGGGAATGTCTCATACTGGCCGATCTCGTGGGTAACGATGGGAACATTGGGTATAAAGCTGCTGTCGGCCTCCGTAGCCTCAACGGTCTTCACACCGGTGCCGTACTGTATCTGCACAGTGCCGCCCTTATTTTCCCCGTGTCCGGACTTTGTTTCCGGGTTGACGGCGCTGTCGTAATCATGCATAGTCGAAGGCTTGTCGGTCTGGATATGTCCGAGAGGAGCATCACACATCGCGTAGGATCCTCTCAGGAGCCTGTCGCCTGCAAGCCTTACCCCCACGAAGAAGTCATCCTCTTCAAGAACGGTCGGGAACCACTGGAAGTTGTTCGAGCCCTGAGTGTAAAGCCTTCTGCTGTCATACTCTTTGTATCCGCGCAGCAGCCGGTTCAGTTCCTTCTGCGAGCCCCACAGCTCATTGCCCAGCGACATCATACAGAAGCTGGGATGATCTCCGAAAGCATCACACATCCGGTACCCCTCGCTCTCGAGATACTCCTGTTCCTCCCTGTTGTAACCCTCCTCGCCTTCTTCGCGGATCGTCCCCCAGAAGGGGAGCTGGGGCTCCATTATGATACCCAGCCTGTCGGCGGCTTCAAAAGCGGCCTCCGGCGGGCAGCAGGTGTGAAAACGGTAGTGGTTTATCCCATATTTCTTTGCTGTGCCCATTACCTTCATCCAGGTCTCCACATCTGTCGGGGCATAACCTGTCTTCGGAAAGAGCAGACCGTCGTGCTTGCCTCTCAGGAAAACCGCCCTTCCGTTGAGATAGAAGCGGTCTTTGCCGGCCCTGAAATCCCTCAGGCCGAAGGTGCTTGTATATACGTCATTGAAGCCGTACAGCGTCAGCTTATAGAGATAGGGCGTCTCATCGCTCCACAAATAAGCATCCCTGCCCAGCTCGTAGGTTATATCGAATTTTCCGTCCGAGGATCTGAAATTCATCGGCCTGAAGCTCTGGTACACGGGAGTATTCACACTCTCTACCTCACAGGTGAACCTGCCTGATCTGGAGCCGGTCTCACCGATGACGCGGATCCTCTTGTTATACGGATCGCTGAATATCCTTGCTTTGATTATCCTTCCGGGGTGCGAGAGCTCTATCCTGATCTTTCCGGTTATGCCGAGCCAGTTGGTCTGCGTGTCCTTGGAGGTCATATGCCCCCCCGCAGTTTTATATCCCACGTTCGACACGACTATTATCAGCTCGTGCTCACCGTCGCCGGCGTGTCTTGTAAGGTCGTGTATGTGGGGCGCAGCAAGGCTTTCGCATTTGCCGGTGTATTTGCCGTCGATGAAGACCTCGCTTATCCTTGTGCGTTCAAGATAAAGCAGCACCTTTTTGCCTGCGGTCCCCCTTAACTCTATCTTCTTCCTGAAATAAGCCGTTCCCTCAAACTTGTGAGCATCGGTAAGAAAGCCCGTCTCACGCTCGTTGTTGAGAGGGCCTTTCCCGCTGCAGGAAAGCGTTCCCGGCAGGGTGATCGTATCGTGGAAAGATGTCAGATGCGGAAGATTCCCTGGAGCAACGGAAAGCTCCCATTCTCCGCTCAGGTCGATATAGTCGATCATAAGAGCTCCTTTCAGGTATAGTGTTACACCGGCTTATGTATATAATACAATTATATCACAGCGGGCGTCAGTTATGGTTACGATTTTGTGAATTAAAAAGGCTTTCCGGCTGCCGGCTGAATAATCGCATCCTGCCCGACAATAATATCTGAAAACAGGCTGCCGCAGCAGTTCCCGGCTCCGCGGCGGCTGATATCACCGGAGGTGTTTTGATGAAAACAGTCATTGATTTTACTTCGGACAGCACCCGTCTGAGTGCTGTGTCGGGCTGCCCGTCAGGGCTTATACGCCTGCTGGGCAGGGAGCTTGTGCTGTACTCGGCGTCCCGCGCGGAAAAACTGGGCCCGGAGGAGATCGTTTTGTATTCAGAGACCTCCCTGAGACAGATCGGACGTTTCGCTGATGAAAACGGTATGCGCCTTGCCTGTCAGGCGGACGAGCTTGACGCAAGCGGAGATCTGCTCGTCCTCTGCTCCGAGTACAGCTTCTCATCTGAGCTGGAGGAGCTTGCGGGGAGCGGGATCCCCGCTGTCCTCGTGTGCAGAGAACCGGTCGGAACACCCCTTGATACACGCATTTGGGGGACTGACAAGGAAAAATGCTTTGCGGGTGCCGTTTACCTCCCGGCAGAGTATTCTTCGCTCTATAAAGGCGGTGTGCAGGAGCTGCTGAAAGCGCTTAGCTCTGAGGGCATCAGCATAAAGGCCGTTGAGACTCATTTCTCGGTAAGGCTCACCGACACAGCGGCTCTCTCCGAGCTGCAAAGAGTTTTCCTTGACAATGCAGGCGCACTCCCTCTGCCCGAGGTCAGGGAGAGAGTATGGTCAACAGGCAGCCTGCCGCCTGCCGGAGTCACAGTGATACCCCCTGTCTATATCGGCAGCGGAGTCACCGCCGCACCCGGCTCGGTCATCGGGCCTTACACCTCGGTAGATGACGGCACTGCCATAGGCCGCAGAGCAAGGCTCGAAGGCTCATATATCGGCAGGAACGTGTCTGTCGGGGCTCACTGTGAGCTTTCTGGAGCGGCAGTCTTCGGCAAGGCCGTGATAGGCGCCGCATCCAGACTGGGGGAGCAGTCCGCCGCAGGCTTTGAAAGCGTTATCGGCGAGGGCAGCGTCCTCTGCTCCGGAGTCTCGGTCTTCCGGGGGATACGCACCTCCGAAGGTGCATATATCTGCGAGGATGCCGTACACAGCCGCAGCTCCCGCCCTGTTTTCGACGACGAGGGCACCTGCTCGCTGGGAGAGCTCTGCACCCCTGCGGAATTTATAAGGCTCGGCGCCGCTGTGGGCTCGGCTGTTGAAAAAGGCAGTCCTGTCATCACAGCCCATACCGGTTCGGCAGCCTCGGGAGAGCTTTGCTGCTGTCTGAGGATCGGCCTTGCATCAGCCGGGTGTAAGGTCATCGAGCTGGGCGCTTCCTCAAAACAGCTGCTTGGCTATTCTCTCTCCCGGTGCGGAGCTTTTCTTGGCTGCTATGTCAGCAGCTCCGGCGAGGACAGCCTTACCCTTATGTCACCCGGCGGCCTGCCTGTGCCTGAGCAGCTCGCTCACCGGGCAGAACTCGCTTTTTCTGAGAACGGCTGCCGCAGGACGGTCCTTTCCTCTTACAGCAGCGCAGCCCCGCTGGACGGTATGAGGATACTGTACGAGCATTGGCTCAGATCCCTTCTCCCGGAAAGAACAGGGCTTAATATCAGCATCCGCTGCCCCGGACGGCTGATCCGGCAGACTGCCGACAGAGTCTTTGAGGGCTTTGATGAAGCCGACGGCGAGCGCATAGTCTTCCACATCTCCCACGACGGCTCGTCCTGTACGGCCAGCTCGACCTCATCCGGATATGTCCCTCACGGAAGGCTGCTCCTTATTGCCGCAAGAAGTATGTTCAGAAAGGGCGCCGCCGTATCCTTCCCCTTTGAAACCTCGCTCTCGGCAGAACGCCTTGCCGAAGACGAAAACGGCACGCTCCTGCGGTATTTCAGCGTGTCGGACGGTATCGAAGACCGCGAAGCCAGGGAGTGCGCCGCCCGCCCCGACTCCTTTTTCGTCCGTGACGGCCTTGCCCTTGCGGCTGTGGTCACATCCGCCGCAGACAGATCGGGCCTCAGCTTCGGCGAGTTCGTCGGGGAGATCCCGCAGATCTACTGCTCACAGCGATTTATCGGCCTCCCCGGATCGAAGGTCCCCACCGCTTTCGAACTGGATGCAAAAGCCGTCGGCCAGAACGCCGAGCTTTTCACAGACAGCGGCAGAGCCGTCGTCAGAAGAGTCCGGGGCAGCAGAGGACTGATGATCTTCGCCGAGAGCTTTTCCTCCGAAGCCGCCCTCTCGCTGTGCGATGAGGTGACCGAAAGGATAAAAAAGCTTGTCCGTTAAGCATTTTTACGCTGTAACTGAAATGTGACAAATTAACGCTTGACAATATCATTAAAAAATAGTAGAATAGATTTAGATATTTTTGTTCGGAACCATTCATCTCCCCGGGGGATGATATTGTCTCTGCCCGGATACTGTGGTGTTTTCATCCGGCAGAGACGGTAAAACAAGGAGCACGCGACCTACCAATCAATATTCACAACCGTGCTCCCGCGGACGATCGTTCGCTCATTGGATAACGAAACGGAAAATCGAATACCATATTTTGGAAGGAGCGTTGTAGCGCCTGCCGTGATTTTGTGCGGGCGCATTTAGCTGATGACAGAAAATAACAAAACAAGAAAGCGCCTTGTAAGAAGGAACGTGCCGCTTGACAAGGCTGCCGCGGAGCTGTCTGAAAAGAAGTCCGCCGGCAGTCCCAAACTCAAGCTCTCTAAGGACAAGGGCAAAAGGTCGAAGACTACGCTGCACCAGAACAGCAGCACCAGACAGGATGTCCGGAAGAAGACCGTGAGGGAGCCTCAGCGCCGTACTCCGGTGAAGATAATCCCGCTGGGCGGTCTCAATGAGATCGGCAAGAACTTTACGGTCATCGAGTGTGCAAACGATATGATCGTTATTGACTGCGGCCTTGCATTTCCCGACAGTGAGATGCTCGGAGTCGATATAGTCATCCCCGATTTCACTTACATCGAAAAGAATATAGATAAGCTCAGGGGAGTGGTGTTAACTCACGGCCACGAGGACCATATAGGCGGACTGCCTTATTTCCTCAAGAAGTTCAATGTGCCTGTTTACGGTACTCCGCTGACGCTGGGACTGCTGGAAGGCAAGCTCAGGGAGCATGAGATACTTGACAGCTGCAAGCTCAATAACGTGTCTCCGCGGCAGACTGTCAAGTTCGGATGCATGGCAGTCGAGTTTATCAGAGTCAACCACTCTATCCCCGATGCAGTGGGGCTCGCTGTCCATACTCCCGCCGGCGTAATCATCCATACCGGTGATTTCAAAGTGGATTATACCCCCATACAGGGCGGTATCATAGACCTGGCAAGGTTTGCTGAGCTGGGGAACAAGGGCGTGCTGGCTCTGCTCTCCGATTCCACCAACTCCGAGCGCCCCGGTTTTACCATGAGCGAGAGAAAGGTCGGCGACAGCTTTGAGAAGCTCTTTGTCAAGGCCGACGGCAAGCGTGTGATAATCGCCACCTTTGCGTCGAATATCCACCGCATCCAGCAGATAGTCAATCAGGCCGATGCTACCGGAAGAAAGCTTGCCGTATCCGGCAGAAGTATGGTCAACGTTATCGGCAAGGGCATAGAACTGGGCTACCTTAAAGTCCCCGAGGGGCTTATGGTGGATATCGAACAGATAGGACAGTATGCCCCGGAGAAAATGTGTATCGTGACCACCGGCTCTCAGGGCGAGCCTATGAGCGCCCTCACGAGAATGGCTATGGGCGAGCACAGACAGGTCTCGGTCAATCCCAATGACTTCGTTATAATCTCAGCCAAGCCCATACCCGGCAACGAGAAGTTCGTTACCCGCGTGGTCAACGAGCTTATGAAGCTGGGCTCTGAGGTCGTATATGAGGATATGTACGACGTTCATGTGTCCGGCCATGCCTGCCAGGAGGAGCAGAAGCTCATGCTCTCTATCACCAAGCCGAGATTCTTTATCCCGGTACACGGTGAGTTCAAGCACCTTATCAAGCATAAGGCGACCGCTATGACCGTGGGCATCCCAGAGGAGAGGATAATCATTGCCGATATAGGCTCGGTCATCGAGACTGACGGCGTGGATATGAAGATAACCGGTACAGTACCCGCCGGAAAGGTCCTTGTTGACGGCCTTGGAGTAGGTGACGTGGGCTCGATAGTCCTCAGGGACAGGAAACGGCTCGCTCAGGACGGCCTTATCATCGCCGTTGCAACGATCGACCGCGAGGAAGGCCTTATCCTTGCCGGCCCGGATATAGTTTCAAGAGGTTTTGTGTACGTCCGCGAGAGTGAGGAGCTTATGGATGAAGCCAAGCGGCTGCTCACCGAATCGCTGCAGGAATGCCTTGACAGGCGTATGCACGAGTGGAACGCCATAAAGGGCAGAATGAAAGATAATCTTTCGGATTTCATATATCAGAAAACAAAGCGCACTCCCATGATCCTCCCGATCATTATGGAGATATAGGCAATACCGCACAACCCGCGGCTTGCGCCTCTGCACGTCATCTGCTTGCATATTTTCCGTCATAGCACACAAATTTTCCTTGCCGGGC
Organism: Ruminococcus sp.; assembly: GCA_017526445.1. GTDB lineage: Bacteria > Bacillota > Clostridia > Oscillospirales > Ruminococcaceae > FB2012. Next base: position 48 of record JAFXRI010000055.1, on the reverse strand, counting down.
GTCAGCCCGCCTGCGTCAAATTTATGCACTCTGACGAAAAATCTGACT
>JAFXRI010000054.1 GCA_017526445.1 Ruminococcus sp. | reverse complement strand
TTCCGTCATAGCACACAAATTTTCCTTGCCGGGCGTCAGCCCGCCTGCGTCAAATTTATGCACTCTGACGAAAAATCTCAGCTCAACTTTGTTGAGCTTGCGCGCGATCTGACGCACAGGGGTTGTGCGGTATTGCCTAAACACCTTCCCCGGCCGGAGATCAGCATTTTTAAGGCCGTTTTTGACTCGAAATCAAATATATAAAATATTAATATGCACTTTTCAAAAAAACTATTTACAAATCGGAACAATAGTGATATAATGTATAAGATAGGGCGGGTGTGCCTCGGCAGATCCCGCTGATCGGCGCCGGGTATGAGCGGCGCAGCAATAAATCTTTAGCCATACGGTTCAAATAACATGAAAGGAATGGTACTAACATGGCAAGAAAAATGAAAACCATGGATGGTAACAACGCTGCTGCTTGGGCTTCATATCCCTTTACAGAAGTCGCTGCTATCTATCCGATCACACCTTCGTCAGTAATGGCGGAGCACACAGACGAGTGGTCTGCAAAGGGGCAGAAGAATATCTTCGGCACCCCCGTTAAGGTCACCGAGATGCAGTCCGAGGCCGGCGCCGCTGGCGCAGTTCACGGCTCGCTCTCCGCAGGTGCCCTCACTACAACTTATACCGCTTCTCAGGGCCTGCTCCTGATGATCCCCAATATGTATAAGATCGCCGGCGAGCTGCTTCCCTGCGTTATCCACGTTTCCGCAAGATGTGTGGCTTCCCACGCTCTTAATATCTTCGGCGATCACTCCGATATCTATGCCTGCCGTCAGACCGGTTTTGCTATGCTCTGCTCGTCTAACGTTCAGGAGGTAATGGATCTCGGTACTGTCGCTCACCTCTCTACTATCAAGGGAAGAGTTCCTTTCCTCCACTTCTTCGACGGCTTCCGTACCTCTCATGAGATCCAGAAGATCGAAGTATGGGATCAGAAGGACGTTGCCGAGATGGTCGATATGAATGCTATCGAGGAGTTCAGAAAGAGAGCTATCAACCCTGAGCATCCCGTGCTCCGCGGTACAGCTCAGAACGGCGACATCTTCTTCCAGGCACGCGAGGCCTGCAACCCCTACTATGACGCTATTCCCGGCATCGTAGAAGAGTATATGGATAAGGTGAACGCTAAGATCGGTACAAACTATAAGCTTTTCAACTACTACGGTGCTCCCGATGCAACTCATGTTATCGTTGCTATGGGCTCTGTATGTGATACTATCGAAGAGACTATCGATTACCTCAATGCTAACGAGGGTACTAAGCTCGGACTTGTAAAGGTAAGACTTTACAGACCTTTCCGTGCTGATAAGCTCGTTGAAGCTATCCCCGAGACCTGTGAGCAGATCTCTGTTCTCGACAGGACCAAGGAACCCGGCTCCCTCGGTGAGCCTCTCTATCTCGACGTTGTGGCTGCCCTCAAGGGTACTAAGTTCCACGACATCCCCGTTGCTACCGGCAGATACGGTCTCGGCTCCAAGGATACTACTCCTGCTCAGATCAAGGCTGTATTCTGGAACGCAAGCTGGAAGGATTCCTTCAAGCCCCGCTTCACTATCGGTATCGAGGACGACGTTACTAACCTCTCCCTCGCAGTTGAGGAGAAGCTTGACTCCGCTCCTGCCGGCACTACCGCCTGCAAGTTCTGGGGCCTCGGCGCTGACGGTACCGTTGGTGCTAACAAGAACTCCATCAAGATCATCGGTGACCACACCGACCTGTTTGCTCAGGCATACTTCGCCTATGACTCCAAGAAGTCCGGCGGCGTAACTGTTTCTCACCTGAGATTCGGTAAGACTCCCATCAAGTCCACTTACCTCATCAACCAGGCCGATTTCGTTGCCTGCCATAACGAGAGCTATATCAACAAGTATGATATGGTATCCGACATCAAGCCCGGCGGAACCTTCCTGCTCAACTGCCAGTGGGATGCCAAGGAGCTGGAGAAGCACCTCCCCGGACAGGTAAAGAGAACTATCGCTAACAACAACATCAAGTTCTATACTATCAACGGCGTTAAGATCGGTAAGGAGGTCGGCCTCGGCAAGAGGATCAATACCGTTCTCCAGTCCGCATTCTTCAAGCTTGCTAACATCATTCCTATCGAGGATGCAGTTAAGTATATGAAGGACGCTGCTACCGCTTCCTATTCAAGGAAGGGTGACGCTATCGTTAAGATGAACCACGACGCTATCGACGCCGGCTATCAGCAGGTTGTCGAGGTCAAGGTTCCTGCTTCCTGGAAGAAGGCTAAGGATACCGCTATGGGTATGCCCAAGGCCAAGACCTCCAATAAGGTGCTGGAGAAGTTCGTAAACGAGATCCAGATCCCCTGCAACGAGCAGAAGGGTGACACACTCCCCGTTTCGACCTTCACACATATGGCTGACGGTACCTTCCCCCAGGGCTCCGCTGCATTCGAGAAGAGAGGTATCGCTGTAGATGTTCCTGCATGGAACGGCGAGAACTGCATCCAGTGCAACTTCTGCTCTTATGTTTGCCCGCACGCTGTTATCCGTCCCGTTGTAATGACAGATGCCGAGCTGAAGAAGGCTCCCGAGCTTGCCAAGAAGAAGGCTATCGCTATGACCGGTATGCCCGGATATAATTTCGTTATGACAATGTCTGCTCTCGACTGCACAGGCTGCGGCTCCTGCGTGAACGTATGTCCCGGCAAGAAGGGCAACAAGGCTCTGTCTATGATGCCTCTGGAGAGCCAGCTGGCTGAGCAGGAGGTATTCAACTACGGCCTGACTCTGGCTGAGAAGCCCGAGATCCTGGAGAAGTTCAAGGCTACCACTGTTAAGGGCTCCCAGTTCAAGCAGCCCCTGCTCGAGTTCTCCGGCGCTTGCGCAGGCTGCGGCGAGACTCCTTACGCTAAGCTCGTTACACAGCTCTTCGGCGACAGGATGTATGTAGCTAACGCTACCGGATGCTCCTCTATCTGGGGCGGCTCGGCTCCTTCCACTCCTTATACCACCAATAAGGCAGGCAAGGGTCCCGCTTGGGCTAACTCCCTCTTCGAGGATAACGCTGAGTACGGCTACGGTATGTTCCTCGCTCAGAACACTATCCGTCAGAGAACTATCGCTAAGGTTCTTGAGCTTGAGAAGAACACCAAGAAGGCTGACCTGAAGAAGGCTATTGAGGGCTATCTCTCCACCGTTGACGACGGAGCTGCAAATACACCCGCTACCGAGGCTCTGGTCGCTGCTCTGAAGAAGGACAAGACCAAGGCTTCTCAGGAGATACTGAAGGATGCTGACTTCCTCCGCAAGAAGTCCATGTGGATCTTCGGCGGCGACGGCTGGGCTTACGATATCGGATTCTCCGGCCTTGACCACGTTATCGCTTCCGGCGAGGATGTTAATATCTTCGTATTCGATACCGAGGTTTACTCCAATACAGGCGGACAGTCCTCCAAGTCCACTCCTACCGGCGCTATCGCTCAGTTCGCTGCAGCAGGTAAGGAAGTCAAGAAGAAGGACCTCGCAGGCATCGCTATGAGCTATGGCTACGTTTATGTTGCACACATCTCCATGGGTGCTGATATGAATCAGTGCATCAAGGCTATCTCTGAAGCTGAGGCTTATCACGGTCCTTCCCTCATCATCGCATATGCTCCCTGCATCAACCACGGTATCAAGGGCGGTATGTCCATCGCTCAGACCGAGGAGAAGAAGGCAGTAGAGTGCGGTTACTGGCACCTGTACAGATACAATCCTCAGCTGAAGCTGGAGGGCAAGAATCCCTTCTCGCTGGACAGCAAGGCTCCTACCAAGGACTATAAGGACTTCCTTATGGGTGAGGTACGTTACAACTCGCTGGTTAAGCAGAATCCCGAGAGAGCTGAGAAGCTCTTCAATAAGGCTATCAAGAACGCTGCCGACAGATATGACTATCTGGTAAGATTCTCGAAGCTGTACAATGACGAGAAGTAATTCTCCGAAAGAATGATACGGTCCCTCCGGAGCGATCCGGGGGGATCTTTTTTGTTTCGTTAAAAGTCTTGATTTATCCGGAGGCTTGTGTTATAATATAAGGTGTTTCAATATTATCCGAAAGAGGAAGAGCAATGAAAGAAAAACCGGGATTTTTAAAACGCTCCTCAGAAAAGAGCAAGGAGCTGTATCTGAAACTGTTCGTGACGGCCTTCGTTGTCATGATGATAAGCTTTGTGCCCTCAATGGTGTTCAATAAGGGCATATTCCTGTATTACGGAGATTTTAACTCGCAGCAGATGATGTTCTACCAGCACGCCAATGAGGTAGTGCGGGACGGAGCGATCGGCTGGGACTGGGGCACAGACCTGGGCTCAAACTTTATAGGATCCTATTCCTTCTACCTGCTGGGAAGCCCCTTCTTCTGGCTTACCACCCTTTTCCCGCTGGGAGCCGTAGCTTACCTGATGCCATGGATGCTTGCTCTGAAGACCGCTGTCGCCGCAGTGTGCGCCTATGCCTTCATCCGCCGCTTCGCCGAGAATAAGAGCGCCTGTTTTATCGGCGCTATGCTCTATGCTTTTTCCGGATTCCAGACGTATAACGTCTTTTTCAACCACTTCCACGACGCAACAGCTTTCTTCCCGCTGCTGCTGCTCAGCTTCGAGCTGCTTACTCAGGATAACAAAAAAGGCGCCTTCGCCATAATGACCGCGGTCTGCGCTACGATAAGCTATTTCTTCTTCGTATGTGAGGTCGTCTTCGTCATAGTCTATTTCTTTGTGAGACTGACAGACAAGACCTTCAAGATGAATATAAAGATCTTCGGGCTCCTCGCCTTCGAGGCTGTACTGGGATTCGTGATCTCATTCGCGATACTCCTGCCTTCGGTAATGGATGTCATCGCCAACCCCCGAGTTTCCAGTTACCTCTGGGGACTGGATATGGTGGCATACAGCGATCACCTCCGTATCCCCAGGATATTCCAGGCATTCTTTATGCTTTCGGATATGCCGGCAAGAGTCAATATCCTCGACTCGGACAAGGCCAGATGGGCCTCCCTCGCCGGGTATCTGCCGATGTTCTCTATGTGCGGCGTTATAGCCTTTATGCGTACCCGCAAGAACCAGTGGCAGAGCAAGATGATAATAGTATGCGCCATTATGGCCTGCGTGCCGGTGCTCAATTCCTCGTTCATACTCTTTAACAGCAGCTATTATGCACGCTGGTATTTTATGCCCATACTGATAATGTGCCTTATGACCGCCCAGGTCATCGACAAGGACAAGTTTGAACTGCGCAAGGGCTTCATACCGACAGCCGTCGTCTCGATGATATTCATTGCCATAGGTCTGCTGCCCAAGAAGATCGATGACAAGGTCGTCTTCGGCAAGGTGCCGAAGTATCCGGAGCTTTATTACGTCCAGGCCTTCGTCACTATCATTATGACCGTTATGCTGTTCTTTGCAGTGTATAAGGTGGCATCGGATAAGAAAAAGCGGCACAATACTCTCTGTATAATGACTTCGGCAGCATGTGCCGTGTGTATGCTGTCGTCAGTGCTCTACGGCGCTATACAGGGTGACAATAACCCCGATTATATCGAACGTGCGATCAACGGCCGCGAGAATGTGGACCTCTCCGAGTACGACGGGGATATGTCCGGGCTGGAGAATACCTTCTACCGTATAGATACCTCCGAGAACGTGGATAACTGGTGTATGTACTGGGGACTCAAATCTATGAGGACATTCCACAGCGTCGTGCCCACATCCATTATGGACTTTTATACCTCTCTCGGACAGACAAGAGACGTGGCCTCCCGTATCGAGCCCAAGTATTATGCCTTCCGCGGACTGCTTTCCGTAAAATACTATTTCAGCGAATATACCGACAAGCAGCTCAGCGGTGAGGAGGAGCCGGCGCATCCCGAGGAGATCTCCGGTCTCAGCGACTTCAAATATGTGGGAGACCAGAACAAGTTCTATGTCTATAAGAACGAGAATTTCGTGCCTATGGGCTTCGCCTATGACCAATATACCACAGCCGGGGACGTGGAAAACCTGAGCGATGTGGATAAGCCCATACTCCTTATGCACGCTATGATGCTCTCGGATGAGCAGGCCAAAAAGTATTCCGGTATGATAAGCAAGTTTGATAAGGGCACGATGCGCGTGTCAAGAACAATGTACGATAAGGCCTGCGATGACCGCCGCGCTGAGAGCTGCTACTCCTTCGAGTACGACTCTGACGGCTTCACAGGAAAGATAAACCTCGATCATCCGAGACTGGTGTTCTTCTCGGTGCCTTATGAGGAGGGCTGGAGCGCCGAAGTAAACGGCGAGCCCGTTGAGATCGAAAAAGTAAGCTACGGCTTTATGGCCGTGCCGGTACCCGCCGGAGACAGCACCATAACCTTCCGCTTCAAGGCAGCGGGCTTGAAGACCGGCCGCATAGCATCAGTCTGCGGCATCACGATCCTGATCGGATATGTAGCTATCGACTACTACAGAAGAAAGAAGCGGGGCGAGGACGTAAAAATACCGGTCATCGGGCATTTCATGAAGAGCAGCGGAGCAAAGAAGTAAATGATAAAAGCAGGCATACACCCGACCGCCTGTCCCGAAAGGAGAAAACCTATGCATCTTGAAGAAAAGACACTTTCCAGCGAGCAGAAGTTTGACGGCATCGTCGTAAAGCTCTATGTTGATGAGGTCGAGCTGGAGGACGGACGCAATGCTGTCCGTGAGCTGATAAAGCATCCCGGCGGAGTATGCGTCGTGCCGGTGAACGAAAAAGGCGAGATCTATATGGTCAGACAGTTCCGCTATCCCTTCTCCGAGGTGCTTACCGAGATACCTGCCGGAAAACTGGAGTACGGCGAGGATCACCGCACCTGCGGCCTTCGGGAGCTCAAAGAGGAGATCGGCGCCGAGGCAGGAAGATTTGAATATCTCGGATGCCTTTACCCCACAGTCGCCTACGATACCGAGATCATCCATATGTACCTTGCCCGTGATCTGAGCTTCGGCGACAGACACCTGGACGAGGACGAGTTCATCGACGTGGTGAAGCTCCCCTTTGAGGAAGCACTTGAGGGCGTTTACGCCGGAAAGTATCCTGATGCAAAAACTCAGCTTGCCATACTTAAAGCCGCAAAGCTTATGGATAACTGACAGCGTACAGCCGGCAGGTCCGCAGCTGCTGCGAAAGATGATAAAGAATATATATGAAAAAAAGGAGCTGCTGTAAGCTCCTTTTTTTGTGTGAGAGAAGGGAAACAAGACAGATGAAGAAAAGCAGCAGGGAGACCGGCCGGTCTCCCTGCTGCTTTGTATGCGGATAAACAGATCCCGGCGGGGACGTAACTGTCAGCTGCAGATCGGGATCACGCCGTCATCGTCGTCTTGTATTTCAGACAGATCTTGTCCGTGATGAGTGCAATGAATTCCGAGTTGGTGGGCTTGCCCTTGCCGGTATTGATCGTGTAGCCGAAAAAGCTGTTGAGTGTGTCGATGTCGCCGCGGTCCCAGGCGATCTCTATGGCGTGGCGTATCGCCCTCTCCACCCGGGAGGGAGTGGTCTTGAACTTTTTCGCCACCGCCGGGTATAACAGCTTCGTCACGCTTTCCAGCATCTCCTTGTCGTTCACCGAGGACATTATGGCCTCTCTCAGATAGTGATACCCTTTGATATGCGCAGGCACACCGATCTGGTGGATTATGTCGGTGACGACCAGCTCCAGGTTCGGGTTCTGTTTCTGCTTGGAGAAGGTCATATCTGAGGTTATGTCCGTGTCGATGCCCAGCATCATCTTGATGCGCTCGCCGAGTATCTTCACATCGAACGGCTTCAGCATAAAGTATGAGGCCCCGGCATTCATTACCTGCTGCTCGATGAAGGAGTTCTCGTAAGCGCTGGCGACTATGAACAGCGGTTTTTTGCATGACGAGGCCATGACCTTGCGGATAAGCTCTATTGCATCAAGGTTCGGCATCACCGCGTCGATGAGTACTACCTCCGGGGCCTCGTTGCGAATGGCGTCGAATATGACCATACCGTCCTTGGGCCGGGTTATGACGAAAAAGCCGAGAGCTCTCAGCGACGAAGCACAGCTCACCCCGTACTGTGCGGTGTCATCGCCGATCAGGATCTTTATTTTATTGTTCATTGTAATTTCCTCCGTTGTCAAATTCTGTATTTCGGACAAAGATGCCGGCGTTTTGTCCGCTGCCTTCCGGTCTGAATATATCTTATCACATATAGATTTAAAAATCAAGGCTTTTTTGCCTAATACGTCAAATTTTCATCGACTCATTTGTGCAAAATACACACCAATTTCGAGCATATATCACAATATGTTATAGAATCCGGTGAAGTTCACCCGTTAATGACATATAGCGACAAAAGGTATGATATGCTTTGCGGCGGAGGGCAGATCTTACATATAGCGCGCAGATAAAACCGGCATACGCACAAAGCATCAGAACTGCATCAGATCAGGGGATAAACGGATAAGTCCCGGACAGAAGGGGCACAGGTCTCACTGCACCCCTGATGTCTGCCGCCGTTCGCCTTACCCGTTCAGGGCGCCTGCTCCTTCCCCGAGTAATACATCTTTTCCGCAAAGATCGCATATCCCCTTGTGGGATCATCTACAAATACATGAGTCACCGCCCCGATAAGCCGTCCGTTCTGTATGATCGGGCTGCCGCTCATTCCCTGTACTATCCCGCCGGCCCGCTCAATAAGGTCTTCATCTGTAACGTGTATCACCATATCGTGCGAAGCTGAGTCAGACAGGTCGATGTTCTCGATCTCTATGCTGTACCGCTCAGGATCACCGCCGTCAAGGGTGGAAAGGATCTCCGCAGGACCGTATTCTGCTTCCTGCTTGTAGCCTAAGGGGACGGACTCACCGGCCGGAGCCTCGTCAAGTCTGCCGAATACTCCCTCGCTGATGTTCAGCGAGATGCTCCCTGCAGCTTCCGGCGAGGTGAATTCTCCCAGCAGCTGCCCGGGTTCGCCGTGCTCGCTGCGGGTGCAGCCCGTGATCTTTACGTTCCCGACAGTTCCGTGGGATATGGGCATGGGCTGCTTGGTGTCGCTGTCGCAGATCGGATGCCCCAGCCCGCCGAAGGCCTTCGACTCGGGATCGTAAAAGGTGAGCGTTCCTATCCCTGCCGAGGAGTCCCGCACCCACATCCCCGCCTTGTAGGTACCGCCGCTGTAAACAGGCGTCAGCGTGGCAGTCCTCTCTTTGCCGCCCCGGGAGAAGCTCACCGAGCAGGGGCGCCCTTTGGTGCTGCCGATTATTTCGCTGACCTTCTTGTTTGTGGTGACGGTCTGTCCGTCGATCTCGGTGATGACGTCTCCGATGCGTATCCCGCAGTCGGAGGCAGGGCAGCTGCTCTCTATGTCCTCCAGGCCGACTACCATTACTCCGTCAGTCATAAGCTTTATCCCGAAAGCGCGTCCGCCCGCCACGAGCTGCGGTCTTCTGACCTCGCTGGCTGTGACCTCTTTTATCGGAAAGGTGTCAAAGAGCAGGAGAGTTCTGCTTCCGGAGCCCTCCCCGTTGGTGAATGAACCGTTCACGAGCCTGTCTTCCTCCGATCCCTGCGACATTTTCCTGGATGTTACCGAAAAAACGGAATCGACGGCGATATCCTTGCCGTCGGGAAGATAATACGAATTCGGGAGCCCCCGGCCGTAAAAGCCTATCATTCCAATGACTGCCAGCGCCGCAGCCCCTGCCGCAGCAGCTGTTCTGCGAATAAACCTCCGCATTCTTATCAGATCCTTTCTTTTATATGGTGGATATATGACCGATACGGGATATGACTGTTTCTTTGTCTCAAAAAAAGCAGTATTCAGCGCAGAGACCGCTGTGATCCGCCGGTAAAGCACAAACTGCTCTTCGGTGAACAGAAGGAACAGTCAGGATCCCAAAATATTCAAAAATAGTCTTTGAGATTATTTTTTCCCTGACGATGTATAAAATTCGGTCAGCAGGATAAGTATATTTTGACTTGGCAGCGAAATTAGAAAAAACTTTTGAGCCCGAAGCTGCGCAAAAGGATAATTTTTACATGAATACCGATGCGGCAAAATTCTCCCCGCTGCGCTCTTGAAAAAGCTCCCGGAATGTGTTATAATATAGCTTACGGAATGATCGGACAGATGTTTGCATATATATAGTATCCTATTCAAGAGGTGTAAAATGTCAAAAAAGGACAGGCTCAGAAAACAAAGTCAAAAACAGCTCGAAGCAAAAAAAGCAGCCGAGCGCGATGAACAGAAAGAAAAGCAGAAGGTCTCCGAGAGCCGCGCCGCCAAAAAGCTGCGGCGCAATGCAAGGCGCTATAACTCGGCGGTGAATACTGTGCTCAAGGTGCTTATGTGCCTGCCGTTCCTCTGGTCTGGGCTGTATTACGGCGGGATATTCACCCTCGGCATCTCTATGGGCCAGATGGATGACGTACCCGGGCGCATCGCCGCGTTTATCGGCATCGGTTCGGTGCTGTGTCTTACAGGGCTCGTATTCGCATTTCTTAGCAAGTATGCCGTGCAGTTCGGCTTCATCGCTGCGGGAACGGTGTTCTTTATGAACGGTGCGACGTATATCGTGGATAAAGCCAGCGAGCGTATCTCCACCGGACGGGGACTTACCGACGAACAGCTGGACCTTGCCGACAAGTGGCGACGGGGGCTTTACCCCATACTGATAATGACGGCGCTGTCAGCGGCACTTTTCGTGATCTGGTTCATCCGCAAACGTCTCGCCGCACGCCGCAGACAGAGAGAACTGGACAACAGGCCGGTCAAGAGCATTGTAGAGTGATTTTTTACACTTGTTAAATTGTTAACAAACCCCCGGAGTGACGAAATGACCTACTTTCGGGGGTTTTTGATTGTCACTTTGTGCAGAATTACGCTTGACATTAGTCCGACTGAATGGTATAATATCTATACTGTTTTTTAATAGCTTGGATCTCGCTATTTTTACGAAAACGTTTTCGTAAATCAGGATAAAAGAGGAGATATGTCTTTTGGTATTTGCTGATCTGTTTTTCATATATTTCTTTATGCCCCTGTGCCTGCTGATCTATTTTGTGGCACACAGCATACCCGCCCGCAACGTGGTGCTGCTGGTGTTTTCGCTGATATTCTATGCCTGGGGTGAGCCTGTGTGGGTAGTTATGCTCATAGCATACTCGTTCCTGAACTTTATGACAGGCAAGGTCATAGGCCGGGCCAAAACTCAGAAGACGAAAAAATGTGCTCTGGCACTGGCCATCGGTGTGGACATCGGCGTGCTGGCGCTGTTCAAGTACAGCGGTTTCCTCGTTGAGAACGTAAATGCGCTGCTGCACGTTTCGATACCCGTCCCCGACATCAAGCTGCCGATCGGTATATCCTTCTATACCTTCCAGACGCTGTCCTATTCTATTGACTGCTACTGGGGCAAGGTCAAGGTGCAGAAGCATTTCCATAAGTTTCTGCTCTATGTTTCCATGTTCCCCCAACTCATTGCAGGACCTATCGTGCGTTATTCCACTATCGCTGAAGAGATAGACAACAGACACACCAACCTCAGAGACATTTCCGAGGGATTTTCCAGGATAATCCTCGGCATAGGCAAAAAGGTCATTATCGCCAACAGCCTCAACACCGTGGTAACTTCAGTGTTCGGTACTGCTGAGAACGGATACTCCGGCGTGGGCACCGTTTCGGTGCTGGCAGCCTGGGGCGGTGCCGCAATGGTCGCTCTCTGGTACTACTTCGACTTCTCGGGCTATTCGGATATAGCCATAGGTCTGGGACGTATCTTCGGCTTCCACTTTGACGAGAACTTCAGATACCCCTTCATATGCAAGAGCATTACCGAATTCTGGCAGAGATGGCATATCTCACTGGGTACCTTCTTCAGAGACTATCTGCTGTATGTGCCTATTTTCGGAAAAAGACGCAAGTACGGCGGGCTCTTCCTCGTATGGTTCTGCACAGGACTGTGGCACGGCGCCAGCTGGAACTTCGTTATATGGGGCCTGTACTACGGACTGTTCGTCTTCATCGAGATGAAGCTGGGCAAGAAGCGCTATAAGAACTGGAACCCCGTGTTCGCACATATCTATACGAAGCTTGTCATTATCCTCGGCTTCGGTATCTTCTACTTTGAGGATTTCGGCGCTCTCGGAAAATTCTTCAAGGCGCTGGTGGGCGCAAACGGAAATGCCTTCTCCAGCGTTGTTACGAGAAAGATCTATCTCGCAAACATCTTCCTTATCATTGCAGCCGTGCTGCTGGTAACGCCGATCATCCCCAAGATCAAGGAGCTTGCAGCCAGGTCTGCCGGGAAGTATTACCTCGTCAGATCGGCAGGAGTCCTGCTCAATGCGGGCATACTCATAATAAGCTCGCTGCTGCTGCTCAACACCACAAACAATCCGTTCCTGTATTTCAGGTTCTGACCGTCTAACGGAGGCAAAGGAATGTCAGATAACAGAGACAATAAAAATAAGGATTTCAGATCCCCCGACAGCGAAAAGCTGGAGGCTGCATATCTGGACAGCCTTCGCAAGCTCGGTATCTTCGGGGACACCGAGGCTACCAAGGCGTCGCGTGAGGATCATCACCCTGTGGATGCGAAGGATTATAAGGATCCCGAGCAGGACAGGCCCGAGGTATATGAGAAAATGGTCTCGGAGATCGAGAAGCGCCGCGAGACACGAAGCAAGAGCCGCTGGAGCGATGAGCCGGTGATCCCGGTGAAAAAGAGCATCTGGCTGGACGACCAGCCGGAGCCTCAGCCCGAGAGGTCTGCCGAAAGGCGCCCGGTGAGAGAAGAGCCCGAGCGCACGTCTTCTGCGTCTTCAAGAAGAAGGATCCGCGAGGATATCCCTGCCGAGCCTGCTCCCGGATACAGAGAGGAAGTACCTGCTGAGCAGGTGTCCTCCCGCGTAAGGCAAAGACCTGCGGGCGAGACTTCCTCCCGTACAAGGCAAAGACCTGCGGAGGAGACTTCCTCCCGCACAAGGCAGAGACCTGCGGACGAGACTTCCTCCCGCACAAGGCAAAGACCTGCGGACGAGACTTCCTCCCGCACAAGGCAAAGACCTGCGGACGAGACTTCCTCCCGCACAAGACAGAGATCTTCCGGAGAGATGCCATCCCGCACAAGAGCCGCTTCCAGGCGTAAAAAGCCCAAGTATAAGAGGTTCGAGACCGAGTTCAGTTTCATAAATGCCGTCGTGTGTATGCTCCTTGTGTTCGGAGTCGGAATAGCGCTCATTGCTATGAAGCGTGAAAGCGGCTTCATCCAGTCGGAGAACCGCAATCTGGCAGAGATGCCCGAATTCAGCCTGAAGAGCTATTTTAACGGCGAATATACCGAGGGTATTACCAAGTACTATACAGATACCATACCCAACCGCGAGAGCCTGAAGACCTTCTCGGATACCTTCTCCGGACTGTTCGGCATAAGCCTTGACGACGTTAAGATCAAGGGCGATGTCCAGGCCGGCAAGAAGGAAACTCTCGACGACGACAAGAAGACTACCACCACTAAGGTAACGCTCTATACCGGACCTGCCGATACGGAGCCTTCCAATACAACGCCCGGCGGCGGAGATGATTCTTCGGGAGAGAAGACTACTACCAAGACGACGACCACCAAGGCTACCACTACCACCAAGAAGAAGGCCGAGGTCCCCGATGAGGGCGAGTGGGCAGGAAATGTAGTCCTCACAGGCGAGGGCACGCCGAATATCAGGGCAATGCCCGCATTCTACGGAATGTTCAGCGTGGGCGAGAAATATGCGAACGTCCTTAATTCCTATAAGCAGGCCCTGGGAGACAAGGTGAACGTGTTCAATGTATATTGTCCTCTTTCCTCTGCATACTATATGCCCAAGAGCATGGAGGAAGAGTTCACCAACCAGCACGACGCGATACTCAACGTGGGCGGCTATCTCCAGAACGTCATCAACGTTGATGTATATAACGAGCTGGCGGAGCATACCGATGAGTATATCTATTCCCGCACCGACCACCACTGGCAGCCACGCGGCGCTTACTACGCTATGAAGAAGTTCGTCGAGGATGCCGGACTGGGAGATACCTACAAGGATCTTTCCACCTATGAGAAGTGCGTGATAGAAGGCTTCTGCGGTACGATGTACGCCTTCTCAGACTATGTTCAGGGGCTCAAGGACTATCCCGATCAGATGATCTACTATAAGCCCGACAACAATGACCAGCTGGAAGTCAATTACTGGGACAGCACCTTCTCTTATGTGAACGAGAGCAAGGGACACTCGCTGTTCTTTGATTGGGCCGAGGGCGTGAACGCCTACGGCGCTATCCTCGGAAACGACCTTGATATCTGTGAGGTCAAGACCGGCGTCCACAACGGAAGAGTCCTTGTTATCTTAAAGGACAGCTACGCTAACGCCACCATACCCTTCCTGACTCACAGCTTTGAGAAGATCTATGTGGCCGACTTCCGCTATGTGGATATAAGTATGACCGAGTTCGCAAAGAACGTCGGAGCCACCGATATGGCCTTCATCGTTTCCATTTCAGGCGGACATACCGAGACACACATCGACGCGATAGCATCAGATAAGTAAGGATCTATCAGCATTATCAGACATAAAAAGCCGTACACAGACAATGGCGTGCGGCTTTTTGCTGTTTGTGCTTTTGTGCTTGATTTTTTGATGCCGATGTGGTATAATATTTCCAATATGCTAAAAAGGATGTGAAATTATGACTTTTGATATAGGCAGAGAGTACACGGTCCTTGATGAGGGCTATGGTTATGAACTTATAAAAAACGGCGTTATCGAGGATGTTGTGGCTTATTCGGATAAGATCAGGATATATAACCGTTTTGTTGATATATTAAGTGAGATCACCGACATCAAGGCTGACGAAAAGAGTTTGCTGATTTTCGGAAAGATATATATTGAAAAAGGTATCCTGGATATCTCAAATAACGAGTGCGGGATAGATATCGCCGGTCATGTTTTCACACCTGAATGGAAGAATGCAGAGCAGGATGTAACTGTCGGGGACAAGACCTATTCCGGCAGGAGCTTTGAACTCCTGATACCGACGGAAGAGGTCCTTGATTTCGGAGCTATTTCGCCGGTAGTAGTATTCATTAAGGATCAAAACGGCTTTGGCTGCCGTAAAAACCTTAAATGGGATAATTGGGAAAAGGCGCTGCCGCTTTCCGGCAGCTATGAGGATACCGCTCCCAAAGCAAGTGCTTCATCGCATCCCCGTCCGGATCTGTCGGCTTATTTAAGACAGACCACGCTCAACAATGTTTATATGACTGTGAATCAGCCGAATGTCATAGATTCCCCCGAGGAAGACGCCAAGATGTACAGAGCGTACAAGGAAGCAATGCAAAAACGGGCCGAGGGCGGTCAGGGCGCTGTCCTTATGTTTGAAAAGAAGGGGCAGAAGTACGAGGAAAGCGGCTCTATCGTGTTTGAAAAGCTGATCGACAACCGCTTCGAGGAAATGAAGCCGGTCTATTTTGTGCTTGCAAAGGACAGCATCTACTGGGACAGGGTGCCGGAAAAATACAGGCCCTATTTGGTGGAGCAGTTCAGCTATAAGCATTATTTCCTGTTCTTCTATGCGGATGTTTTCATCGGCTCGGAGCTGATACAGCATTCAATAGAGTATTTTGTAAAGAATCCTCTCGCAAGAGCAAAGATACTCGAAGATAATTTCAGATTTGTATATTTACGCCACGGCGTAGGCTATTTAAAAGGATTGACCCCGGATGACTCACCTTTCATCAAGGGCAAGGGTTTCCCACGCTACGGGCGTGTTGTCGTATGCTCCGAAACTGAAGCGAGCCATATGATAAAGTATGCCAATATGGATATGAGAAACTTCTATATTACAGGGTTCTCGAAATTTGACCGCGCGAAGCGTGACGAAACACATGACCTTATCGTCATTATGCTCACCTACCGCAAGTGGGAGGTAAATATGTACGAAGACGATCCCTGCGGGACTTCGTATTACAGGGATGTACTGAAGGCCTATGAGTCGGTCCCCGATGAGCTGAAGGAAAAAACCGTAGTGCTGACTCATCCGCTGCTGATGGGTAAATTTGATAATACTCCTCTCGGGAAACATATACTGACTGACGTTTCCTATGACGATATACTCAGGCGTACCGAGCTGCTTATCACCGACTGGTCAAGCATTTCATACGATGCATTCTACCGCGGCGCCAAGGTCATCTTCGACTGGGAAGGACGAGAAGAATACTACAAAGCAAAACCCGGCAATCATCTTATGCTCAATGATGATAATGTGTTCGCGGATGTATGCTACAGCTCCGAGGATATGCCGGCGCTTATCAAAAAGAACTATTACGGAGAACAGACTCCCGAGCAGATCGAGAGGTTCCGTGATATCGTTAAGTATCACGACGAACACAATGCGGACAGGCTGTTTGAAGCACTCAAACGTGACGGCTATCTTTCAAAGCCCGAGCCTGTTGATCTGGCTGACTGCGAGATCGTCGGCATAACCAAAAAGCTGTACACCGGCCATCCGCTGACTCTTGCAGGGCTGGATGTTTTCCATGGTACAAGGCAGCTGGTCGAGGGTACAGATTACGAAGTAGAGTATTCCGACAATATCGAAGCCGGTTCAGCAACTGTGACAGTAAAGGGTATCGGAGAGAACACCGGCGAGAAAAAAGAGCAGTTCCTTATCAGATACAGCTCCGCTCTGTTTGAGGTCGGGGGCCTGGAAGACCGTGTCTATACAGGCGGGAAGATCACTCAGCAGCTGACCTGCACCTTCCGCGGCGAGCTTCTGGAGGAAGGCACCGATTATAAGCTGACTTACGAGAACAACAAGAATACCGGCATCGCCTCGGTGAATATCCTGGGACGTCAGCGCTTCGGCGGCAAGAAAACGCTCCGATTCAGGATAAAGCCCGCAGATATAAACTCCTGCGAGATAACCGGCATCACCAAGAAGCTCTATACCGGCGAGCCGCTGACGCTCAGAACTCTTGAACTTACCTTTGCAGGCAAAAAGCTTGCCGAAGGCAGCGATTATACCGTCTGGTACAAGGATAATGTGGAGCCGGGACTTGCTACGGTCACCGTAAAGGGCACCGGAAATTTCTGCGGCGAGTACAGCGAGCAGTTCCTTATAAGGTATAACTCCACTATGTTCGATGTGGAGGGGCTTAGCGACTGCACCTATACCGGCGCCAAGATCACTCAGGAGCTCAGATGCTTCTTCCGCGGCGAGCTTCTGGAGGAGGAAAAGGATTATAAGATAACCTATGAGAACAATAAGGATGCCGGCACCGCAACAGTAAGTATACTGGGGCGCGGCGACCGCTTCGGCGGAAAGAAGATACTCAGCTTCGGGATAAAGCCCGCAGATATAAACTCCTGCGAGATCACCGGTATCACCAAGAAACTCTATACCGGCGAGCCGCTGACGCTCAGAACTCTTGAACTTACCTTTGCAGGCAAAAAGCTTGCCGAAGGCAGCGATTATACCGTCTGGTACAAGGATAATGTGGAACCGGGACTTGCCACGGTCACTGTAAAGGGAGCCGGGAATTTCTGCGGCGAGTACAGCGAGCAGTTCCTTATAAGATATAACTCCTCTATGTTCGATGTGGAGGGGCTTAGCGACTGCACCTATACCGGCGCCAAGATCACTCAGGAGCTCAGATGCTTCTTCCGCGGCGAGCTTCTGGAGGAAGGCACCGATTATAAGCTGACTTACGAGAACAACAAGAATACCGGCATCGCCTCGGTGAATATCCTGGGACGTCAGCGCTTCGGCGGCAAGAAAATACTCAGTTTCG
>JAFXRI010000053.1 GCA_017526445.1 Ruminococcus sp. | reverse complement strand
TCTTTCACAGCATCGCTGAAATGGACTTTGTTCGCATACACGGCCCTGAGCATCATATTCTTGACGGTGCCTGCATACTTACTGCTTTTCACAATGCAGGCGGAAAGGTCGAGCTTCACGAAGCGCTGAACAAGCTGATGTATGAAGGTCTGCGTATGCCCGGCGCTGCCTGCGGTCTGTGGGGAGTATGCGGTGCAGTTACATCTATCGGGGCGGCGCTTGCGATCATAGAAGGTACGGGTCCGCTTTCGGACGAGGACTGGGGCAGCCATATGAAATACACATCCGCCGCACTTGCACGCCTTGCCGAGACCGGCGGGCCGCGCTGCTGCAAGCGTGACGCCTTCACCGCAATGGATCAGGCAGTAAGCTATATTGCTGACAGATACGGCGTAAAGCTTGAAATGCCTATGATAAAATGCGATTTTTCTCCGCTGAACAAGCAATGCATCGGCAATAAATGTCCGTATAACAAATGAGCAAGTATGATGAATGAAACTATAGTTGTTGGCAGAAAAAACTGCACTGTATATACCAATCCCGAGCCTAAGTATCTGCTGATACAGCCCGCAGATGCGCGTGAGCTGGAGTTCTTTGAAAAAGAGATAGAACACATCAAGTCGCTCACCGATGCGCCTTTCGCTTTTGCAGCCTTCGAGATCACCGACTGGAACAACGAGCTTTCGCCCTGGACTGCACCGCCTGTTTTCGGCAGCGAAACCTTCGGCTGCGGCGCGGCTGAAACACTTGCATATATCGAACAACATCTTATCCCCGAGGTGAGCAGAAGGCTGTCACTTGATGCCTGTGCGCCGGTTATTTTGGGAGGCTATTCGCTTGCCGCTTTGTTTGCACTGTGGGCGGGGTACATCTCCGACAGATTTGACGCCGTCGCAGCAGCATCGCCCTCGGTATGGTTCCCGGGGTGGCTCGATTTTATCGGTGAGCGTACTCCCGCCGCCGAAAGCATTTACCTCAGCCTCGGCCTTAAAGAAGAAAAGACTCGCAACAGGGTCATGGCAACAGTCGGCGACAACATCCGCAGGCAGTACGAGCTGCTGCTCTCGCAGGACATCAGCTGCACTCTTGTATGGAACGAGGGCAATCATTTCACAGTCCCCGCGCTCAGGACAGCTAAGGGGTTTGCGTGGTGCGTTAATACAATAGATCCGCATCGCTGACGAATAAAAAAACTATCCCCATCATCGAGGCACGATGCCCTGATGATGGGGATTATTTTTTGCTATCTGTTCAGCCTAAGCTCTCAAGGATCAGTGCCCTGAAGCTCGCCTCAAAATGCTTATCATCCTCGGCTGTTCTCTTGCGGGGGCCTTTCAGATGATTCTTGCTTTTCCGCCTCTGCACCTTGGCGATGTGCCGGCTTTCCAGCAGGCCGCTGATGTTGTCATCGGAGTAGATCTTACCGCTCTGATGTATCGCTTTTGCTCCCTTGCCCAGCGCCATAGCCGCAACGCCGTAGTCCTGAGTGATAACTATATCTCCCTGACGGCAAAAATTTATCAGCGCGATATCCACCGCATCGGCACCTGCTCCGATGACCTTCACCGTGCTGTAATCGGAGGACAGCACATGGTTAGTATCGCACAGCAGCACGACAGGCACCCCATATTCTTTTGCGACCCGTTCCGCTATCCGCGTTACCGGGCAGGCATCGGCGTCGATATAGACTGTCATAGCTTGTTCAGCTCCGTTTCAATTATCGTTGTACCCATATTGTACAATATTTCTATGGATAAATCAATAGGCCTTGCTCCATACGGCTGCAGATCATTTCACAGATCGTTATGATCAGATCAACTTGGATTCAGGATCTGCTGTACAGCGCCGCCGCAATATAAAAGCACCGGCATCGTTCCCCCGGTGCCGGTGTGCCTGAATTTACCTTTGTTTTTCACCTGTCTTTAAATCGTTTTAGAAGCAAAAAAGTCGGCAGCAGTCCTTATCAGTTCGTCACTGATGTTCCGGCCCATGGGCGGAACTGGTGCGAGAGCTTTGCTCATTTTTATTCTCCTTTTGCTCTTTTCTTTCTGGATATCAGTATGCCTGTCCCGGCGATAACTGCTGCAACACCAGCGCAGATGCCTGCAATAAGTCCTGCGTGAGAGCTGCTTTCCTTTTCCGGCGATGTGCTTTCGGCCGCGGTCTCTGTTTCAAGCTGTTCCACAGCGTTTTTATCCTTGCCGATAACAAGCAGAGATACTGTTTCGGGCTGCATCTCGTAGGTCACGGTATCTCCCGAAATACTTACGGCAGGATTGCTGTCGGTCATATCAAAAACTCCGGGAGCCATTTTCCCAAGTCCGTAGAGGTGGACATAGCTGTATTCATTCTCTCCCTCCAGCTTGATGCTGGCTGTGGTCTTATCTGTGAAGGACTTATTCGTCACAACAAGAGTTATCACATCGTCGCTGCCCTCATTCACGGCGGCGTAGGCTGTGGACAGTTCGATATCGTCCGTTTCGCAGTAAACAAGGGTATCTCCGAAGCCGCTTCCCTTTCCGTCATAATTTGTATAGAGGTCGATAGCTGAGCACTGATATCCGTCATCACCCGTAAAAAGCGTCGCAAGATATACTCCGTGCTTTGCGAACAGCCCCAGCGCATCGGCCTCTGCGATACCTCCGCAGATATCGTAGCTGCCGCCGAAATCATACTCGGTTATCGCTAACTTTGTGCCCGGATAATACTTGTCTATGGACTGCCGGATATTGGGGAGCAGAGGGAAAAACTCCGCGCCTGTGTCAACTATCCAGCTGTCTTCCTTATAGCCCTCTTCCCAGAGCGAGCGAGTGGAATTCAGCCGTGCTTCAACGCAGCCCTCCTGATTGTAATGGCTGCATGAACGCTCTCCGCACTCGCCCTTGGCTTCGGTGTAGTAGTGGATATCCAGCACGTCGAGCAGCCGTTCGCCGTTTTCGTCCTCGGCCTT
>JAFXRI010000052.1 GCA_017526445.1 Ruminococcus sp. | reverse complement strand
CATCTGCTTGCATATTTTCCGTCATAGCACACAAATTTTCCTTGCCGGGCGTCAGCCCGCCTGCGTCAAATTTATGCACTCTGACGAAAAATCTGACTGCGTATCTGACGCACAGGGGTTGTGCGGTATTGCCTATATTTACGATCACACTTACAGAGGCTTATGCAGCGTACAGTCTGTCACGGGAACTGGGATCGGGCGGGGCAAATATGCCTGATCTTTCGGTCTCGCCCTTTCTGGCCTCGCCGGACCAGCCGTCCTCGGTCTTGTTTATCATATCGTAGTAGATAATGGCGTTGGAGATATTGATCCTCTCCTCAGCATAGCTTATATGATCGGTGATATACTTCTCGGTAACGGCGTTGTCGTTCATACGCAGAGCCACCGCTGCGGCACCGTAGGCTGTATTGGCGGTCTGCTTATAGACGCCGTCCCGGGTGTCGCTGTACATCGGGTTGGGATCGTTTTTATAGGTCTGGTTGCAGGAGGCGTGCTTGGCCACATTATCGTAGCCTCTGATATCGAGGTACTCGCTCTTCTGATTGTTATAGTATATCGAATCGGTAATGAAATTTCCGTTGGGGAACACCACGGTATTCTCCTCGTTCTCGGGGATAGAGAAGATGTCGTGTCCCAGAGCGTAGGAATTCTCAAATCCCAGCATATTCCCGAGGGTGGGCTGAACGTCATACATACCCATAGTCTTGCTGACGGTCCTGGGTTCCTTCAGATCCTTGCTCCAGATTATGAAGGGCACCTTGCGGTTGACGTTATAGCAGAAGTCATCCACAGGGATATATCCCTCGTCGCCGTCGGTGAGCACTTCCTCGGTGAAGGGGTTGTAGTTGTAGTAATACTCATACTCCTCTTCCTTGATCTTGGAGTCATGGTCGCCGTAGATGACCAGAACGGTATCGTCGAGAAGGCCTTCCTTCTCCAGCGACTCCATGAGCTGACCGATAGCCTCGTCGGCGTAGTGGACAGACTTGAAGTAGCTGCCGAGCTTTGTTCCTTCCAGGAAAGGCGCGGACTTCTGCTCGACAGTACCGGTCTCGGGGTTAAAGCGCTGGTACTTGAAATCCACTTTATAGGTGCTCACGCGCTCGATATCCGTAAAGGGGGTATGGTTGGTGAGCATTATCAGCGTGCCGTAGAAATTCTTATGCTCCTTGGATATGGACTTGATGATCGGCACTGCCTGACGGAAGAAGGACTTATCGGAAAGTCCCAGGCCGATAGTCTCGTCGATCACGAAGTCATTGGAATAGTTATACAGCCTGTCATAGCCCAGCGATGCGTGGAGGTTGAGCCTGTTCCAGTAGGAGCCGTTATTGCCGTGCATACTGAAAACGTAATAACCCTTGTCGTGGAGCATCGACTGAACGGTAGTATAGTCCCTGTCCCAGTAGTTTATGGCGACGGTGCCGCTGGATGCGGGCATCAGGGAGCTGGCGAAGGTAAACTCGCTGTCCGAGCTGGTGCCGACGGATTCCTGGGCGTAGAAGTGATCGAAATACAGTCCCTCCTTAGCCAGCTTGTTCAGGTTTGGCGTAAGGGGCTCGCCGTTTATAAATGTATCCATAGTGTACTGCTGTACGCTCTCGGCGTGGATAACGATGACGTTCTTGCCCTTGAACATATCGGTGTACTCATTCTTCTTGGTCTTTTCCTCCACCTCAAGCTCCGACTTCTCGGTATAGAACTCGGTGAAGGCCTGCTTGTTCTCGTCATAGCCCAGCCACATATTCATCTTGGCGTGGATGCTCGATACTGTATCGGAGATCTGATATGTATAGAGTCCGAAGGTGCCCAGCACATACTCACGGTTCCACTGCTTGGCGAGGCGGGAGACGTCGGTGCCGGTCAGAGTCGAAGCGAAGATGCCTGCTGTACCCAGCGCCACGGCGAAGGTGGACAGCGCATATTTCCTGCCGAGGCGGAGCTTTTCCACCTCGTCGAAATAGCCGGGCTTTTTCTTTCTGATAAGCACATAGACGGCTATCTGAGCGGCTATCGACCAGAGGAATATGAGCTGCTTGAACTCGAACAGGTTGGTAACTGCGCCCATAACGCCGCCCAGCTGGGAGGCTGTGGAGAGCAGCGATACCGATATGAATGACTTATAGTTGAGATAATATATCGAGTTTGCGATAGAAAGCACAGTGAATATTATATTCAGCACCAGGAAATAGGGGAAGCGTCTCTTCGGTCTGAAGCAGTAACCGAACAGAGCGAAGAACAGCACGGCGGCAATATCTGCCAGCAGGGGCTTGACCACGTTATAGTTGAAGCCCACCGTGAATGCCCGCAGCAGGAATGAATTGATGACAGATGTCAGCACAAAGGTCAGAAACATCAGGTTGCGGCTTATATATATCTTTGCCCCGTCCCTGATACTCAGCATTATCTTTTTCATTTGTTCCTCCATATATAGTCATAAAAGGCGGCTTTTCCGGCCGCACTAACACAATATATATAATACACTTTTTTGTTCAATTTGTCAATATCCGCATATCATTTTTGGACATTGTGACCATACAAATATAGAAAAGCCGGACTGACGATGCACAATGCACAATGAAGGATTTAAAGCAGCAAAGCGAAACGGCGCGGCGTCCGGCTTGCAGTATCCGAAAAAAGGCACCCTTGTCCCGCGGGGCAAGAGTGCCGGTCATGCTTATTCTTCTTCTGCGGAGATCTCCTCGATGATACTGCGCAGCTCATCCACGCCTTCTCCTGTCACCGCCGAGAACTCGATATGAGTTATATCCTCAAAGCTGGGGATCTCATCGGCAAAGGCTGCCATACGCTCCCTGCGGGCGTTAGGCTTCAGCTTATCCGCCTTGGTGAAGACTATGACGAAGGGCATCTCGTTTTCGATGAGGTAATCTATCATCTGCAGGTCGTCCGCTGAGGGGGCGTGCCGCATATCTATCAGCTGCACCACCAGAGCTATATCCCTGTCCGAGGCGAGGTAGCCGCCGATAAGGTCGCTCCAGCTGCGTTTGAGGTCTTTGGCCG
The DNA here is from genome assembly GCA_017526445.1 of Ruminococcus sp. Taxonomy (GTDB): domain Bacteria; phylum Bacillota; class Clostridia; order Oscillospirales; family Ruminococcaceae; genus FB2012. The sequence goes on along the minus strand of JAFXRI010000052.1, from coordinate 15,224 downwards.
TTTTTGCATAGCCGTAGCCCGGGAGGTCGGCTATATAGATATTCTCCAGCTCATAGAAATTGATAGTGACTGTCTTTCCCGGCACAGAGCTGACTCTTGCCAGAGCCTTTCTGCCGAGGAGCTTGTTTATCAGCGAGGATTTCCCCACATTCGACCTCCCCGAAAAGGCAAACTCGGGCCTGTCCGCCTCCGGCATCTGCGACAGCTTGCCGAAGGAGGTAAAAAACTTTGCATTGTTCCAGTTCATATCACACCGACGCCTTCTTAGCCTTGCGCACCGGCTTCTTCACCAGTTCGTAGGGCAGATCGGTCTTGTTCTTCCCGGACTTCTTCACCAGCGCTGTTTCCAGCACCTCTGAGATATTCTCGGCAAAGACGAACTCCAGCCCCAGCTTTACGGTATCGTCGATCTCGTCGAGGTCGCCCTTGTTCTCCTTGGGGACGATGACGGTCTTGACGCCCGCCTTATAGGCTGCCATAGTCTTTTCACGCAGACCGCCTATGGGGAGCACCTTTCCTCGCAGCGTGATCTCGCCGGTCATAGCCACATCTCCCCTTACGGGTATGCCGCTGAGGGCAGACACCAGCGCAGTAGTCATAGTAACGCCTGCCGAGGGGCCGTCCTTGGGCACAGCGCCCTCGGGTGCGTGGATATGGAGGTCCTTCTTCTCATAGAACTCCTTATCTATCCCGTACTTATCGGCAAGGCTCCTTGCAAGGCTGACGGCTATCTTTGCGGACTCCTTCATCACGTCGCCCAGCGAACCTGTGAGCTCGATCTTGCCCTTGCCGTCCAGCACCAGCACTTCGAGGGGCATTATAACGCCGCCCACCGAGGTCCAGGCCAGGCCGTTGACCAGTCCCACCTCATCGGTGCCTGCGATGTCGTCGCCGATATACTTCTTATGTCCGAGGAAGCCGGTGATATTGTTCTCTCTTACGGAAACGCGCTTTGCGCCCTCCTCGAGGATCATTCTTGCGGCCTTTCTGCACAGCGATGCGATAGCCCTCTCCAGCTTTCTGACGCCCGCCTCGCGGGTATAGCTGTCGATAAGGGAATAAACGGCATCGTCGGTGATCTTCAGCTGTGAAGCCTTCAGGCCGTGCTTGCCCAGCTGCTTGGGTATAAGGTGCAGCTTGGCTATATTGAACTTCTCCTCTCTTGTATAGCTGGGCAGCTCGATGACTTCCATCCTGTCCAGCAGCGGGGGTGCGATCGTATCGAGGGAGTTGGCGGTAGTGATGAACAGCACCTCGCTGAGGTCGAAGGGCACTTCAAGGAAGTGATCCCGGAAAGCAGTATTCTGCTCGGAATCCAGCACCTCGAGCATAGCCGAGGAAGGATCTCCCCTGAAATCGTTGCCCATCTTGTCGATCTCGTCCAGCAGCATCACAGGATTGCAGCTGCCGGCCTGTCTCAGGGCTGTCATTATACGTCCGGGCATAGCGCCCACATAGGTCTTTCTGTGACCTCTTATATCGCTCTCGTCGCGCACGCCGCCCAGCGAGACTCTGACGTACTCACGTCCGAGGGCTCTTGCGATAGACTTGCCCACGGAGGTCTTGCCCACTCCGGGAGGGCCGTACAGGCAGATGATCTGCCCTCTGGCGCCGCCGGTCATCTGCATAACAGCGAGATTCTCGACGATACGCTCCTTGACCTTCTTCATACCGTAGTGATCCTCGTCCAGCATCCTGACGGCTTTTTTGATATCTTCGTTATCCTGGGTACGCTTATCCCAGGGCAGCTCCAGCACCATATCCAGGTAATTGCGGATAACAGCAGCCTCCTGCGAGCCGGAGGGCATCTTTTTCAGATGTCTCAGCTCGCTGAGCATCTTCCCTCTCACGCTCTCGTCACAGCGGCAGGCGGCGATCTGCTTGACGTAGCGCTGGATCTCGTCATCGTCGGCCTCGTCGCCCATGGTCTCGCCCAGCTCTTCTTTCAGAGCCCTGATCTGCTCACGGATATAGTAATCCCTCTGGTTCTTGTCCATGGCGTTATGGACCTGCTCATGTATCTGAGCTTCGAGGGACATGATCTCGATCTCGCGCACCAGTACTGTCAGCAGCGCCACGATCTTCTCCCCGGCCGAGGGGCATTCAAGGAGCTGCTGCTTATCGGAGAACTGGAGGACTATATTGAATGCTATCGCCTCGAACAGGCTTATGGGATCCTTAGCGTTCTCGACCTGACTGTGGAGCTCCTGCGGCATTCTGGGGAGCATCCCCGAATACCTTGCAAATGTGGACTTGATCTCTCTCTGGAGAGCTTCCAGCTCCTGCTCATCCAGCTTATCGCGGGAATAGTTGGGCAGAGGTCTTACTGTGGCTTCATAATAGGGATCATTGTCATAGAGAGCGGTGAGCTTAGCCTTTCTCACGCCCTCCACAAGGCAGCGGTACACGCCGCCGGGAGTCTTGATGATCTGCTTGACTCTTGCCAGCGTTCCGATGGGATAGACATCCTTTTTGAGGGGATGTTCGATCTCGGGATCCTTCTGAGCCGCAAGGAACACAAAGATCCCGTTATTCATAGCAGTCTTTATAGCTTTTATCGAAGCGTTCCTGCCCACATCGAAATGCATTACCATATTCGGGAACACGACGAGCTCTCTTGTCGGCACGCAGGGATAAAGCACTTCGTTTTCTATTATGTTCTTTTTCTCTTTCATAATATATCCTCCCTTTCTCTTGTCCTTTATATATTACTGACCTTATATCCTTGCATATATCATAACACACTTCCCGTATATTTGCAAGCGGATATTATTTACAATTCGGTGTACGGTATATTATGGCCGGCAGTATTCGCCGGATACCGGCTCAAAGTACAAAAAGAGGCATCCCGAAGGACACCTCTTGAAATTACAGGCTGTATCAGTCTGCTACATAAGGCAGCAGTGCGAGATGACGTGCTCTCTTGATAGCACTGGTCAGCTCTCTCTGATGGTAAGCGCATGTGCCGGTAACACGGCGGGGAAGGATCTTTGCTCTTTCAGTCATGCACTTTCTAAGCTTTACGATATCCTTATAATCGATCTTTTCAGCTCTGTCAACACAGAACATACAAACCTTTTTACGGCCTCTCTTTACAGGCCTTCCGGTCCTTTCCATGATTTAATCCTCCTTACTGAATAAACTGCAGTCAGATGTGATGTCTCAGAACGGTACTCCGTCGTCGCTCAGCACCTCGAAATCGTCAAGCTCTCCGATATTGAGAGCCGGATCCGCTGCCGGAGCGGGAGCCTGGGGTACGGGAGCATTATAGCTGTTATTCTGCTGATAGCCGTTATTCTGCTGATAACCGCCCTGCTGGCTGCCGCTTTGCTGATACCCGCCGCCGTAGCTGTTCTGCTGGTATCCGCCGCCGCCCTGCTGAGTCTTCTCGCCTGTGAACGATGCACGCTCTACAAGCACCTCGACTGCTTTGCGGTTATTGCCGTTCTTATCCTGATATGTTCTGGTCTGAAGGCTTCCCTCAACAGCGATCATTCTGCCTTTGCCGAAATATCTGCTGATGAATTCCGCCTGCTGACGCCATGCAACACAATCGATAAAATCGGTCGCGCGCTCCTCGCCCTGTTTTGCGAAGTTACGCTCTACTGCAAGACTGAACGATACGACACTCACTCCGTTGGGAGTCTGTCTGAGTTCAAGGTCCTGTGTGATCCTGCCCATTAAAATAACGCTATTCAACATAATAAAACCTCTTTTCGCTAAAAATGATCCTCTTTACAACCCTGATACATCTTCGATTTGTGTTCCCTCTTACTTGATGGTAACGAGGAAACGGAGTACGCCGTCGGTAATGCCGAGTACACGCTCGAGCTCTGCGGGGAAGGAAGGAGCTGCTGTGAAGTTCCACAGAACATAGTTGCCCTCCGTCTCGTAGTTGATAGCATAAGCGAGCTTACGCTTGCCCCAGTCGTTTACGGTAACGTCCTCAGCGTTTGCCTTGATCATCTCGTCAAACTTAGCGGTGAGAGCAGCTACTGCCTCCTCGCCCAGCTTGGAGCTGAATACTACTACAGCCTCGTAAGTTTCATTGATCTTTGCCATTTCTTACACCTCCTTTTGGATTTCGCCTGCACTTTGAAGTGCAAGCAAGGATAACTCAATTATTATAACATAAAGCCCCCGTTTTGTCAATCGGAGGCAAAATGTCATTTGTAAATTTTTTGTAAATATGCCAGCGCTTTTGCCGGCATCATCAACCGGCGAGCTTATTCATCATAAACACTGCGAACACCACAAGGGCGTTGGATATGAGCACTGCCAGGAAAAATCCCCTCCAGGAAACGCCGCCCTTGCTGGATATCATCCCGCGGACCATTTCCTCGTCGTCCTCGACGGCATCGCGGACGGCCTTGATATTCTTCCGCGCCGTTTTATAGTACCAGTAGTTGGCGAATATCGCTGAGATACACTGTGTGGCCATCAGCGCCGTGGATGTGAAGTTGAGTATCGTTGAGAACTGGCTGCTCTTGACAAAGCTCTCGGTAACGAAAGCGATTTTCGGCAGATAGCCTGCTGCCGACATAAGCATTATGGTAGGCAGCGAGAGTATCACGCTCCCTATAAGATAGATAATACCGATAAGGTTCATCTTCCTGTAGAAGAAATAATACTGCGGGAACAGCAGAGCGCAGAAGTTCAGGCTGGCCTTGCCGCCGAACTTGCCGAAGCGTATAAAGCTGGTCAGGAAGGAGAACTGGTTCCTGCCCACATATCTTGCCAGGTCGCCGAGCTTGACGCCGTCGATATCAGAGTCCTGATCGAAGCGCATAGCATTGGGCGGTACGGCAAAGCCGCTGCCGTTCATTCCCTGGCCGGGCATACCGTTCATACCGTTCATACCGCCGTTGTTCATCCCGCCGGGACGCTGGCCGGCGTTCCCGTTCTCGTTGAAGGGCCTCGGCTCGTTATTATGCATATCGTTGAGAGGCATACCGCAGCGGTTGCAGAACAGTCCCTCCGCAGGGTTTTCCTGTCCGCAGCGCACGCATCTGACCGGGCCCTCCGAGTGAGCTTCCTTATGCTCAGGCTTCCAGGTGCCTCCCGACTCGTGAAGGTCTGTATTAATGCACTGCCCTTCCTTCTCATAGCAGTCCCTGTGATAGGGAGTTCCGCACTCGGGGCAGACTACCACATCGTCGAACTCGGTGAACTCGAGCCCGCAGCTGAGGCATTTGCATCCGTCATATTTTCCCATTACTTTCCGTTCCTTTCCCGAAAAATGATAACTCAAATAAAATCTCAAAATATATTATAACACACTTTTTCTCAAAAAGCTATAGTATTTCCGAAATTTTCCTTAATTTATCACAAAACTTTGTTTCCGGGGGAAGAAAGCCGGTGTTCCCGGGCTGTTTTTCCGAGTCCGGCCCTTCCCGTCCTCCCCCCCACGGCAGGAAGACACTCCCTCAAAACAAGCAAAGCCCTCCCGGAGGAGAGCTCTGCATATCTCTTTGTGATCTCCCTGCCCCACGGCAGGAAGACACTCCCTCAAAACAAGCAAAACCCTCCCGAAGGAGAGCTCTGCATATCTCTTTGTGATCTCCCTGCCCCACGGCAGGAAGACACTCCCTCAAAACAAGCAAAGCCCTCCCGGAGGAGAGCTCTGCATATCTCTTTGTGATCTCCCTGCCACCCGGCAGGAAGACACTCCCCCCGAAAACAAGCAAAGCCCTCCCGGAGGAGAGCTCTGCCTGTATTTGTATGAGATCGTATTATGATCGTGAAAGCGTATTGAAACGGTCTGCTTATTATACGCAGCCCTGCTCCTTCATAGCCTCAGCAACCTTGAGGAAGCCTGCGATGTTTGCACCTGCAACCAGGTCGTCGCCCAGGCCGTACTCGTTAGCAGCCTTGATGGAAGCGGAGAAGATGTTGGCCATGATGCCCTTGAGCTTCTCGTCAACTTCCTCGGCAGTCCAGTTGTATCTCATGGAGTTCTGGCTCATCTCAAGGCCGGATACTGCAACGCCGCCGGCGTTTACAGCCTTGGAAGGTGCAACGATTACGCCGTTTGCCTTCAGGTACTCGATAGCCTCGTTGGTGGTAGGCATATTAGCTACCTCAACATAGTACTTAACGCCGTTGGCAACGATCTTCTTGGCCTCGTCCATGCCTACCTCGTTCTGAGTAGCACAAGGCATAAGGATGTCAGCCTTTACGCCCCAGGGCTTCTCACCCTTGAAGAACTGTACGCCGAACTTGTCAGCATAGTCCTGAGCGCGGTTGCGGCAGGAAGCTCTCATCTCAAGGAGGTAATCTACCTTCTCGTCGGTGGAGATGCCGTCGGGATCGTAAACGTAGCCGTCAGGTCCGGAGATAGTTACTACCTTTCCGCCCAGCTCGTTGACCTTCTTTACAGTACCCCATGCAACGTTGCCGAAGCCGGAGATAGCAAAGGTCTTGCCCTTGATGCTGTCCTTGAAGTAGTCGAGTATATTAACAGTATAGTAAACAGCGCCGTAGCCGGTAGCCTCGGGACGGATGAGCGAGCCGCCGTAGGTCATGCCCTTGCCGGTAAGAACGCCTGTGAACTCGTTTCTGATCCTCTTGTACTGGCCGAAGAGATAGCCGATCTCTCTGCCGCCTACGCCGATATCACCGGCGGGAACGTCAGTGTTGGGGCCGATGTGCTTGCAGAGCTCGGTCATAAAGCTCTGGCAGAAGCGCATAACCTCAGCGTCAGACTTGCCCTGGGGATCAAAGTCAGAACCGCCCTTGCCGCCGCCCATGGGCAGAGAGGTAAGGCTGTTCTTGAAAGTCTGCTCGAAGCCGAGGAACTTGATGATGCCCATATATACGTTAGGAGCAAATCTCAGACCGCCCTTGTAAGGTCCGATAGCGGAGTTGAACTCGATCCTGAAGCCGCGGTTTACCTGTACCTTGCCGTTGTCATCTACCCAGGGAACACGGAAAACGATCTGTCTCTCAGGCTCGACCATTCTGTCGATAACGCCTGCTGCAACGAGATCAGGTCTCTTCTCTACGACGGGCTCGATGCTCTGGAAGACCTCATTAACGGTCTGCAGGAACTCAGGCTCACCGGGATTGCGCTTCTCGACCTGTGCGAGTACGCTCTTGAGATACTCATTCTTAAGTGCCATGAAAAAAGACTCCTTTTTAATAAAATTTAGATGGGGACGCAATAAAACGCAGTCCGCTCTATCACGACTTCACTATTATAGCATACTATTCAGAATTTTGCAAGTCCTAAATCGAAAAAATTCAGAATTTTCTGCAAAAACGGCTGTTTTTTTGAAATTTTGGAGATTTGAACGTTACACGATTGCAAAAGCAGGTTTTTGCATAGGCAAATTGCACAAATCAAAGCGCATAAAACAAATGCACGGCCGCGAACGCCTGCGGTATGATACGGCCGGACGGCCGCTCGGGCAGGTGTTATGTTCGTGACCGTGCATAGGTAAACAGTCTAAAGCGCTATCTCCGCCCCCACTGCCAGCTTGAAGGAGTAGATATAGCAGGCCTTCACAGGCTTGTCGAGAATGAGGTCCAGCGCTGCCTTGTAAAGCTCCAGCTGTGTTTTGTAGCCGTAAAGCTCGGATACGTCCCTGAAATTATCCGTCTTGTAGTCCACCAGCACATAGCCGTCCTCCTCCAGGAAGAGGCAGTCGGCCACACCCTGGAGCATCGAGCCGTCGGTAAGATAGCTGCGGTAGCTGTCAGGCAGGTCCAGCTCCTCAAAGGCGACGAGGAATTTCTTCTCTCTGAGTCTGAGGGGCGAGGCCTTCATCCTCTTATACAGATCACCTTCAAAGAACCGCCTTAGCGCATCGACGTAAACTCCCCTGCGCTCCTTTTCGGTAAAGAAGCCCTGAGAGGTCAGGCGGTCCAGCTCGGCTTTCACATCCTGCTCGGCGAGGGTGTAGTCTGCCAGTTCCATAAACAGGTGGGTGCAGGTGCCGCGCTGTGCGGCGGTGAGCCTTCCCAGCTCCTCATCGAGGGTGGGCACATTGGGGAAGAAGGGGTTGACCGCTCTGTCGGGATCCTGTCTTGCCTTTTCCTCGGCGACTATCTCGGTAACAGAGAGCTTTGCCGCTGCCGGATCGGGCTCGGCTGACTGGTGTCCTATGAATCTTGTGAGCAGCTGGGTGACGAGACTGCTGTCCGGAGCACCGGAGCGGTAGTCCGGGCTTTCCTTTTTCCGCTCGTCCCCGGCGCTGTAATCGGAGAAGACTATGCCGGCTTTCCCGGAAGCCGCGGGCATCTCATAGCTTATCCCGAAGCGTTTGCAGAGCTCACCGCTGTACTCGCTGCACAGCAGCACGGCGCACAGCCACCCTGCATAGGAGCTGCACTCCCGCACCAGTCTCGGGGTGATACCGCCGGAGCGTGATATATCCGCGGCGAGATCCTTTATCATTTTTTCGGTCTTTGAGGAGCCGTCGGCTGACCTTCTCATACACAGCGGCAGGAAAAGCCTTTCTCTCGCGCGGGTGAGGGCAACATACAGCAGCCGCATCTCCTCGCTTATGAGCTTGCCACGCTTTATGAGCTTGACGGCTGCGTGGGCGGCGGTCTCGGTCCTGACGAGGGTGTCCTTGTCGCAAAGAGTAAATCCCGCGCCGCACTTTTCGTCCAGCAGCATATTTGACCGCAGGTCTCTTTCGTTGAAGGTCCTGGTAAGTCCGCAGAGGAACACGAAGGGGAACTCCAGTCCCTTGGAGGCGTGTATCGTCTTGACGAGGACGCTGTTCTCGTCCTCGACCTCGGTGGCGGCCTGAGTGAAGTCCTTGCCGCTCTCGGAGATCATTTCAAGGTAGCGTATGAACCCGGAGGCTGAGCCGTCGCTGTTCTCGCAGTAGGAGTCGGCATACCTCAGCAGCAGCCGCAGGTTCGCCCGCTTCTGACGGCTGTTCTCCAGGGAGGACACTGCCGCCAGCAGCTCTGTCTCGTCGTAGATGCGTCTTATCAGCTTTGAAAGGCTCATCCCTGCCGAATAGAAGCTGAGCTTTCTCACAAGCTCCCTTGCATCGCGGCACTTTTTCTCCAGCACCGGATCGTCTATGACCAGCTTTTCGCTCTCCTTATGGTGGGCGGCCTCATCCGTCTGCCCTACTGCGGATATTATCTGATACAGGTGGGCGTAGTAGGTCACTTTACGCTTTCTGCCGTTATCATAGGTCTTTTCCGTGACCTTCCTGCCCAGCAGGCGGATCCTCGCCAGCTCGTCGGCAGTAAAGCCCATTATAGGCGAGAGCATCACCGCAGCCATAGGTATATCCCTCATAGGGTTGTCGATGACTTTCAGCAGGCTCATCACCAGGCTGACCTCGCGGGAACGCAGATACCCTGCGCTCTTCTCGGCGGCAGCCTTCAGGCCGTAGGCTGACAGGGCGGCTTTGAGTGTCTCCACAGCGCCGCTGCTGCGGTAGAGTATGCAGAAATCCCCCGGCACGCAGGGCCTTGAGGGCTTATCCGCATCGTCATATACGGGAGTACCGGCATCTATCATCTCGCGGATGCGCTTTGCTATGGCATAGTTCTCGTCTATGCTCAGGCCGTCGTCGCCGCCGCTGTCATCGCCGCTGTCGGCAGCGGCATCATCCACGAATATGACCTCGGTGGGGCAGTCGTCATCCTTGTAGCCAGCGCCCCTGACCAGTCTTTCTCCGCCGGTATATTCCAGCTCCCCTGCCTCCTCGCTCATAATGTTCGAGAAGACAAGGTTTACAAAGTCTATAACACATCCGCGGCTGCGGTAGTTCAGCGCCAGCTCCACCAGCGAGAGCCTGTCCTTGTTGGCATCTTCGGCAGCCTGCTCCTTGGCCCTGATGAAAAGCCCCGGGTTGGAGAGCCGGAAGCCGTAGATCGACTGCTTGACATCTCCCACGACGAAGACGTTTTTGCCGAAAACATCCAGATCATCTGTATCGGACAGAGCCTTGAAGATGAGCTCCTGCAGGTTGTTCACGTCCTGGAACTCGTCGATGAGCAGTATGGAATACTCCCTGTTTGAAACGAGCTCGGAAGCAAAGGGCGTTCTCACGAGCTTACCGTTTTCCTTCTTCACCAGCAGCGACAGCGCCATTATCTCCACGTCGGAAAATTCCAGCACATTGCGTCTTAGCTTCTCCTTATAGGCTATATCCTCAGCGAGACGGACATACGCCGCCAGCTGCTCCAGTATATCGGCCGAGACTATGAGCGGGCCCTCTATATCCCTGCCTATGGGAGAAAGCGCATCCCTGATCTTGCCTATTACTTTTTTCTCCTGCTCCCTCAGATCGTGGATCACGCCGAAGAGCGCAGCCAGCTCCGGCGGATAATCCGCGGGATCTTTGGGCTTTGTCTTAATGTTAGGGTAACTGTCGGGGAATGCTTCAAACATACCCCTCCAGTCGCCGGCCCCGAGGCAGTCCCTGAGCCTGCGTATAACTGCAAGATCGTGCTGGAAGATCGATTCGCTGCAGGTGATCTCCGCAGTCTTTTCGGTGAAGCGTCCGAGCAGATGCACGGCCTGCTCATTGAGCTTTTCGGCCTTGTCGAGCATACCTGTGAACGTATAGCCCAGCGTATCAAGGTATATATCCGTACTGCCGCTCCTGAGCCTTGCAACTGTCTTTTCTGTCCACTCCTCCGGGAAGGGCAGCGAGCGCAGAAAACGGTACAGCGCCCTTGCGCTGTCGCGGACGGCAGAGGTCTTTCCGCCGAAGTATTTATACAGAAGATCAAATCCCCCTCCCGGGGCTGCGGCAAAGCTGTCCAGCGCCTCGTCAAAGGCTTTGGAAAGAATGGCCTCTGCATCGTTTTCCTCGATGATGCGCACGCCGTCCTCGAAGTCGAACTCATTCAAGCAGCGCTTCACCAGATCGTAGCAGAATGAGTTTATGGTGGATATACGCGCCAGAGCCAGAGCATCCCTTTGGGCGGCGATCCATTTCTTCTCCTCCGGATCCCTGCTCTCTTTCAGCTTTTTCTCGAAGGCGAGAGTCAGCTTGCGGCGCATCTGATCGGCAGCCTCGTTGGTGAAGGTCACTGCCAGCAGTCCGTCGGCAGGCAGCTTGTTCTCACAGTCGGTGAGCATAGAGATAGTCCTTTCCACCAGCACGGCGGTCTTGCCGCTGCCTGCTGCCGCCGAGACCACAACTCCCCTGTCCCGGGTATCAATGGCCTGCTGCTGCTTTTCATTCCATTTCATCGCTGCCGTCCTCCTTTCCTTCGGCTATTATGCCGCTGATCTCATCCATAAAGCCCTGCTTGTCCTCTTTCCTGATCTGTGCCGGTTCACCGCGGCGGACTCTTCCGCACACCGCATAGTGCTCGCACTTTGTACAGGGATCGTATGTCCTTTTCATAAGCGGCTCGGCAGGGACGGTCCCTGCGGCCACCTTCTCGGCAAGAGAGGTCATCTTCCTGCGGGCGAATTCCTCACAGGCTGCGATGAACTCCGCCGAATATGCCGGAGCCCCCTTCTTGCTGACGGTGCCGTCATTTTTAAGTATGACCGGCAGGAAAGAATCGTTCCCTGCGGTATTGAAGGCTTTTATGACCGACGCCCTGTCCAGCATCATACCGTCAGGCTTGAACTGTTTGATACGCTGCGAGCGTGTGTCCGGTTCCTCTCCGTACTCGGGGGGGAGGAGCTTTGCCTCCGGCTCACTGATATGCGAGTACACCGCCGCCGCCGGCAGGAGCTCACTGCTCTCGGTCATTGCCAGCAGATAAACGAACATCTGCAGATTGAGCCCGTGGTACACTGCCGCCAGGTCAAGGGTAGTGCTGCCCGACTTGTAGTCAACTATGCGCACATACTCCCGTCCGTCGATGTCCTTGAAAACATCCACCCTGTCGATGCTTCCCGTAAGAGTGACCGTCAGCTCGTCTGACAGCTTCATAGTCAGCAGGCTGGACTTATCATCTCTGACGAGCCTGTACTCGAAATAGGTGGGCTTGAAAAGCGAGCCGAGGAATTCCTCCTGCACCAGTCTGACGATATTGTAAACGCTGTCCTTGTATTTTTCCCTCTGGGCGAGAAATGCTGCCCGCTTGCCGTAGCTGCCGCCGTTCTCCGTCTCGTCGAAGTCGTCGAAGGCCTTGTCGATGCGTGCGCGTATCTGTCTTTCGCTAAGGGTGGTGAAGCTGTCGTCATATACTCTCCTGCCGTCCTGCTCCTTTGTCATAACGGCTTCCAGGCTCCTGTGGACATAATTTCCCCGTGAAGCGCTGTCGAATTTAAGGCTCTGGGGATCTCTCAGGGCAAGGCCGTACTTGCAGAAATACATAAACGGGCAGGTATAGAAATTGTCTATGCTCGTTGCCGAGAGCACCAGCTTCTCGGGATAGAAAAGCTTCTTTGCAGTCTCGCGGGAGATGCTGTAGTCAAGGCTCCCGGCATAACCGGGCAGGGCGTCAAGTCTCGAAGCACAGGCTTCGTCGTTCCTGAGCGCCTGTTCCAGCGAAGCGGCGTGATCTGCTGCAGCGATGCGGTCCCGGAGGCTGTCAGAGCGGTCACGGTTCATCACGCCTGTGCTGTCGCTGACCACGAGCCTGTCCTTTGAATGTTCGAGGAACTTATAGTACCCTGTGCGGTAGGAGGTGCAGAAAAAGCTCACCGGCAGGTCTGACACCCTCAGCTTATCCACCTCGCCGAAGATCTCATACAGCTTGTCGATCAGCAGCGAGGGCTGTCTCAGCTTGCCGGAGCCGTCAGTCTCGGAGTACATCACATACAGCTTCTCCTTCGGCAGACAGAGCGTTCTGTACACCACCAGTCTCTCGGCGAGGGTACTGTTCAAAGCTGTATCGGACAGAGGAAGATCGGCCTTCTGCAGAAGCTGCTTTTCTCTCTCGGTGAACAGTCCTCCCGTGCCCGGCTCGGCAGGGAACACACGCTCGTTGACCTCGAGCACGAACAGCACCTTTACATCGTCCAGGCGGGAGCTCTCGGCGCTGACGAACCTTACCGCCTGTAATCTCTGCGGCGGCGCCGATATGCTCATCTGCGAGGTCATAAGGCCGAAGAGCTCGCCGAAGCGGCGGATGCTCAGCTTTTCCTCTCCCATCTCGTCGTGTATGGTCTTGACCGCCCCGAGTACGCTCTGCCACAGTCTCCTGTTGGCACGCTCCAGCTCCAGCTTCGAGGCCGCGTCCTCCTCCGGTCTTCTGGCGAACACAGAATACACCTGCCCCGGCAGGTCTATCTCCTTGACAAGGCTGAACAGAGCCTCAGCTATACCGGCTGCGGAAGCGTCCTGTGCCGCCTTTCTGAACCTCTCAAAGGGCAGGATGATACGCTGTCTCAGCTCCTCGATCACCTTGGGGACCTCGTGCCGGCGGTCGTGGGAGCCGAAAGGCTCCAGCCACATATCGCCGTCTATCCCGTATGTAATGATATGCTCCTCCAGCAGAGTGACCTCGATATCGTTGAAACAGCTCAGGGGCGAGCGGACATATCTCATTATCTCGTCTGTGCGGTAATGCCCGCCGGTAACGCAGGCAAACAGGCTTTTGAGGAATATGACTATCACCGAATCGTCGGCACGGCTGCTGTGGTCGATGAAGCAGGGTATCTCATAGCGCCCGAAGGTACCCTCTGCCGTCTGTGCAAGGGATGCTATATCCCTGGCGGCTACTGCGATCTCGCTGTAGGAATACCCCTCCTCCCGGACAAGGCGCTCGATCTCGGCGCATACATACTCGATCTCGTCGTATATATCGTTGGCGCAGACCAGGGCAAGGCCCTCGTTGCGGAAGGCGGCTGCCCTGTCAAGGCTGCTTTTGTACTTTGCTGTGTCAGTTTTCTTAGCGGGGGGCAGGGGCAGCTCTCCGGTACAGAAGTATCTGTCAACGGCGAGTATCTTCTCACACGCTCCGGAGATATCCTCCAGCTGCTGCTCCGAAAAGCCGCAGCCGTGGGCTTCGGCCAGGGCCCTGAGCCCCGATCTTGTGCGGACAGTCACCGCAAAGGGGCTGTCGATGTGATCCTCCCGGGGGGTGCGGTGATACAGCAGCGAGACGGTCACATCTGCGCCCTGGGAGAGCATCGTCCCGATCATATCGTACTCGTCCTTCGTGAAGTCGGTGAAGCCGTCGATAAACACGGCCATACCCGAGAAGAAGCCTTCCGCGGCAGCGATCCTGCCTGCATCCGCAAGGGCGGTAAGGCTGTCACGCAGGCCGGCTTTTTCCAGCTCTTCCAGATAGAAGGAGAATATACGCGATATATCATAGAGCTTCAGCGAGATGCTCCCCTCCAGACGTTCGGAGGCTGCCCTCAGCGACTCGGGGGATATGGCCGAACGTATAAGCTCCGCCACGAGGGAGAGCATCTCCCCGATAAAGCGGCTCTTTTCCAGCGAGCGTCCGTAAAATCTCACATCACGCTCCGCCTTGAAGCGAGTCACGGCCTTGTACATCACGATGAGCCTGATGTCATCGGCGGCGTTCTCAAAGGCGCTCTTGCCGTATCTGCGGCTGATGAGCTCTGCCAGCCTGTTGAATCCCGCCGCGGAGATACGGTTGAAGGCCGCGGCACCCAGCGCTTTGTAAAGCTTCCTGTCGCACTCGAAGGAATACTGGTCGGGCATAATGACCAGCACTTCACGCCCAAGTTTTTCCGCCTCTGCCACAGCATCGCAGAAGGCTCTGTCCCGGCTGCTGTTGAAGGCGCCCTCTATTATCCTAAGCATATATCCATCTCCCTGTACACAGAATTTTCATCCTATATCATTGTACCACACCCGCAGAGGGCTTGTCAATATCGTTCGGGACAACTGTACAAACGGCTGGACAGTTATGTCCTATCCGAACAGGCTCACGATAAGATCCCACAGGGCAAAGCCGCAGGTGATCTCCTCTGTATCCTCCTCACACTCGGAGCAGGCGCCGAGTATGAACCCCGGGAAGAACAGCGAGCTGCCCGATCTCCACGGCAGGAAGGTCCCGAGCATCACAGCAGCAGCCGTCCCTGCAGCGGCAGCTGTTTTAAGTCTTTTTCCTCTTGTCATAAAAAATACCTCCAATGAACAGCTTTAAGGCAATACCGCACAACCCCTGTGCGTCAGATCGCGCGCAAGCTCAATAAAATTGAGCTGAGATTTTCGTCAGATTGCCTAAATTCGACGCAGGCTTGCAAGCGAAGTTCACTTCGCTTTACGCAACGTCAAGGAGAATTTGGGTAATATGACGGAAAGCTGGCAAGCAGATGACGTGCAGAGGCGTTAGCCGTGGGTTGTGCGGTGTTGCCT